>NZ_CP159992.1:0-67500 GCF_040702995.1 Paenibacillus sp. AN1007
TCGTCAGATTCAAAATGAGCTTATCGCTCTTTTCAATACCCCGATGAGTTTCACAGCGTTTAACTACGCTGACGAAATTCATCTTTATTGGAGAGTTTGATCCTGGCTCAGGACGAACGCTGGCGGCATGCCTAATACATGCAAGTCGAGCGGACTTGAAGAGAAGCTTGCTTCTCGGATGGTTAGCGGCGGACGGGTGAGTAACACGTAGGCAACCTGCCCTCAAGCTTGGGACAACTACCGGAAACGGTAGCTAATACCGAATACTTGTTTTCTTCGCCTGAAGAGAACTGGAAAGACGGAGCAATCTGTCACTTGGGGATGGGCCTGCGGCGCATTAGCTAGTTGGTGAGGTAACGGCTCACCAAGGCGACGATGCGTAGCCGACCTGAGAGGGTGATCGGCCACACTGGGACTGAGACACGGCCCAGACTCCTACGGGAGGCAGCAGTAGGGAATCTTCCGCAATGGGCGAAAGCCTGACGGAGCAATGCCGCGTGAGTGATGAAGGTTTTCGGATCGTAAAGCTCTGTTGCCAGGGAAGAACGCTTGGGAGAGTAACTGCTCTCAAGGTGACGGTACCTGAGAAGAAAGCCCCGGCTAACTACGTGCCAGCAGCCGCGGTAATACGTAGGGGGCAAGCGTTGTCCGGAATTATTGGGCGTAAAGCGCGCGCAGGCGGTCATGTAAGTCTGGTGTTTAATCCCGGGGCTCAACCCCGGATCGCACTGGAAACTGCGTGACTTGAGTGCGGAAGAGGAGAGTGGAATTCCACGTGTAGCGGTGAAATGCGTAGAGATGTGGAGGAACACCAGTGGCGAAGGCGACTCTCTGGGCTGTAACTGACGCTGAGGCGCGAAAGCGTGGGGAGCAAACAGGATTAGATACCCTGGTAGTCCACGCCGTAAACGATGAATGCTAGGTGTTAGGGGTTTCGATACCCTTGGTGCCGAAGTTAACACATTAAGCATTCCGCCTGGGGAGTACGGTCGCAAGACTGAAACTCAAAGGAATTGACGGGGACCCGCACAAGCAGTGGAGTATGTGGTTTAATTCGAAGCAACGCGAAGAACCTTACCAGGTCTTGACATCCAACTAACGAGGCAGAGATGCGTTAGGTGCCCTTCGGGGAAAGTTGAGACAGGTGGTGCATGGTTGTCGTCAGCTCGTGTCGTGAGATGTTGGGTTAAGTCCCGCAACGAGCGCAACCCTTGATCTTAGTTGCCAGCACTTCGGGTGGGCACTCTAAGGTGACTGCCGGTGACAAACCGGAGGAAGGTGGGGATGACGTCAAATCATCATGCCCCTTATGACCTGGGCTACACACGTACTACAATGGCCGGTACAACGGGCAGTGAAGCCGCGAGGTGGAACCAATCCTAAAAAGCCGGTCTCAGTTCGGATTGCAGGCTGCAACTCGCCTGCATGAAGTCGGAATTGCTAGTAATCGCGGATCAGCATGCCGCGGTGAATACGTTCCCGGGTCTTGTACACACCGCCCGTCACACCACGAGAGTTTATAACACCCGAAGTCGGTGGGGTAACCGCAAGGAGCCAGCCGCCGAAGGTGGGATAGATGATTGGGGTGAAGTCGTAACAAGGTAGCCGTATCGGAAGGTGCGGCTGGATCACCTCCTTTCTATGGAGAATCGTCTTCTGCAACGAAGACATTCAAATATGCAGGTTCAATGGACCTGCAAGCAGTATCAAGTTGCTACTCCATTTGTTCAGTTTTGATGGAATTTGAGGGGCCATAGCTCAGCTGGGAGAGCGCCTGCCTTGCAAGCAGGAGGTCAGCGGTTCGATCCCGCTTGGCTCCACCAAACAATTTCATCTATTTGTTGTGTTCTTTGAAAACTAGATATCGAAACGAAACAAACGCGAATTAGAACATTCCTTTTAGGGATGAATGCTGGATCGGTTCAAGCAACCGAACAACAATCATCCGAGCTGAACTTGTGTCAACAAGTGAAAGTGTATATAAGGTAGTTAAATGCAATTGCGATGGTATCGGATGGGAGCGACTTTTGGCTTTGCGTAAGCAAAACAAGGGAAGCGAGCAAACGAAACCGGAGCAATCTGGTTAAGCTGCTAAGAGCACACGGAGGATGCCTAGGCGCTAGGAGCCGATGAAGGACGTGGCGAACAACGATACTGCCTCGGGGAGCTGTAAGCAAGCTTTGATCCGGGGATGTCCGAATGGGGAAACCCAGCTGGGGTAATATCCAGTTACTCACAACTGAATACATAGGTTGTGCAGAGGCATACCAGGGGAACTGAAACATCTAAGTACCCTGAGGAAGAGAAAACAATAGTGATTCCGTCAGTAGCGGCGAGCGAACGCGGAGAAGCCCAAACCAGAGAGCTTGCTCTTTGGGGTTGTGGGACGTCTCACATGGAGTTACAAAGGAGTCAGTTAAACGAAGAGGTCTGGAAAGGCCCGCCAAAGAAGGTAAAAGCCCTGTAATTGAAAGTTGATTCTCTCCGAGACGGATCCCGAGTAGTGCGGGGCACGTGAAACCCCGTATGAATCCGGCAGGACCATCTGCCAAGGCTAAATACTTCCTAGCGACCGATAGTGAAGCAGTACCGTGAGGGAAAGGTGAAAAGCACCCCGGAAGGGGAGTGAAATAGAACCTGAAACCGTGTGCTTACAAAAAGTCAGAGCCCTATGTTGCGAACTTGTTCGTCAACAGGGTGATGGCGTGCCTTTTGTAGAATGAACCGGCGAGTTACGTTCCCGTGCAAGGTTAAGGTGAAGAGCCGGAGCCGCAGCGAAAGCGAGTCTGAATAGGGCGACATAGTACGTGGACGTAGACCCGAAACCGGGTGATCTACCCCTGTCCAGGGTGAAGGTGCGGTAACACGCACTGGAGGCCCGAACCCACGCACGTTGAAAAGTGCGGGGATGAGGTGGGGGTAGCGGAGAAATTCCAATCGAACTCGGAGATAGCTGGTTCTCCCCGAAATAGCTTTAGGGCTAGCCTCGGAAAACAGAGTCGTGGAGGTAGAGCACTGATTGGGTGCGGGGCCCGCAAGGGTTACCAAGCTCAGTCAAACTCCGAATGCCATAGACTTACTTCCGGGAGTCAGACAGTGAGTGCTAAGATCCATTGTCAAAAGGGAAACAGCCCAGACCATCAGCTAAGGTCCCCAAGTGTGTGTTAAGTGGGAAAGGATGTGGAGTTGCACAGACAACCAGGATGTTGGCTTAGAAGCAGCCATCATTGAAAGAGTGCGTAATAGCTCACTGGTCGAGTGACTCTGCGCCGAAAATGTAACGGGGCTAAACACACCACCGAAGCTATGGCTTGGATCGACTTCACTGCTTCTTTGAGGCGGTGTTTACCACAAGGACATTTTTGTCTAACAAGGTTTGAAATCTTGGAAGACCAAATGTTTCTCAGGGGATAAACACAGGACTTCGAAGCTGGAGTGAAGTCGATCCAGGGGTAGGGGAGCGTTGTATAAGGGTTGAAGGTGTACCGTAAGGAGCGCTGGACATTATACAAGTGAGAATGCCGGTATGAGTAACGAAAAGATCAGTGAGAATCTGATCCGCCGAAAGCCTAAGGGTTCCTGAGGAAGGCTCGTCCGCTCAGGGTAAGTCGGGACCTAAGGCGAGGCCGAAAGGCGTAGTCGAAGGACAACAGGTCGAAATTCCTGTACCACCGTAAATCGTTACGAGCGATGGGGGGACGCAGTAGGGTAGTGACGCAGACTGATGGATGTCTGTCCAAGCAGTAAGGCTGATGTGTAGGCAAATCCGCACATCGTAAGGCTGAGCTGTGATGGGGAGTGAAAATTACAGTAGCGAAGGTCATGATCTCACACTGCCAAGAAAAGCCTCTAGCCAGATGAAGGTGCCCGTACCGCAAACCGACACAGGTAGGCGAGAAGAGAATTCTAAGGCGCGCGGAAGAACTCTCGTTAAGGAACTCGGCAAAATGACCCCGTAACTTCGGGAGAAGGGGTGCCCCGGTAGTGTGAATAGCACGAGGGGGCCGCAGTGAAAAGGCCCAAGCGACTGTTTAGCAAAAACACAGGTCTGTGCGAAGCCGTAAGGCGAAGTATACGGGCTGACGCCTGCCCGGTGCTGGAAGGTTAAGGGGAGTGGTTAGGAGCAATCCGAAGCTGTGAACCGAAGCCCCAGTAAACGGCGGCCGTAACTATAACGGTCCTAAGGTAGCGAAATTCCTTGTCAGGTAAATTCTGACCCGCACGAATGGCGTAACGACTTGGGCGCTGTCTCAACGAGAGATCCGGTGAAATTTTAATACCTGTGAAGATGCAGGTTACCCGCGACAAGACGGAAAGACCCCATGGAGCTTTACTGCAGCTTGATATTGAATTTGGGTACGATCTGTACAGGATAGGTGGGAGCCTTTGAAGCATGAGCGCCAGCTTGTGTGGAGGCACCGTTGGGATACCACCCTGATCGTATCTAGGTTCTAACCTGGTGCCCTAAGCGGGTACGGGGACAGTGTCAGGTGGGCAGTTTGACTGGGGCGGTCGCCTCCTAAAGAGTAACGGAGGCGCCCAAAGGTTCCCTCAGAATGGTTGGAAATCATTCGAAGAGTGCAAAGGCATAAGGGAGCTTGACTGCGAGACCTACAAGTCGAGCAGGGACGAAAGTCGGGCTTAGTGATCCGGTGGTACCGCATGGAAGGGCCATCGCTCAACGGATAAAAGCTACCCTGGGGATAACAGGCTTATCTCCCCCAAGAGTCCACATCGACGGGGAGGTTTGGCACCTCGATGTCGGCTCATCGCATCCTGGGGCTGAAGTAGGTCCCAAGGGTTGGGCTGTTCGCCCATTAAAGCGGTACGCGAGCTGGGTTCAGAACGTCGTGAGACAGTTCGGTCCCTATCTGTCGTGGGCGTAGGAAATTTGAGAGGAGCTGTCCTTAGTACGAGAGGACCGGGATGGACGTACCGCTGGTGTACCAGTTGTTCCGCCAGGAGCACCGCTGGGTAGCTATGTACGGACGGGATAAGCGCTGAAAGCATCTAAGCGTGAAGCCCCCCTCAAGATGAGATTTCCCAGTATGTAAGACCCCTTGAAGACGACGAGGTAGATAGGCTGGGGGTGGAAGTGCAGCAATGCATGGAGCTGACCAGTACTAATCGGTCGAGGGCTTATCCAATAGCAGGTTTTAAGTCGCGTAAGTTTCGTTTCGAATCTAGTTTTCAGAGAACAACACTCTGAATAGTGAAATGAAAATCGGTACATCCCTTAAGGTGTGGTTGGTTTTCAGTTTCAACTGAATGGAAAGAAGTACAACTTCGATCCAACCCTCGTTTGGTGGCGATGGCGGAGGGGTTCCACACGTACCCATCCCGAACACGACCGTTAAGCCCTCTAGCGCCGATGGTACTTGGACCGCAGGGTCCTGGGAGAGTAGGACGCCGCCAAGCAAAGAACCACTGCCGATGATGTTCGGTGGTGGTTTTTATTTTATATATCTTTTTCAGGAGATGCATCATGCATCTCCTGTTTGACTTTATGAGTAACCTCTGACAAACTCAAATGTATGGAGCAGCATCGTATAACCTTTTCACAAGAAATGGGCTTACACTACAAGAGAATGAGGTGCAGGATCATATGGAACTTCGCAAATTAACAACTGACGATTATGAGGCATGTATGGCTCTTTCCGAATATGCTTTCCAGTTCACGATGACAGAGGAACAGCTGGAGAGACGCCGTCAGGAATTTGCTGCACACAATGTACTGGGTGTATATGCAGATGGCCAAGTTGGGGCCAAACTTCAGATTATTCCTTTTCAAACCTATATAAATGGAAGATCGTTTGAGATGGGCGGCATCGCGGGTGTAGCCACTTGGCCGGAATACAGACGAAAGGGCTGGGTAGCAGGACTGCTGCAGTATGCACTGGAAGAGATGAATCGGAATAAGCAGAGTGTGTCCTTCCTGCATCCGTTTGCATTTGCGTTCTATCGGAAGTATGGATGGGAAACCTACGTTGAATATAAGAAATACAAACTGACGACTTCCCAACTGCCAGCTAAAAAACAGACGCCAGGTGTGATTAAACGAAATAATCCCGAGCTTGCTGTATTGAAGCAGGTATACAATGTCTATGCAGCGCGTTACAACGGAACGTTGAATCGTGATGACGCTTGGTGGACGAATTCAGTTTATGTCAAAAAAGGAAGCCAGCGGGCTGTTTACTTTGACGAGACGGGTGTACCACAGGGATATGTACTTTACGAAGTTAAGGAAGGCAAATTTACAATTGGTGAGATGATTCATCTCAACGAAGAGGCGAGACAAGGACTATGGACATTCATATCTAATCATGATTCCATGGTTGATGAAGTGACTTTGCAGGCACCTGCACGGGATATGCTTGCTTTTCAATTGGACAATCCTCGGATCCAGCAGGAGATTGTACCATACTTTATGGCGCGAATCGTAAGTGTGGAGCAGTTCATTTCGCAGTACCCTTTTGCAAGCCAGGACTCACCTGTACAGATTTTGCTTGAGGTTGAGGATGCCTATGCTCCTTGGAATGAAGGGGTATGGGAATTGAATGTGGCAATGAACGGAACAGCTTCGATATGGAAAAAGTCCGGATCAGAGCATGTTGGTCAGGAAGATCAGACGCTTCGCCTGAACATTCAATCGCTCACGGCGGTATTAATGGGATATCGCAGACCGGCAGAGATGGCCCAGATCGGCAGACTGGAAGGACCAGCTGCCGCGGTCCAAGCGCTGGAGAAGGCGGTTCCGGAGCGTGAAACCTATTTGCTTGATTTTTTCTAAGAGGTATATTGTTCAGCCGGATTAGACCGGGCAGATTCAGAGGGTAATCGTAAGACAATCAGACTTCTCCTGACATTTGGGAGAGGTTTTTTTGTGTCAGGCGAATATTTCGTGTAAAATCGTAAAAAATGAATAGTGCCCCCACTTGGCAAACCAGTAAAATATGCTATAATGTATATAAAGTCAAAGAAAGTCAAAGTCAACTGAAGGCTGAATAATAATGATTTCACCTATGACAGGATGTCGCGCTCTCTTACTGCTCTCTAATGAATGAAAAGTATCGTATTTCGGATACAAGTCATTTGGAAGATCAAGGGATATTAAAGGACCTTCGTGCTTCCTTTGTTCTCCTGTTTAGCACCTCAGTCAGCAAGATTCGCTGTTTCTCTGAATGGTTAAATGGGTGGAGAAGGTGTACTCTGTGGGGGCGTGCAGGTCCTTATTGACTTAACGTTTCAGACAGTGGAGGATGATTGGATGCGTAATATCTCTGATATTATCGAACGATATCTGAAGGGTATTTTGCATGAAAGTCCCGAAGGAATGATTGAAATTCAGCGTAATGATCTGGCAGATCAGTTTTCATGTGTACCTTCCCAGATCAATTATGTCATCAGCACCCGTTTTACTCTTGAAAAAGGTTACCTGGTAGAGAGTAAACGCGGCGGCGGTGGATATGTTCGCATACAGCGCATTGAATTGCCTGCCCAATCAGCACTGCATAATCATCTGCATCATAGTATTGGTGAGGAGATTGGACAGACTGCTGCTGAAGGGCTGATCTATCAACTGGAAGAAGCGCGTTTTTTAAGCAAGCGGGAAGCCGGTTTGATGCGTGCAGCTGTGTCGAGAGAGGTTCTAATGGTCAAACTTCCTTACCGGGATCAAATTCGTGCCAGAATGTTGAAGGCGATGCTAATATCTTTGCTCGGTAAATGAAAACTATCGGGATCAAAGGAGGTACATCTATATGCTGTGCCAAGAATGTAATAAACGTCCGGCTACACTGCATTTTACGAAAATTGTAAATGGAGAGAAGACGGAATTCCATATCTGTGAGTCATGTGCCCGTGAGAAGGGCGAGATGATTCCTGGAACAGCAGGAGGATTTTCGATTCACAATCTGTTGTCCGGTCTGCTTGATTTTGATCCGGCAGGCAAAAGTGCAGCACCTGCCAAGGCGCTGCAGTGTGAAGAATGCGGCATGACCTATGCCCAGTTCAGTAAAATCGGCCGTTTTGGCTGCAGTTCCTGTTACAAATATTTTGACAGCCGCCTGGACCCGTTATTCAAACGAGTGCATGGCAGTACATCACATGTAGGTAAAGTTCCTGCCAGAGCAGGTGGACGTATCAAAGTGAAACGGCAGATCGCCGATCTGAAGCAGCATCTGCAGCAGAGCATTGCTCAAGAAGAATTTGAAGAGGCTGCTCAGATACGTGACCAAATCAGGGAACTTGAAAAAGGAATAGCTCAGGAGTAAAGTTTGTCATGAGTAGGAGGGAAGCATAATGCCTAATCTGCGCTTTACAGAGAAGGCGCTCAGTGACTGGATGCGCAGCGATGCGGCTGATTCTGAGATTGTCATCAGCAGCCGTGTCCGGATTGCACGTAATCTTCAGCATATCCCGTTTCCCATGCTGGCTTCGGGTGAGCAATCGGAAGAGGTGCTGAATAAGCTGAGCGAAGTACTTCAGTACGATGACGTACACGCCTTTGGAGATTTTACTACACTCGATCTGACGGATATCGACGAACTCGACAAGCGTGTGCTGGTGGAGAAACATCTGATCAGTCCGAATCTTGCGAATGAATCGAGAAACGGGGCCGTAATCCTCAGTGAAGATGAATCGGTAAGTATTATGATTAATGAAGAGGATCATCTGCGTATCCAGTGCCTCTATCCGGGGTTCCAGGTAAAAGAAGCCTGGGAGAAAGCTTCCGCTATAGATGATGCATTTGAAGCGCACGTGGATTATGCCTTTGATGATCGCAGAGGTTATCTGACCAGCTGCCCAACAAACGTGGGCACAGGTGTAAGAGCATCAGTCATGATGCATCTTCCCGCACTCGTCATGACCCAGCAGATCGGTCGTATTCTCAGCGCTGTATCCCAAGTGGGATTAACGGTGCGTGGGATTTACGGTGAAGGCAGTGAGGCGATGGGCAACCTGTTCCAGATCTCCAACCAGATTACACTTGGACAGACGGAGCAAGAAGTGATCGAAAATCTGCACAGTGTCGTTTTACAGATGATCGGTCATGAACGTACAGCAAGAGAACGGCTGATTACGGATTCCAGATTACGTATTACGGATCGTGTGATGCGTTCATATGGAATTCTATCTCATGCGGCCATTGTCGACACGAAGGAAGCTGCGCAGCGGTTGTCTGATGTACGTCTTGGCGTAGACTTGGGACTGCTGAATGGGCTGTCCATTCCAGTGATGAATGAGCTGAATGTGATGACACAGCCTGGATTTTTGCAAAAAACGTATGGGGATATGCGTACCGATGAGCGTGATATCTATCGGGCTCAGTTAATTCGTGATACGATCAATGCAGCTAAAAGTTCTGGGTAAACTCTACCTAAAATTCAAGAAACTATTTCGGTTTCATGCCGCTTCTGCGGCTTTTATATAATAAGGTCTCCGCTTCTGCTGGAGTACCCATGATTTTATTCGCAGCATGGCTGCCAAAAAAATGATATGAAGAATACGAAGGATGATGAACTCGGGTGAGAGTCCCTTCGTTTTATTCAAAACCATGGAGGTGCAGGAGATATGATGTTTGGAAGATTTACGGAACGGGCCCAAAAGGTGCTCGCACTCGCGCAGGAAGAAGCTGTCCGTCTCGGTCATAATAACATCGGTACGGAGCATATTTTGCTCGGCCTCATTCGTGAAGGCGAAGGCATTGCTGCCAAAGCACTGATCGGCCTGGGACTCGGATTGGAAAAAATTCAGGATGAAGTAGAGACGCTGATTGGTCGCGGCCAAGAGCAGCCTACGAACATTGCATATACGCCGCGTGCGAAAAAAGTAATTGAACTGTCCATGGATGAAGCTCGTAAACTTGGCCACACGTATGTGGGCACAGAGCACATTCTGCTTGGATTGATTCGTGAGGGTGAAGGGGTTGCAGCACGTGTGCTCAACAACCTCGGTATCAGTTTGAACAAGGCACGTCAGCAAGTGCTGCAGCTGCTGGGCAGCAGTGAAGCTGTCTCCAGTCACAACGGCACACCGGCTAACGTAAGCACACCTACACTCGACAGTCTGGCACGCGACCTTACCGCTTACGCCAGAGAGAACAACCTGGACCCGGTTATTGGGCGCAGCAAGGAGATTGAACGTGTCATTCAGGTACTGAGCCGTCGTACCAAAAACAACCCGGTATTGATCGGTGAACCTGGCGTAGGTAAAACCGCTATTGCTGAAGGTCTCGCACAGAAAATCATTGCGAACGAAATTCCAGAAACATTGCGAGACAAACGCGTAATGACGCTGGATATGGGTTCGGTTGTAGCCGGAACCAAATATCGTGGTGAATTCGAAGATCGTTTGAAAAAAATCATGGATGAGATTCGTCAGGCCGGTAACATTGTCCTGTTCATCGATGAGCTGCACACGTTGATTGGCGCAGGCGGAGCTGAAGGTGCAATTGATGCATCAAACATTTTGAAACCAGCTCTGGCTCGTGGCGAACTGCAGTGCATTGGTGCAACGACACTTGATGAGTACCGTAAATACATTGAGAAAGATGCTGCGCTGGAGCGCCGCTTCCAACCGATTACAGTGGATCAGCCTTCACCGGAAGAAGCGATTCAAATTCTGCACGGTCTGCGTGATCGTTATGAAGCCCATCACCGTGTGAAAATTACGGATGAAGCGATTGTGCAGGCAGTCAAATTGTCTGACCGTTATATTACGGACCGTTTCCTGCCAGATAAAGCAATCGACTTGATTGATGAAGCTGGATCAAAAGTAAGGCTGAACTCATACACGATTCCGCCAAACTTGAAACAATTGGAGAGCCGTTTGGAGGATATCCGTAAGGAAAAAGACGCTGCGGTTCAGAGCCAAGAATTCGAAAAGGCAGCTGCGCTTCGTGATACAGAACAAAAGATTCGTGAAGAATTGGATACCACGAAAAATCAATGGAAAGAAAAACAAGGCCGTACCGATTCCGAAGTAACGCCGGAGGATATCGCTCAAGTGGTTGCCAACTGGACAGGAATTCCGGTGAACAAGCTGAAGGAAGAAGAAACGCAGCGTTTGATGACTCTGGAGTCCATTCTGCATGAACGAGTGATCGGTCAGGATGAAGCAGTTAAATCAGTAAGCCGTGCCGTTCGCCGTGCACGTGCCGGACTCAAAGATCCGAAACGTCCGATGGGTTCATTTATCTTCCTCGGTCCTACCGGTGTAGGTAAAACAGAACTCGCTCGGGCACTTGCTGAAGCAATGTTTGGCGACGAGAATGCCGTAATCCGGATTGACATGTCCGAGTACGGAGAGAAACATTCCACAGCACGTCTTGTCGGAGCGCCTCCAGGATATGTGGGATACGAAGAAGGCGGTCAGCTGACAGAGAAAGTTCGTCGCAAACCGTACTCCGTTGTCCTCCTGGACGAAGTGGAGAAAGCTCACCCGGAAGTATTCAACATCCTGCTGCAGGTACTTGAAGATGGTCGTCTGACCGATTCCAAAGGACGTGTGGTTGACTTCCGCAATACACTGATTATCCTGACGTCTAACGTAGGTGCAGAAGCGATCAAACGTAACTCCACCCTTGGTTTCACGGCTGTTGTCGATGCAGGTGCAGATTACGATAACATGAAGGGCAAAGTAATGGATGAGCTGAAGAAAAGCTTCCGTCCTGAGTTCTTGAACCGGATTGACGAAATTATCGTGTTCCACTCCCTCGAACAGAAACATATCGCTGAGATTGTTACACTTATGAGTGAGGAACTGCGGAAACGGCTTAACGAATATGAGGTTGATTTCGAGCTTACGGATAACGCTAAGGCCTTCCTGGCCAAAGCTGGATTTGATCCTGCTTACGGTGCACGTCCGCTTCGTCGGGCAATCCAGAAGCATATCGAAGATAAATTGTCCGAAGAACTGCTGACGGGTAATGTGACCAAAGGCGATTCCCTGCTTATTGACGAAGAGAATGGTGCATTGTCGGTTACCAAGAAAGATGCACCGGTGCCATCGAACGAGGAAATTGAAACGAAATAAATACAGCTTGCGCGGCTGACTACAGCAGACCTGCAGGGTGTATGATAATCCTTCCCGGCTTCGACCGGGGAGGTTTTTTTTGTATATGTCAGATGCCGGATGGATCTGTTCGAGAAATAAATAAGAATGCAGCGATAATTTCAGGAACATGTGTAAAGTTTGCGATAAACCTTTACGAAAAATCTCAAACAATGGTAAACTTTTAGTAACCCTGCATGTCAGGACTGCGAGCAAAATTCGTCGAATAATGCAAAATGCTGTTATAAAATAATATATTTATAGGAGTGCTGAAGTGGCCAAAGTAAAAACCAAGTTTCAATGTACAGAATGCGGCTATGAAGCCCCAAAATGGTACGGGAAGTGCCCTGGTTGTCAGTCCTGGAATTCGATGATAGAAGAAACCGAAACGGTAGTCAAAACACAAGGGAGAAATTCTCCTCTGTTTGACAGTAAAGATAAACCGCTTCCTATCATAGATATAGATAGCGGTCAGGAGCCGCGTGTACAGACTGGAATCGGGGAGCTTAACCGTGTTTTGGGCGGGGGTATCGTACCCGGTTCGCTCGTTCTGGTGGGGGGCGACCCCGGGATCGGAAAGTCAACATTAATGTTACAAACGTCTCATGCACTGACCCACTCGGGGCTGCGTGTGTTATATGTATCCGGGGAGGAATCCGTGAAGCAGACCAAACTGCGTGCAGACCGCCTGGGTGCACTGTCACCTGAGCTGTATGTGCTGTGTGAAACCAATATGGAACGGGTGGAGGAAGCGGTGGATCAGATCCAGCCGAATTTTCTGGTCATCGACTCGATTCAGACCGTATATCTGCCCGAAGTTACCAGTGCACCAGGAAGTGTAGCGCAGGTAAGGGAATGTACGTCCAGATTCATGCGAATTGCCAAAGGGCGAGGCATTGCAACAGTTCTTGTAGGGCATGTTACCAAAGAAGGTGCCATCGCCGGCCCCCGCATGCTGGAACATATGGTGGACTGCGTATTATATTTTGAAGGAGAACGGCATCATACGTATCGTCTCCTCCGTGCCGTGAAGAACCGTTTTGGTTCTACCAACGAAATCGGCATATTTGAAATGGGAGAAGACGGTCTTCGTGAAGTCGGCAATCCCTCAGAGTTATTTTTATCTGAACGTCCGCTCGGAGTAGCGGGATCTACGGTTGTAGCCAGCATGGAGGGGACGCGGCCGATGCTCGTGGAGCTGCAGGCATTGATTTCGACGACGCACTTTCCATCTCCGCGCAGGATGGCAACGGGGATAGATCATCATCGTTTAAATCTGATCATTGCTGTGCTGGAAAAGCGGATGGGCATGTTCCTGCAGACACAGGACGCTTATCTGAACGTGGCTGGTGGGGTAAGGCTGGATGAGCCTGCGGTCGATCTGGCTGTAGCGGTCAGCATTGCCTCCAGCTTGAGGGATGTGCCGACCAAGCCTGATGATGTCATCTTTGGCGAGATTGGCCTGACCGGTGAGGTTCGTGCCGTATCAAGGGCGGAACAGCGTGTAAAAGAAGCCGCAAAGCTGGGCTTCAAAAGGGTTATTTTACCAGAAAAAAGCTTAAAGGGCTGGAAACATCCTCGCGGGATACAACTGATCGGTGTAAATACCGTGGCAGATGCACTAGCGGTTGCTTTAGATTAGGGGGCATAACAAGATGAAGGATTCAAGCCAACTGGACAATATGAATGATTTGTTAAGGCTGATCGCACCGGGTACACCTTTCCGCGAAGGTCTGGAAAATGTGCTGCGTGCCAAGACGGGCGCACTGCTTGTTGTAGGATACAGCCCTGAAGTGATGGAAGTGGTGGATGGGGGATTTTCGATTAACTGTGATTTCTCCCCGAACTATCTGTATGAGCTGGCTAAAATGGACGGTGCGATTATTCTGAGTGAGGATTTGAAGCGGATTTTGTATGCCAACACACAGCTGATCCCGGATTCCTCCATCTCGTCATCCGAGACAGGTATTCGTCACCGGACGGCAGAGCGGGTGGCAAAACAAACCGGCAAGCTGGTGGTATCTATCTCACAGCGCCGGAATATTATTACCCTGTATCAGGGAACACTTCGATACTCGCTTAAAGAAATCGGGGTAATTTTGACCAAAGCGAATCAGGCCATTCAAACGCTCGAAAAGTATAAAGCGGTACTGAAGCAATCCCTTACAAATCTGAGTGCCTCTGAGTTTGAGGAACTGGTGACGATTCCAGAAGTGGTTAACGTCATTCAGCGTACAGAAATGGTGCTGCGGATCAAAACGGAGATTGAACGATATATTGATGAACTGGGTAACGAAGGCAGGCTCATTTCCATGCAGATGGAAGAACTTGTGGGTACAACAGAGGAAGAGGCGTGGCTGCTGTATAAAGACTATGCCCGGGACGACAGTGATGACAAAATCCGCGAAATTATCATGGGCCTGAAAAGATTGTCGGACGATGAGCTTCTTGATGCTCACCATATCGTACGGCTGCTCGGTTACCCTTCATCTGCGGCAACGTCTGAGGATTCGGTTGCACCGCGCGGATATCGGGTATTAAATAAGATCCCACGTCTGCCTAATGTAATTATTCATAATCTTGTGGATCAATTCGAGCAATTACCCCATGTCATCATGGCAACAATTGAAGAACTCGATGAGGTGGATGGCATTGGTGAGGTTCGCGCCCGCACCATCAAGCAGGGACTCAAACGTCTGCAGGAGCAGATGTTTATTGACAGACAGATGTAGGAATCGCCGTTAACGGCTTCTAATGAATGAGGTGAAACAATATGTTAACCAGATTCATTCCAAATCTTTTTACCTTGGGTAATCTGTTTCTTGGCATGCTGGCCATTTTGCTGGCGATTAACGGGAAATACAGTTCAGCCGCAATTCTGGTTATCGTTGCCATGCTGCTGGATGGTCTGGATGGACGGGTGGCAAGAGCGCTTAATGCACAGAGTGAATTCGGCAAGGAACTGGATTCCTTGTCTGATATGATTTCCTTTGGTGCAGCGCCTGCATTAATCATTTTTATGGTGTCATTTCAGGATGCTATGCCGATCTTTGCCTGGATTGCTACGGCGGCCTTTCCGATCTGTGGTGCAATTCGATTAGCGAGATTTAACGTACGTCCGGGTATTCCGGGGTATTTTACAGGCTTGCCCATTCCGGCTGCAGGTGGGGTACTCGCTACACTTTCCTTGTTTCACAAAGATATCGGGCCGATCAGCATGATGATTGCTGCGCTGTTGCTGTCGTATCTGATGGTCAGTTCGCTGAAATATCCCAATTTCAAAAAAGTCGGATTGCCCCGCAAGGCGATCTGGATCGCCCCTTGGGTTGTGCTGCTGGCCGTAGCGCTGGCTGTTCTTTTCCCGGATCAGCTTTCGAAACTGATCTTTATCCCGCTGGTGCTGTACGCCTTATACGGCATGAGATACAGCATGAGAACAGCAGCTTCCCGCAATCGTGCCCAGAAACGCAAGAATAAGAAGTCTTCCCGACCTTCCGACAATTAAAAGCAGCGCATTTCATCATAAGCACGAACATTATTATAAAAAAGCACGTACGTTCCTGAAAGGGAGCGTACGTGCTTTTTGTTTGACTTTGCTGATCTATGCTAAGGAGCGGACAAATTAACTAGGACAGATTGAACAAGCCCAGCGTTGAACATTTCTGTGATTCGTGATTTACGACCTCTTCCATGTTGATGTCCAGCAGATTGCAGAGAGCAGACATATAGAACAGGTTTCGCCCCAATTCGGAGCTGATTACCTCTTTGCAATTCTCACACAATTCACCTTCCACATGCGTTTCCAGCAGACTCTTGGATTGAGAAATCCCGCTTTCGGGTGCATATTGCTGTTTGGTGGCGTGCAGCTCAATGCAGCCGCATTCGGTAATGGCTTTGGACACAGCACGGTTAACAGAGGCTCCGGCTTGTCCTGTCTTGGACAGTACATCAATCAGGCTGCGATGACGCAGCAGCAGTTCGGAAACTTGATCCTGAAAAGCCTGTAAACTTAGCGTACTCATTTTGCCACTCACCTCGGGATATGAATTGAATTCATTATATGCCAATAAAAGTCTCACTTTCAACTGACGAATGGAACATTTCCAAAAACTTCATGCAGGGGCGATTAGCTTTTCGAAAATTGGATCATACTGGATATGAAAATGAAGAATGATTGAGGAGGTGCAGGAACTCATGTGGAGAAAAGGCATTTTAACTTTTACTGGATTGTGCGGCGCATGGTTCGGGTACACGGCATATTATCTGGCAGGAAAGTCTATACCCTGGATGGCTGAATGGATTCAGTCAGCAGGATTGCTGGGGGCTGGTGTGTCAACACTGCTGGGAGCAGTACTTTTTATGTCCGTATGTACGATTGGCGGCACAATGATTGCAAACCGATTGCACAGCAGTATCGATTCTTTAGCGAGAATACCGATGAACGAACTGGCTGCTGGTGCGGCAGGCATCGTAACCGGACTGCTGGCTGCATTACTGCTGTATCCCTGCCTGGCCTGGCTGGGAACTGCAGGAGAGGTGCTGCAGGTGGCTCTGACGGTCATTGCTGCGTATTCAGGATACAGTTTGGCTATGGCCAAAAAAGACGATCTGGCCGCATTCTGGAAGTCTGGACGGTGGGGACATCCCGAGGCGGAAGAAGAACGACGGATGGAAGAACATAAAATTTTAGACACCAGCGTCATTATAGACGGAAGAATCGCAGATATCTGCAAGACAGGGTTCATCGAAGGCACGATTGTTATTCCCGAATTTGTACTGGAAGAGCTGCAGCATATAGCAGACTCATCGGATCTGCTCAAGCGCAACCGCGGGCGCCGCGGTCTGGATATTTTGAACAAAATCCAGAAGGAGCTTGATGTGCAGGTCCTGATCTACGAAGGCGATTTCGAGGAAATTTCCGAAGTGGACAGCAAACTGGTGAAGCTCGCTAAAGTACTGCAGGGCAAAGTCGTCACCAATGACTTCAACTTGAACAAAGTCTGTGAACTCCAAGGGGTATCTGTACTGAACATCAATGATCTCGCGAATGCGGTGAAACCGGTTGTGCTGCCAGGAGAAGAAATTATGGTGCAGATTATCAAGGATGGCAAGGAACACGGGCAGGGCGTCGCTTATCTGGATGACGGAACGATGATTGTGGTAGAAGGTGGACGCGAGTATATCGGCATGATGATGGAAGTGCTGGTAACGAGTGTACTGCAGACGTCCGCGGGACGAATGATTTTTGCCAAGCCGAAACTGTTGGAAAAAGCCCAATAAAGCGGTATGATGGGTAGTGTATCGTTGAACGATGATGGGTATCGAAGCAGATATGAATTGTTGCCCGGCGATAAACTGACAGACAAGGCAGGGATTGCGGCATGGATAAAGGGTGGGGCGTTGTCATTGTAGCGGCTGGTCGGGGAACCCGCATGGGCACAACCGAAAGCAAACAATTTTTGCTGCTGCAGGACAAGCCCGTTTTCATACATACGCTTGAAGTATTTGCGGCTCTGGACGAGATTCGCGAGATGGTCCTGGTTACAGGAGCTGCAGATATTGAACGATGCCTGAAATGGGTAAAAGAATACCAGCTGGAATCGCGTGTCCGCGTCATCCCCGGAGGGAAAGAGAGGCAGCATTCGGTCTATGAAGGCCTTCGGGCGCTCGGTACCGATGGCGTCCTCGTTCACGACGGGGTGCGTCCTTTTGTGACCCGTGAGCAGATCAGAAACTGCATGGCTGCCGCCGCATCGGGCGGAGGTGCTGTGCTGGCTGTGCCGGTGAAGGATACGATCAAACAAGTGAATGCGGAAGGTGTCGTTACGGCGACGCCTGACCGCAGCAGTCTGTGGAGCATTCAAACCCCGCAGGCTTTTCGTCTTTCTTCCCTGCTGGAGGCTTATGAATCGGCGGAGCGTGACGGGTTTCTGGGGACGGATGATGCCATGCTGGCTGAGCGCCAGGGAATGTCGGTCAAGGTTGTGGAAGGCAGTTATACCAACATCAAACTAACGACACCGGAAGATTTACAGTATGCCGCGTTTTGGCTTGGGGGAGAGAAGAAGCGATGATACGTGTAGGACAAGGATTTGACGTTCACCAACTGGTGGAAGGTAGACCGTGTATTATTGGCGGGGTAACGATTCCTTATGAAAAAGGGCTGCTGGGCCACTCGGACGCAGACGTACTGCTGCATGCCATTAGTGATGCGATTCTTGGTGCGCTGGCACTCGGAGACATCGGCAAACATTTCCCGGATACCGATCCGGAATTCAAGGACGCCGACAGTCTGAAACTGCTGGAGCATGTATGGCAGCTTGTGAAGGAACGCGGTTATAAGCTTGGGAATATCGATTCAACGATTATTGCCCAGAAGCCTAAAATGGCGCCGTATATCCCGCAGATGGCTGAAGTGATCGCTAAAGCGCTGGAAGCGGATGTAACACAAGTGAACGTGAAGGCAACAACAACAGAGCAGCTTGGGTTCCCTGGTCGGGGAGAGGGAATTGCAGCCCAATCGGTTGTATGCCTGGTACGTGTGTGATAATATCAACCAATTAGAGACGGAGGGGATCATATGAGCGCAGAAATTCGGGTGCGCTACGCACCGAGCCCAACGGGACATTTGCATATCGGCAATGCTCGTACGGCACTGTTTAACTACTTGTATGCCAAACATAATAACGGAAAATTTATCATTCGTATCGAAGATACGGACGTGAAGCGGAACATTGCGGGCGGAGAAGAAAGCCAGCTGAAATACTTGAAATGGCTCGGCATCGAGTGGGATGAGAGTATTGATGTAGGCGGAGAATACGGGCCATACCGTCAGACGGAACGTCTGGATTTGTATCGCAAATATACGCAGGAACTGCTGGATAAAGGTCTGGCTTATCGCTGCTACTGCACGGAAGAAGAACTCGAACAGGAGCGCGAAGAGCAGTCAGCTCGTGGAGAGACCCCGCGTTACTCCGGCAAACACCGTGACCTGACACCAGAGCAGATCGAGGCATTTGAAGCTGAAGGCCGCGTGGCGAGCATTCGTTTCCGTGTACCTGCAGATCGCACATACACATTCAACGACATGGTTAAAGGCACAATCTCGTTCAACAGCAAGGAATCAGGCGACTTTGTCATTGTGAAAAAGGACGGCATTCCCACGTACAACTATGCCGTTGCCGTGGACGATCACTTGATGAAGATCTCCCACGTGCTGCGCGGGGAGGATCATATCTCCAACACGCCGCGTCAGCTGATGATCTATGAAGCGCTCGGCTGGGAGCCGCCGCAATTCGGTCATATGACGCTGATCGTGAACGAAAACCACAAAAAACTGAGTAAACGCGATGAATCCGTCATTCAGTTTATTGAGCAGTATGATCAGCTCGGCTATCTGCCGGAAGCGATGTTTAACTTCATCTCCCTGCTTGGCTGGTCGCCTGAAGGGGAAGAAGAAATTTTTTCACAGGAGCAGCTGATCTCTATCTTTGATACGAAGCGTCTGTCCAAGAGTCCGGCTGTATTCGACACACATAAGCTGGCACATTTGAACAACCATTACATCAAAAATGCTGACCCGGCACGAATTGCCGAGATGGCGATTCCGCATCTCCAAAAAGCAGGACGTCTTCCTGCGGACTTGTCTGCTGAGCAAAAAGAATGGGCGCATATGCTCGTGCATCTCTATCAAGAGCAGATGACAGCAGCTTCCGATATCGTGGAACTGTCCGAGGTATTCTTCCGTCCAGAGGTTGAACTGGAAAGTGAGGGTGCTGCGGTTCTTGCTGAGGAGCAGGTTCCCACGGTATTGAAGGCATTTGCTGATAAGGTTCAGGCCAGTGACGAATTTACGCCGAGCAAAATGGCTGCATTGATCAAGGAAGTGCAGAAGGAAACAGGCTTCAAGGGCAAACAGCTCTTCATGCCTATCCGCGTTGCTTTGACTGGACAGACACATGGACGTGATCTCAATCAGACCATTGTGCTGCTGGGCCGTGACACTGTCATAGAGCGTTTGCTGGCACAGGTGAAAGGTGCTTAAACAAGCGTTGTGAGAACGCCTGGTATTTCATAAGTGGAGCTAATCATTTACACAGAAACGGAGAGGACAGAAAAAACCTGAAAAAGCGAAGCGCTCGCCTAAAAGCTTTCTGCAAGAAAGCTGCATCGGAAGCATACGCTTATCACCGGATTTTCCCTTTGGAAAAGGGAATCAAAAAAATCTGGGGATAACAGCGATTGGAAGGTTATTCTGTCATCGGAGTGCTTGTGTAAATATTCATTAGTTCAACTTATGGAATTGGATTCTGCTGGTTGTCAGTAAGAAGGCTTTTCGCTATAATAGCAACACAAGGTTGAATTGTCATAATACGTTCATATAGAACAGCAAAGACCGGGAGAAGTAAGCTGATCCGGACAGACCCAGAGAGGATGGCCCCGCACGCGAGCAGGTATTAGATCTGTTTGGCGGGTGGTGGCTGCGAGCCGTCCACTGTCCAGCAGCCCGAAATGCACCCGTGAGCTGCACCGTCGAATCCGGCCCCGCCTCTGTCAACAAGATGAGGAAAACGTCAGGATAGATGGCGACGACTGGTTCCCGTTACCGAGCCGCCAGAGGGTTCATTCATTTCAGTCAAGATTGAAGAATGAACCAAGCAGAGTGGGACCGCGATTAACGCCTCTGCAGCTTCGTGCTGCAGAGGCGTTTTTTGTTTAGGCGAGTGCGCAGTATACTACCAAGGAACGCGCCGTCCGGCAAACCCGGAGGACGAGGACCTGAACAAGAGGGGAACGAGCATGTTCAAAAAGATCAGATCCGATATCCAGACGGTCTTTGAAAATGATCCGGCCGCCCGGAGTTGGTTTGAAGTGGTATTTACGTATTCTGGGCTGCATGCAATATGGGCCCATCGATTTGCCCACTATCTATACAAACGAAGATGGTTCTCGTTCGCCCGGTTCATATCACAGGTAAGCCGGTTTATGACAGGTATAGAGATTCATCCTGGGGCAACCATCGGCGAAAGGTTGTTCATTGACCACGGTATGGGGGTTGTCATCGGGGAGACCTGTGAGATCGGTGACGATGTCGTAATCTATCAAGGAGTAACGCTGGGTGGAACAGGAAAAGAAAAAGGGAAGAGACACCCGACAATTGGTAATAATGTGGTTATCTCATCTGGTGCCAAGGTACTGGGGTCGTTTCGTGTAGGGGATCAAAGCAACATCGGAGCTAACTCCGTTGTGTTAAAGGAAGTACCTGCGAACAGCACGGTGGTGGGAATTCCCGGAAGAATCGTCAAGCAGGATGGTCGGCGGGTGGATCGTCTCAATCAGCAGCTGCCTGATCCGGTTATTGATTCCCTGCGCAGCATGCAGCGCGAAATTGAGCGTCTGCAGGAGGAAGTGCGTACGCTGCAAAATACGCGTGAATCCGAAAAATGCACATAAATGCATAAGTAAACATAGAACATGGAATATAGTAAAGGCAGTTTAGGACGAAAGGAAAAGTGACTATGGCGCTGCAGATTTATAACACGATGAGTCGTACCAAAGAGGAGTTTGTACCACAAGAGCCTGGCAAAGTGAAAATGTATGTATGCGGACCAACCGTATACGACTACATCCATATTGGGAACGCACGTCCGGTGATCTTTTTCGACACCGTTCGCGGATATTTGGAGCAAACTGGACATGAAGTGAATTATGTCGTGAATTTTACGGATGTGGATGACAAACTGATTCGCAAAGCAGAGCAGCTGGGTACCGATGTTCCACATGTGGCAGAGAAATTTATTGCCGCTTATTATGCGGACCTTGAAGGACTTGGAATCCCTAAGGCCAGCAGTAATCCAAGAGTAACGGAGAATATGCCGCTGATTATTGATTTTATCCGTGAATTGGTTGACAAAGGTTTCGCATATGAGAATGGCGGTGACGTATATTATCGAACAGGCAAGTTCGAAAATTACGGTCAATTGTCGAAACAAAACCTGCAGGAACTGCAGTTTGGTATTCGGATCGGAGTAGATGAGCGAAAGGAGCATCCGGAAGATTTCGTGCTTTGGAAAGCAGCCAAGCCAGGCGAGATTTCCTGGTCCAGTCCTTGGGGAGACGGTCGTCCAGGCTGGCATATCGAGTGCTCTGCCATGGCAAGAGAATACCTTGGGGATACACTGGATATTCACGGCGGCGGACAGGATTTACAGTTCCCTCACCATGAGTGCGAATGCGCGCAGTCAGAAGCCATTACGGGCAAACCGCTCGCGAATTACTGGATGCATAACGGTTTTATTCGCATCGATAACGAGAAAATGTCGAAATCTCTCGGCAACGGTGTTCTCGTCAAAGACCTGCGCAGCGAGTACAAACGGGAAGCGATCCGTTACTTCATGCTGTCTACCCACTATCGTAACCCGCTCAATTTTACGGAAGATACAATGGAACAGGCGCAGAACAGCGTGGAGCGGATTTCCAACGCGGTAGGCAACCTGAAGCATCGTCTGAGTGCGGTGACTGTAAATCAGGAGGTTTCAGCTGAATTTGCAGCAAGATTAGAGCAGATTCGACAGCAGTATCACGAGAAAATGCAGGATGATTTCAATACACCGGATGCGATTACCGCGCTGTTTGAATGGGCTGCGGAAGCGAACCAGCTGCTGCAGCGGGATGTGGTTAATGCCGCTGCGATTCATGCACTGCTTGAACTGTTCAACGAACTGAATGCTGTGCTGCGAATCTATACAGAGGTTGAACCCGAGCTGCTGGATGAGGATATTGAACGATTGATCGCAGAGCGTGTGGAAGCACGTAAGTCGAAGAACTGGGCTCGTGCCGATGAAATTCGCGATGAGCTATCTGCCCAGGGTATCCTGCTGGAGGATACAGCACAGGGAATGAGATGGCGGCGCAAATGAGCAAAGAGAAGGAAAAGATTTTGTCTGCATCTGTCGAAGGGTCTGAAGAGGCCGATCAGTCTACCCGGACTGTGCCAAAGAATAAGGCAGATGTACTGGATGGTGGATGGTTTCCTTATCCGCCTTCCAGACCTGCCCGGCTGATCCCGCCAATTGCACTGGCATACATTGGCGATGCTGTATATGAAGTTGCCGTGAGGCAGTATCTGTTATCCAAAGCAAACATGCGTCCTAATCATCTGCACCGAAGTGCAACCAAATTGGTATCTGCCAAAGCACAAAGCCGCATACTGAATAGTATTGAGGCTGAATTGACGGCAGAAGAACTGGATATTGTCCGGCAGGGACGAAATGCCAAGTCCGGCAGTGTTCCGAAGAATGCGGATGTGCTGGAGTACAGACATGCAACAGCATTTGAATGTCTGATCGGCTATCTGTACAGCAGCAGTCAGCATGATCGAATGATCCAGCTGATCGGACTCGGGATTGAGCAGGCGGAGCAGGCCTCTGCTTCAGCAGAATAACTTTGGTATAAAACATATATAACAAGCAATTAAAGAGAGGAACGAACAAGGATGGAAGAAGAATGGATTGCCGGTAAACACTCCGTAACGGAGGCGCTGCGGTCAGGCCGGACCATTAATAAAATATGGATCGCCGATACGGCGCAGAAACATCTAACGCAGCCGATCATTGCGGAGGCAAAAAAACAGGGGATTGTCATTCAGCATGTGGACAAGCGCAAGCTGGATCAGACGGTTCCCGGTATTCAGCATCAGGGTGTGGTTGCTCAGGCGGCGCCTTATGCCTATGCTGAGGTTGAAGATATTTTAGATGCAGCCAAGTCCAAGAATGAGCAGCCGTTTATTCTTTTGCTGGATGAGATTGAAGATCCCCATAATCTGGGCTCCATTCTGCGTACGGCAGACTGCACAGGAGCTCACGGTGTCATTGTTCCCAAACGGCGCTCAGCTTCAGTAACGGCAACCGTGTCCAAAACATCGGCAGGTGCAGCAGAGTATGTTCCTGTTGCCCGCGTAAGCAATCTGGCACAGACCATTGACCGTTTGAAAGAAGAGGGGGTATGGGTTGTAGGTACGGATGTTACTGCGCGTGAAGCTGTTTTTGGCAATGGTGTATTCACAGGTCCGGTAGCACTCGTGATCGGAAATGAGAACAAAGGCATGGGCCGTCTCATTCGTGAGAAATGTGACGTACTGGTCAAACTGCCGATGCAGGGTCAGATTAATTCCCTGAATGCCTCCGTGGCAGCGGGTGTTGTCATGTACGAGGTGCTTCGCTCCCGCCAAGCACAGGGATAGATGATATGGCTGATTCCCGTGATGTGCTTCTAGTAGACGGGTACAACATGATTGGTGACTGGCCGGAATTATCCAAGTTGGCAGAAAGCGGGCTGGAAGAGGCGAGGAACAGATTGCTCTTCCGGCTTGCGGACTATCAGGCTTTCTCCGGCCGCCGAGTCATTGTTGTGTTTGACGCTTACCTTGTGCCAGGACTCGGTAAATCCTTTACACAGAGCAGAGTTCAAGTTCATTTTACAAAGGAAAAAGAGACGGCAGACGAATGCATCGAGAGACTCGTTCGGGAACTAAGCATGCGAAGACGCCAAATCTATGTAGCAACCAGCGATATGGTAGAGCAACATGTCATCTTCGGACAGGGAGCGCTGCGTGTGTCCGCCAGAGAGCTGCTGATTGAAGTGGAGCAGAACGAAAAGGAGCTCCAGCAGCGGCTTGCGGAAGACCAAGCCAGATCAACACGTAATACAATCGGAGGGAAATTAAGCCCGGATATTTTGAAGCAGTTTGAACGCTGGAGACGAGGCTGACAGCGGACTTTTTACAAATTTTACAATAATGAAACTATTGACAATTATGTTATAGCTGTTCTTTTTTAGGCATGGCGTGGTTGACGATGGGAGGTACCATCATATATACTTGTCCTATATTTCATAGAGTAGAGTAACGGGGTACCTTGCGTTGCAGCCGGAGGGATTGTCTGTGAGTGTCGACCTCAAAGATATCATGTTATCCAAGTATGATTACCAAAGTGACGAAGACATTGTCGAAGCGGTCCGTGAAGGCGAAAGCGAAGCGCTGGAGTTTTTGATCAACAAGTATCGCAACTTTGTACGCGCCAAGGCAAGATCTTATTTTTTGATCGGAGCTGACCGGGAAGATATTATTCAAGAAGGAATGATTGGCCTTTACAAATCGATTCGTGATTTCAAAGGGGACAAGCTTGCTTCTTTCAAGGCTTTTGCCGAACTGTGCATTACAAGACAGATCATTACGGCGATCAAGACAGCCACACGTCAGAAGCATATTCCGCTTAATTCTTATGTATCTCTGGATAAGCCCATTTATGATGAAGAGTCTGATCGTACGTTACTCGATGTGATTTGTGGAACTCAGGTCAGTGATCCGGAGGAACTAATTATTAACCAGGAAGAATTTGTGGGCCTGGAAGATAAAATGTCCGAGATTTTAAGTGACCTGGAACGTAAAGTGCTGATGTTGTATCTGGACGGGAGATCTTATCAAGAAATTGCAGTGGATCTGGACCGTCATGTGAAGTCCATTGATAATGCCTTGCAGCGCGTGAAGCGCAAACTTGAAAAGTACCTGGAAGTTCGAGATAATTGAACAAAAGTTGTTGTCGTTGATGGAAAAGGCTCGGTGTTTGAGTCTTTTTTTATTGTCTGAAGTTTATATTGTTCAGGATTGATAAATACTAGTAATCGCTCGGTTCATGCCGGAGCAGTGAAAAAATCAGAGATGAGAGATACGTGCGTTTTGTGCAGAAATAATACCCAATGATGAAAGGTTATTCTTTCATTGACATGCTTATACCCTTGTGATAAAGTGTTTTAGGTAGGCCTATTTTACGGCTTTTTTTTCAGGATCAATTTAGAGACTCTGCTTCAATGTGGAAGTCTTCGGGAGGTGTACATCATGCGGGTAATTATTACTTTGGCTTGTACGAACTGCAAACAAAGAAATTACACTACGACAAAAAACAAGCGTAATCACCCCGACCGCATGGAGATGAAGAAATTTTGCAAGTTTTGTAACGAGCAGACTTCTCATCGCGAAACCAGATAGTTTTTGGAGGTGTAGTCGGCGTGAAACGTAGTTTCAAATCTCTGATTTCCTTTTTCTCTGAAAGCTGGGCTGAACTTAAAAAGGTTCGCTGGCCTAATCGTAAAGAGCTGACGAACTACACGTTAATCGTACTTGGTACTGTTGTGGTTATGACGCTGTTTTTTTGGGTCGTAGATATCGGCATCTCCGCTGTGATCGAAGCGATTATTTAAGAAGGGTCCCAGGTGGCTTGATATGGAAAAAAGATGGTACGTCGTTCATACCTATTCAGGGTATGAAAATAAGGTCAAAGCCAATTTGGAAAAACGCGTAGAGTCCATGGGCATGGAAGACAAGATTTTCCGCGTTCTTGTTCCGATGGAAGAAGAAGTGGTGAACAAAGACGGTAAGAAAAAAACCGTTATGCGTAAAGTTTACCCCGGTTATGTCTTGGTCGAAATGGTTCAGACGGATGATTCTTGGTATGTTGTTCGCAATACACCGGGTGTTACCGGCTTTGTCGGTTCGACAGGTTCCGGTTCCAAACCAACAGCTCTGCTGCCAGAAGAAGTGGAACAAATTCTGAAGCACATGGGTATGGTTGAACCTAAGCCTAAAATTGAATTCGATATTAAGGAATCCGTACGAATCAAAGTCGGTCCTTTTGCGAATTTTGTGGGCTCCGTGGAAGAGATTTTGGTAGACAAAAGCAAGCTGAAGGTACACGTCAACATGTTTGGACGGGAAACGCCGCTTGAGTTGGAATACACCCAAGTGGAGAAGATATAGTTTCTTCAAGTTTCTTGTGGGAGGGCTGTGAAGCCCGCTAACCACTATTTTGCAAGGAGGTGTCAATCATGGCAAAAAAGGTAATCAAAATGGTAAAACTGCAGATTCCAGCAGGTAAAGCGAATCCAGCACCGCCAGTAGGTCCGGCATTGGGTCAAGCAGGTGTCAACATCATGGCATTCTGTAAAGAGTTCAACGCTCGTACAGCTGATCAGGCGGGATTGATCATTCCAGTTGAAATCTCTGTATTCGAGGACCGTTCCTTTACATTCATCACTAAAACTCCACCGGCGGCAGTTCTGTTGAAAGTGGCAGCGAAAGTTGAAAAAGGATCCGGCGAGCCGAATAAGAAAAAAGTTGCTACCGTTAAACGTGATGCGGTACGTCAAATCGCGGAAACAAAAATGCCTGACCTGAATGCTGCTGACGTTGAGTCCGCAATGCGTATGGTCGAAGGTACTGCCCGCAGCATGGGTATCACCATCGAAGACTAATTTTCACATGAAACATGGCTTCGTAAAGCCGGCCGATTCGCGGCCGGTCAATGTGGGAGGTATATCCGCTAAAACCACAAAGGAGGAATAAAACATGGCTAAACACGGTAAAAAATACCTGGAAGCTGCTAAGCTGATCGACAGCGAAGCAACTTACGAGCCTTCAGAAGCTGTAGAGCTTGTGAAAAAGGCAGCTACTGCAAAATTCGATGAAACAATCGAAGCGGCAGTTCGTTTGGGCGTAGACCCACGTAAGCAAGACCAGGCAGTACGTGGTGTTGTTGTCCTGCCACACGGTACAGGTAAAACACAACGCGTATTGGTATTTGCAAAAGGTGACAAAGCGAAAGAAGCGGAAGCGGCTGGCGCGGACTATGTTGGTGATGCAGACATGATCAACAAAATCCAACAAGGCTGGTTCGAGTTCGACGTCTGCGTAGCGACACCAGATATGATGAGCGAAGTAGGTAAATTGGGCCGTCTGCTCGGCGGTAAAGGCCTGATGCCTAACCCTAAAGCCGGAACGGTAACTTTCGATGTATCCAAGGCTGTTCAAGAAATTAAAGCCGGTAAAATCGAATATCGTCTGGATCGTGCAGGTCAAATTCATGCACCGATCGGTAAAGCTTCTTTCTCTTCCGAGCAGTTGAATGAGAACTTTAAAGCTCTCATGGACGCTCTGAACCGTGCTAAACCGGCGGCAGCAAAAGGTGTTTATCTGAAGAATGTAAGTCTTTCTTCTACGATGGGCCCTGGCGCACGCGTGAATGCAGCAGCTTTTAGATAAAATGTCTTGACAGGTTCGGCCTGTTCTGATATTCTATAAAAGTTGCGAGTCCGAGTGACTGACCGTTGACATTTGAATATGCTTGCCGTAGACAGTAGGTGCCATATGGCTTAATTTCCTACCGAGGTGTGATTATACAACTTGAAACGATGCAAATCGGATGCGAGTATATATCAAGCCTTCGTGATTCTACGGAGGCTTTTCTTAATGGGATAAATTTGATCAGGAGGTGTACAGATTGGCAAACGCAAAAGTGATTCAAGCAAAACAAGAATCCGTTGATGTAGTAACAGCAAAATTGCGCGAAAGCGCGACGACTGTTGTTGTTGACTATCGTGGATTGAACGTTTCCCAAGCTACTGAACTGCGCAAGCAGCTTCGTGAAGCTGGTGTAGAATTCCAAGTGCTGAAAAACACATTGCTTCGCCGTGCAACTGCTGCAGCAGAATTGACAGAACTCGATAGCGTTCTGACAGGTCCTACTGCAATTGCATTCAGCGGAGAAGATGCTGTAGCTCCAGCCAAAATTCTGAACGACTTCGCGAAAAAGAACGATGCACTGAAATTGAAAGGTGCTGTCGTAGAAGGTCGCGTAATTGGAGTAGAAGAAGTTAAGGCGTTGGCAGAACTGCCATCCCGCGAAGGTCTCCTCTCCATGCTCCTCAGCGTGCTTCAAGCCCCTATGCGCAACTTCGCGCTTGCGGTTAAAGCCGTTGCAGAAAAAGAAGAACAAGGCGCGTAAGCTGCTTGATCTGAATACTGCTTAGCAGTAATGAAATACAAAAAAATAAAATTATATATGGAGGTTCAATCATGAGTAAAGAGCAAATCTTGGAAGCAATCAAAGGCATGACTGTACTGGAACTGAACGATCTTGTTAAAGCAATCGAAGAAGAATTCGGCGTAACTGCTGCAGCTCCAGTAGCTGTTGTAGGTGGCGGCGCAGCTGCAGCTGAAGCTGAGCAATCCGAGTTCGACGTAATCTTGACTAACGCTGGTGCTTCCAAAATCAACGTTATCAAAGCAGTTCGCGAAATCACAGGTCTTGGCCTGAAAGAAGCAAAAGAACTGGTTGACAACGCTCCAAAACCACTGAAAGAAAAAGTGGCTAAAGAAGAAGCAGACTCCATCAAAGCTAAGCTTGAAGAAGCTGGCGCTACAATCGAAGTTAAATAATTTAGCTTATCCAAGCTGAATGAACAAAACAACAAACCCCTTGACTTATCAAGGGGTTTGTTGCTGTAAATGTAACTATGGAAAGTGAGTGAGGGCATGTCCAATCATTATTATTCGGACAAACCACAAGTGGCGCATGATCGTAAGGCCGCAGAAGCGGTCCTCCGCGGATTTAGTCTGCGGCTGGTGACGGATGCTGGGGTTTTTTCCAAAAACGGAATCGATTATGGCAGCAGGGTGTTAATTGATGCAATGGAACTGCCGTCAGGTGCTCATGTTCTTGATGTGGGATGTGGTTACGGGCCAATCGGGCTTACAGCAGCAAAACTTGTACCGGATGGGCATGTCACCATGATCGATATCAATGAGAGAGCCGTTGAGCTTTCCAGAGAAAATGCCAAAGCAAACGGCATTACCAACGTTACGATTATGCAGAGTAATCTACTAACTGAAGTAAACAAGCGGGATTTCGACGTGGTCTTGACTAATCCTCCGATTCGGGCGGGCAAAGAAACAGTACATGCTATCTTTGACCAGGCATATGACCATTTGAAGGTTGGGGGGGCGTTATGGATTGTCATTCAAAAGAAACAAGGTGCACCTTCTGCAAAAGCGAAGCTGGAATCGTTGTTTTCACGAGTGGATGAAGTAACGAAGGATAAAGGCTACCGAATCTTCAAAGCGGTAAAGGAAGAGTAGAGGAACTGTGAGAGGTTCATTCGAATTTGTAAAGTAAGCAGGGGATCATTTTTTTTGCAATAGGACTATTGACTTGAAATTCAAGCCGTGGTATAGTTGTAAAATGTCAGTATTAAGATGCCCTACTTGGCTTTAGCTAACTGAAAATGTCAACCTTTTTTACGCCGAACCGGGCTTATTATGCCTATGTTTGGCGTATAATATGTACATTTTGGGCAAACTGGGGATAAGAATGATTTGGAAAGACATCCGCCGATCAAAGTTGCTCTTTTATCGAACGACATTTCGAATAAGGGCTTTTCTTTATTTGCGGGTGCATTGCTTTGCTCTGTATGTGTACCATTATAAGGTTACAAACAGAGGTTCGCAACGAAATTTTTAAAGTGAGTAGACATTGAGGGGTGAGTTTAAGTTGGCAGGACATCTTGTTCAATATGGTCGACGCACTCGGCGCAGTTATGCACGAATTAACGAGATACTCGAAGTTCCGAACCTGATTGAAATCCAACAAAAATCATATGATTGGTTTTTGGAGGAAGGGTTGCGCGAAATGTTCCAAGATATCTCGCCGATCCAGGATTTCACAGGCAACTTGATTTTGGAATTTATCGATTACAGTCTCGGAGAACCGAAGTATACAGTAGATGACGCGAAAGAGCGCGACGTTACTTATGCAGCACCACTTCGGGTCAAAGTCCGGCTCATTAATAAGGAAACCGGAGAAGTCAAAGAGCAGGAAGTATTCATGGGAGATTTCCCGCTGATGACCAGCACCGGAACATTTATTATTAATGGTGCGGAACGGGTTATTGTCAGCCAGTTGGTTCGCTCTCCTAGCGTTTACTTCAGTACCAAAGTAGATAAGAACGCCAAAAAAACGTATACCGCTACAGTAATTCCTAACCGCGGCGCTTGGCTCGAACTGGAGATGGACGCGAAGGACGTTGTTTACGTTCGGATCGACCGTACGCGTAAAATACCGGTTACGGTTCTCCTGCGTTCTCTTGGTTTTGGCACAGACGCTGAGATTCTGGATTTGCTCGGTAATGACGAATATATCCGCAACACGCTGGACAAAGACAACACGGACTCTACGGAAAAAGCTCTCATTGAAATCTATGAGCGTCTTCGTCCGGGCGAGCCGCCAACGCTGGATAATGCGAAAAGCTTGCTCGTAGCACGTTTCTTTGATCCAAAACGTTATGACCTCGCAAATGTGGGTCGTTACAAAATCAATAAAAAGCTTCACATCAAAAACCGTTTGTTTAATCAGCGCTTGGCAGAGTCTCTGATCGATGCTGAAACAGGCGAAATTATTGCAGAAGCAGGTCAAATGGTAGACCGTCGTTTGCTCGACGAGATCATGCCTTACCTGGAGAAAAGCGTTGGCTTCCGTACGTATCATGTAGGCAACGGCGTTTTGGATGCCAATGATATCCCGATGCAAACGATTGATGTTTTTTCACCAATTGAAGATGGTAAAGTGGTTAAGCTGATTGCCAATGGCGACATTGACAAGTCCGTGAAAAACATCACGCCAGCGGACATCATTTCTTCCATCAGTTACTTCTTGAACCTGCTGCATGGCATCGGAAGCACGGATGATATCGACCACTTGGGTAACCGTCGTCTGCGCTCTGTTGGTGAGCTTTTACAAAACCAGTTCCGTATCGGTTTGTCCCGTATGGAGCGTGTGGTTCGTGAGAGAATGTCCATTCAGGATGCAAACGTCATTACACCTCAAGCATTGATCAACATTCGTCCGGTCATTGCATCGATTAAAGAGTTCTTCGGAAGCTCCCAATTGTCACAGTTTATGGATCAAACGAATCCGCTGGGTGAGTTGACGCATAAACGTCGTCTGTCCGCACTCGGACCGGGCGGTTTGACACGTGAACGTGCCGGCATGGAAGTCCGTGACGTCCATCCATCCCACTATGGCCGGATGTGCCCGATCGAGACACCAGAGGGACCGAACATCGGTTTGATTAACTCCTTGTCGACGTTTGCGCGTGTGAACGAATATGGCTTCATTGAAGCTCCATATCGCTGGGTTGATCCGAAGACGGGTGTCGTAACCGAGCAGATCGATTACCTGACAGCAGACGAAGAGGACAACTATGTTATCGCTCAGGCGAATGCGAAGCTGAATGAAGACAGTACCTTCGCAGAGGATGCGATCATTGTACGTTACAACAAACAGTCGGATAATATCCTTACGATGCCGAGTGAGCGAGTAGACTACATGGACGTATCTCCTAAGCAGGTTGTGTCGGTCGCTACGGCGCTCATTCCGTTCCTTGAGAACGATGACTCCAACCGTGCCCTGATGGGATCAAACATGCAGCGGCAGGCGGTTCCGCTCTTGATTCCTAAAGCTCCGCTTGTAGGAACAGGTATGGAACACAAAGCTGCCAAAGACTCCGGTGTATGTATTGTTGCCGAATATGACGGAATTATTGAACGTTCCTCTGCGAACGAGATTTGGCTTCGTCGTGTAGAAGAGGTAGACGGCCAGGAAGTTAAAGGCGATATCGTTAAATATAAATTACACAAATTTATGCGTTCGAACCAAGGAACATGCATCAACCAACGTCCGATCGTGAAAAGAGGCGCTGCTGTCAAAGCTGGCGACATTCTTGCTGACGGTCCTTCGACGGAAATGGGTGAACTTGCTCTTGGACGCAACGTTGTTGTTGCCTTCATGACTTGGGAAGGTTACAACTACGAGGATGCGATCCTGCTCAGCGAAAAACTCGTCAAGGAAGATGTTTACACATCCATCCACATCGAGGAATATGAGTCGGAAGCTCGTGATACGAAGCTCGGACCTGAAGAGATCACACGTGATATCCCTAACGTTGGGGAAGAAGCGCTGCGTAATCTGGATGAGCGTGGTATTATCCGCATCGGTGCCGAAATTGCTGCTGGCGACATTCTCGTTGGTAAAGTTACGCCGAAGGGTGTGACGGAACTGACTGCAGAAGAGCGTCTCCTGCACGCGATCTTTGGTGAAAAAGCACGTGAAGTACGTGATACATCGCTGCGTGTACCACACGGTACGGATGGTATCGTTGTTGACGTGAAAGTATTTACCCGTGAAAACGGAGATGAACTGCCACCAGGTGTTAACCAGCTCGTTCGTGTCTATATTGCCCAAAAACGGAAAATTTCCGAGGGTGATAAAATGGCCGGACGTCACGGTAACAAAGGGGTCGTGGCCCGCATCTTGCCGGAAGAGGATATGCCTTTCCTGCCAGACGGTACACCGGTTCAGATCGTTCTTAACCCGCTGGGCGTACCTTCCCGGATGAACATCGGTCAAGTACTCGAAGTTCACTTGGGTATGGCGGCAATGCAGCTGGGGATCCACGTGGCAACACCTGTATTCGACGGAGCGAAAGAGTATGACGTCTTCGATACGATGGAAGAAGCAGGTATGCAGCGTAATGGTAAAACCGTGTTGTATGACGGACGTACAGGTGAAGAGTTTGAACGTGAAGTTACCGTTGGTGTCATGCACATGATCAAACTGGCACACATGGTTGACGATAAAATCCATGCCCGTTCCACAGGTCCTTACTCACTAGTTACGCAGCAGCCGTTGGGTGGTAAAGCCCAATTTGGTGGTCAGCGTTTCGGGGAGATGGAAGTTTGGGCGCTTGAGGCGTACGGTGCCGCTTATACACTGCAAGAAATCTTGACGGTTAAATCCGATGACGTTGTGGGTCGGGTGAAAACGTATGAGTCCATTGTCAAAGGCGAGAACGTACCGGAACCAGGTGTTCCTGAATCGTTCAAAGTATTGATCAAAGAGCTGCAAAGCTTGGGTATGGACGTTAAGATTTTGAGTGAAGATGAGCAGGAGATTGAAATGAAAGAAATGGACGATGAAGATGACGCTGCGAGCGACAAGCTCAGCCTCAACCTTGAGGGTACAGAGGTCGGAGCGGAATAATCGCTTCGGGCGCAAGATGACCGGCGTTTTTCATCAGGCTCGCGTCATGCTCCGGCCTTGGCTGGAGCAGGCGTAACCTAGAATACAGGAATTAGGTTAAGGAGGGTTGCTCCTTGTTGGACGTCAACAATTTCGAATACATGAAGATCGGGCTTGCTTCCCCAGAGAAAATTCGTTCTTGGTCCCGCGGAGAAGTGAAAAAACCGGAAACGATCAACTATCGCACGTTGAAACCGGAAAAAGAAGGGCTGTTCTGCGAAAAGATTTTTGGCCCTACAAAAGACTGGGAATGTCATTGCGGTAAATACAAACGCGTTCGTTATAAAGGCGTTGTCTGTGACCGCTGTGGCGTTGAAGTAACACGTGCGAAAGTTCGTCGTGAACGGATGGGCCATATTGAGCTTGCTGCTCCGGTATCGCATATCTGGTACTTCAAAGGTATTCCGAGCCGTATGGGTCTCGCATTGGATATGTCTCCGAGATCTCTTGAAGAGATCATTTATTTTGCATCATATGTAGTAACCGATCCAGGAGAAACTCCACTGGAGAAAAAACAGCTGTTGTCCGAGAAGGAATATCGCAGCTACCGTGAAAAATACGGATACGGCTTCCAAGCCGGCATGGGTGCAGAAGCAGTTAAAAAATTGCTTCAAGACCTCGATGTAGAGAAAGAGCTTGAATTCCTGAAGGAAGAGCTTCGTACTGCACAAGGCCAGCGCCGCAACCGTGCAATCAAACGTTTGGAAGTTATTGAAGCATTCCGCAACTCTGGGAACAATCCGGAGTGGATGATCATGGATGTACTTCCTGTTATTCCACCGGAACTTCGTCCGATGGTACAGCTGGATGGCGGACGTTTTGCTACGTCTGACTTGAATGACCTGTATCGCCGTGTAATTAACCGGAACAACCGTCTGAAACGTCTGCTTGACCTGGGCGCGCCGGATATCATCGTGCAAAATGAAAAACGGATGCTGCAGGAAGCTGTTGATGCGTTGATCGATAACGGTCGTCGCGGTCGTCCTGTTACAGGTCCGGGTAACCGTCCTTTGAAATCCCTCAGCCACATGCTGAAAGGTAAACAAGGTCGTTTCCGTCAAAACTTGCTCGGTAAACGTGTTGACTATTCCGGCCGTTCCGTTATCGTTGTCGGACCATACCTGAAAATGTATCAGTGCGGTCTGCCGAAAGATATGGCACTGGAACTGTTCAAGCCTTTTGTGATGAAAGAGCTTGTCAATAAAGGGCTTGCCCACAACATCAAGAGCGCAAAACGTAAAGTTGAGCGTGTAAGTCCTGAAGTATGGGATGTTCTTGAAGAAGTTATCAAGGAGCATCCGGTTCTTCTGAACCGTGCCCCTACGCTTCACCGTCTCGGCATTCAAGCGTTTGAACCGATTCTGGTTGAAGGTAAAGCAATTCGTCTTCACCCGCTCGTATGTACGGCGTACAATGCCGACTTTGACGGTGACCAAATGGCCGTGCACGTTCCATTGTCCGCTGAAGCACAAGCGGAAGCACGTATTCTGATGCTTGCATCAGGCAACATTTTGAACCCGAAAGACGGTAAACCGGTTGTAACTCCTTCCCAGGATATGGTTCTTGGTTCGTACTATCTGACGATGGACAACAAAGAAGAGAAGGGTACAGGTATGGTTCTGCGTACAGTCAATGAGGCTGTATCTGCATACCAACGGGGTACTGCTGGTCTGCATGCACGTGTAGCGATTCCGGTTAAAGCGCTTGGTAAAACAAGCTTCACGGAAGAGCAGCAAAAAGGCATGCTGTTAACAACGATCGGTAAAATTATCTTTAATGAGATTTTCCCGGCAAGCTTCCCTTATATCAATGATGCGACGCGTGCAAACCTGTATCAAGGTACAGCCGATCACTCATTCGTATATGAGAAGGGTGCTGACTTGAGAGAAGCAATCATGAATGCTCCTCAAGCAGGCGGTGTCGGTAAAGAATATCTGGGCTCTATCATCGCACGCTGCTTTGAAATTTATCACACAACCGAAACTGCGGTTATCCTCGATAAAATCAAACAGCTCGGATTCACATACTCTACGCGTGCCGGTATTACCGTGGCCGTGTCTGACGTAATCGTTCCGGATGAGAAAACAGACATTCTGAAACAGTCTGAGGAGAAGGCACAAATTGTTACGAATCAGTACCGTCGTGGTCTGATCACGAATGAGGAGCGCTATGACCGCATCATCGATATCTGGTCGAAATCCAAAGATGATATCACAGATATCCTGATGAAATCGATGGATCGTTACAACTCGATCATGATGATGGTTGACTCCAAAGCACGGGGTAACAAATCGCAAATCACACAATTGGGTGGTATGCGTGGTCTGATGGCCAACCCGTCTGGTCGAATTATCGAACTCCCAATCAAATCGAACTTCCGTGAAGGTCTGACAGTACTCGAGTACTTTATTTCCACTCACGGTGCGCGTAAAGGTCTCGCGGATACAGCCCTGCGTACAGCCGACTCAGGTTATCTGACTCGTCGTCTCGTAGACGTAGCCCAAGACGTAATTGTGCGTGAAGACGATTGTGGTACAGATAAAGGCTTTACCGTTAGTCGTATCCAGGATGGTAAAGAGGTCATTGAAGATCTCTACGACCGTATTGAAGGCAGATACTGCTTCGAGACTGTTCGTCATCCGGAAACGAAAGAGATTATTGCCGGCCGCAATGAACTGATCGACTCTGATAAAGCAGAAGCGATTATCAAAGCTGGCGTAACCAAATTGCAAATCCGCTCCGTTCTCAGCTGCCGTGCAAGTCATGGTGTCTGCAAGAAGTGTTACGGTCGCAACCTTGCGACAGGTAAACACGTGGAGATTGGTGAAGCGGTTGGTATTATTGCAGCACAATCCATTGGTGAGCCAGGAACACAGCTTACTATGCGTACGTTCCATACCGGCGGTGTAGCCGGAGACGACATTACGCAAGGTTTGCCGCGTATCCAGGAGTTGTTTGAGGCTCGTAACCCTAAAGGTCAAGCAACAATCAGTGAGATTGATGGTGTGGTTAAAGAGATTCGCGAAGCGAAAGATCGTCGTGAAATCGAAATTCAAGGTGAAGCGGAATCCAAAGTGTACTCTGTTACTTACGGTTCCCGTGTCCGCGTGAGCGAAGGCATGGAAATCGAAGCGGGTGACGAGTTGACAGATGGTTCCATCGATCCAAAAGAAATGCTGCGCATCAAAGGTGTACGCGGCGTACAGAACTACATCTTGCAGGAAGTACAGCGCGTATACCGTAACCAGGGCGTAGAAATCAATGACAAACACGTTGAAGTTATGATCCGTCAAATGCTGCGTAAAATCCGTATCGTAGATGCGGGAGATACAACGCTGCTGCCGGGATCATTTGTGGATACCCATGAGTACGAAAGAGCCAACAAAATTGCGATTCTGAGTGATAAAGAGCCTGCGGTTGCAAAACCAATCCTGCTCGGTATTACAAAAGCATCCCTTGAAACAGACTCCTTCCTCTCTGCGGCATCGTTCCAAGAGACAACACGTGTATTGACAGATGCGGCGATCAAAGGTAAAGTCGATCAGCTGCTCGGTCTGAAGGAAAATGTAATTATCGGTAAATTGATCCCTGCCGGTACAGGTATGAACCGTTACCGCAGCATCAAATTTGCTGAACCAGAAGACGGCCAATCTTCCGTGGAAGAGTTGGAACCTGTTTCTGTAGATTAAATAAGTATTTTCTCTTCATGTGAGAGTAAAGAATGTGTGTTTCAGGAGGAGGACGTTTGTACAATTGAGACGGACGAATCCTGATCTACACAAACTTTATAAAATCTTTTAGGATTAGCATTGACAATGCTTGCGCTAGATGCTAATATATCAAAGGTGCGTGGGCAGCTGATTGTAATTGGTCCTATTCGGAGGAATGTACAATGTCTAATGAAAAAGGCTTGCAAGATGCTCATGTCAAGATTGGTACCAAACAGACCATGCGGACAGTGCAGACAGGAATGGCTTCTGAAGTCTATGTCGCAGAGGATAGTGATCCGCAGCTCACTTCCAAAATCATTGCTTTGTGTGAACAGCACAATGTGAAGTACACGAGAGTGGACACAATGAAAAATCTCGGCAAAGCGTGCGGGATTGGAGTGGGAGCAGCTATGGCTGCTGTCGTAAAATGATAGGGTAAGGAACGTTTTTGTCCGAGAACATTTAAGGATTCTCCAAGGCAAAAACTTTTCATTTGTCTTTTTATGAACCGCCTGGGTCTGTGGGCTTAGATAAAGGTTTGTAAAGAAACATGAATAATTGAGGAAGGGGGTGGCAATCACATGCCAACTATTAACCAACTGGTTCGTAAAGGACGTCAAGCTAAAGTTGAGAAGTCAAAATCACCAGCTTTGCAAAAAGGATTCAACGCTTTGAAACGTGAATCCACTAACATCAGTGCCCCACAAAAACGTGGTGTCTGCACTCGTGTAGGTACAATGACTCCACGTAAACCGAACTCTGCACTTCGTAAATATGCCCGTGTTCGTTTGACGAACCGTCTCGAGGTAACTGCTTATATCCCGGGAATCGGACATAACCTTCAAGAGCACAGTGTGGTATTGATCCGCGGAGGTAAAGTAAAAGACCTTGCAGGGGTTCGTTATCACATCGTTCGTGGAGCTCTCGATACTGCAGGCGTGAACAACCGTATGCAAGCTCGTTCTAAATACGGTGCAAAACGTCCAAAAGCTAAAAAAGCCTAAATTATGATAAGCAGGTTGCCTGAAAGCCTTCTGGCTTAGGTCTGGAAGGTACAGGGACTGCTGAACAAGAAAGAAAGGGGGATATCCATGCCACGCAAAGGTCCAGTTACGAAAAGAGACGTGCTGCCAGATCCGGTATACAACTCCAAGTTGGTTACTCGTTTGATCAACCGCATCATGCTCGACGGAAAACGCGGTGTTGCTCAAAGCATTCTGTATAATGCGTTCAAGTTGATTCAAGAACGTACGGGTAATGACCCGATGGAAGTATTTGAGACAGCAATCAAAAATATCATGCCAGTCCTGGAAGTTAAAGCTCGCCGTGTCGGCGGTTCCAACTACCAAGTACCAATCGAGGTGAAACCAGAGAGACGTACTGCTTTGGGTTTACGTTGGCTCGTGAACTACTCCCGCAACCGCGGTGAGAAAACAATGGAAGAGCGTTTGGCGGCTGAGATCATCGATGCTTCCAACAACACAGGCGCTTCCGTTAAGAAACGCGAAGATACGCACAAAATGGCTGAAGCGAACAAAGCGTTTGCTCACTACCGTTGGTAGGATTCAGTTCACAATAAAAAACTTCAATTTTGAAGGGAGACCCATTTCATGGCTAGAGAGTTCTCCTTGAAAAATACACGTAATATCGGGATCATGGCTCATATTGATGCGGGTAAAACCACGACAACTGAGCGGATCTTGTTTTACACAGGACGTACGCACAAAATCGGTGAAGTTCACGAAGGCGCTGCGACAATGGACTGGATGGAACAGGAACAGGAGCGCGGAATTACGATTACTTCCGCTGCGACTACCGCTGCTTGGAAAGGCCACCGCGTAAATATCATTGATACCCCGGGACACGTTGACTTCACTGTTGAAGTTGAACGTTCCCTTCGTGTATTGGACGGAGCAGTAGGTGTATTCAGTGCGAAAGAAGGCGTTGAGCCTCAGTCTGAAACTGTATGGAGACAGGCTGACAAGTACGGCGTACCTCGTATCGCATACGTAAACAAAATGGATATCATCGGCGCTGACTTCTTGAACGTTGTATCTGACATGCGTGATCGCCTTCAAGCGAACGCAGTTGCGATTCAACTTCCGATCGGTGCTGAAAATGATTTCAAAGGTATCATTGATATCGTTGCACAACGGGCTCATATGTATAAAGATGATCTCGGACAAGATATCGAAGAAACTGATATTCCTGCGGAATTCGTTGAGCAGGTTGAAGAACTTCGCAACGAATTGATTGAGCGTGTTGCAGAACTTGACGAAGAATTGACAATGAAATACCTGGAAGGCGAAGAAATCTCTATCGATGAGATCAAAGCCGCTCTCCGTAAAGGTGTAGTAGAGGTTAAAATCTTCCCAGTTATCTGTGGTTCCTCATACCGCAACAAAGGTGTTCAACTCATGTTGGACGCTGTTATCGACTACTTGCCAGCTCCAACTGATGTTCCTTCTATTACTGGACATCTTGAAGATGGAACTGAAGCAGTTCGTAAGTCTTCCGATGAAGAGCCATTCTCTGCATTGGCCTTCAAAATCATGACTGACCCTTACGTTGGTAAATTGACATTCTTCCGCGTATACTCCGGTGTACTTCAATCCGGGTCTTATGTATTGAATGCAACTAAAAACAAACGTGAGCGTATCGGTCGTATCCTTCAAATGCACGCAAACAGCCGTCAAGAGATCACTGAAGTTTACTCCGGTGATATTGCAGCAGCTGTAGGTTTGAAAGATACAGGTACAGGTGATACACTATGTGATGAGAAACACCCGGTTATCTTGGAATCAATGAACTTCCCTGATCCGGTAATCGAAATCGCTGTTGAACCTAAAACCAAAGCTGACCAAGATAAAATGGGTGTGGCTCTCGGTAAGTTGACAGAAGAGGATCCAACTCTTCGCGCTCACACTGACGAAGAAACAGGCCAAACCATCTTGGCAGGTATGGGTGAGCTTCACCTTGATATCATCATCGACCGTATGCGTCGTGAGTTCAAGGTGGATACTACTGTGGGTAAACCACAAGTAGCTTACCGTGAAACATTCCGTGCTCCAGCGCGCGTTGAAGGTAAATTCGTACGTCAATCCGGTGGTCGTGGTCAATACGGTCACGTATGGGTTGAGTTCGAACCTCTCGAGCCGGGTACAGGCAGCCAGTTCGAAAGTAAGGTTGTCGGTGGTTCGGTGCCAAGAGAATACATTCAACCTGCACTGTCAGGGATTGAAGAGCAAATGAAAAACGGCGTAATCGCAGGCTTCCCGCTTGTAGACGTTAAGGCTACAATTGTAGACGGATCTTACCATGATGTCGATTCCAACGAGATGGCATTTAAAATTGCCGGATCTATGGCGCTGAAAGCAGCGAAAGACAAATGTAGTCCAGTTCTGCTTGAGCCAATCATGAAAGTAGAAGTAACTGTTCCAGAAGAGTACATGGGTGACGTAATGGGTATGTTGAACTCCCGTCGTGGCCGCATTGAAGGTATGGATTCCCGTAGTGGAGCTCAAATCATCCGTGCTAAGGTGCCTCTCTCTGAAATGTTTGGTTACTCTACAACTCTTCGTTCCGGTACTCAAGGACGCGGTGTATTCTCCATGGAGCTCTCTCACTATGAAGAAGTTCCTAAGAGCATTGCAGAAGAGATCGTTGCCAAAACAAAAGGCACCGAGTAGTTTTCTCACACTGGATGCTTGTGCTTGAAACCTGGTTTGAAGCACCGCATTCAGTGAAAACATAAAATTATAATTTCTAAGGAGGCCACGTTCAAATGGCAAAGGCTAAATACGAACGTACTAAACCACACGTTAACATTGGTACTATCGGTCACGTCGACCATGGTAAAACAACTCTGACTGCTGCAATCACAACTGTATTGTCCAAAACTTACGGTGGTGCAGCAATCGCTTTCGATCAAATCGATAAAGCTCCAGAAGAGCGCGAGCGCGGTATCACAATCTCAACTTCACACGTTGAGTACGAAACTGACACTCGTCACTACGCTCACGTAGACTGCCCAGGTCACGCCGACTATGTTAAAAACATGATCACTGGCGCGGCACAAATGGACGGAGCTATCCTGGTAGTATCCGCAGCTGACGGCCCAATGCCACAAACTCGTGAGCACATCCTGCTCTCCCGTCAAGTAGGCGTACCATACATCGTTGTTTTCTTGAACAAATGTGATATGGTTGAAGACGAAGAGTTGTTGGAACTGGTTGAGATGGAAGTTCGCGACCTTCTTAACGAATACGAGTTCCCAGGTGATGATACTCCAATCACTCGTGGATCCGCTCGTGAAGCTCTGCAAAACCCTGATGGTGAGTGGGCTCAAAAAATCGTTGAGATGTTCAAAGAGATCGACACTTACATCCCACTGCCTGAGCGTCAAACTGACAAACCTTTCTTGATGCCTGTCGAGGACGTATTCTCCATCACTGGTCGTGGTACCGTTGCTACAGGTCGTGTAGAGCGTGGTACTGTTAAAGTCGGCGAAGAGGTTGAGATCGTTGGTATCGTTGAAGAAACTAAAAAATCCGTAGTTACGGGCGTTGAGATGTTCCGTAAATTGTTGGATTCCGCACAAGCGGGTGACAACATCGGTGCATTGCTGCGTGGTGTTGACCGTACTCAAATCGAGCGTGGTCAAGTACTTGCTAAACCAGCATCTGTTAAACCACACACAGAGTTCACTGCACAAATCTACGTTTTGACTAAAGAAGAGGGTGGCCGTCATAAGCCTTTCTTCACTGGATACCGTCCACAGTTCTACTTCCGTACAACTGACGTAACGGGTATCATCAACCTGGCAGAAGGTACTGAAATGGTAATGCCTGGTGACAACGTTACTGTAACTGTTCAACTGATCTCTCCAATCGCGATCGAAGAAGGAACTAAGTTCTCTATTCGTGAAGGTGGACGTACAGTTGGTGCGGGTTCCGTAGCATCGATCCAAAAATAATTTGGCTTTTGCCAAATGAGCATAAGTAACAGTGTACTGTAACGAGTAACATTGTATTGTAACGAAGCTTCGGAAGAGTTCTTTATCCGACATCGGATAAAGAACTCTTTTTTAATGTCAACGTTTCGGAACCTTCGTCATCTAAAATGAACAAGATTTATCTTATAGATTGATAGGTTAGGCAGCCTGGATATTGGTGAAAACATTGTACTAACATAGTCGATTCTCTTGAAAAGACCAGTTTGAATGTTTTTTTTAAATATGCTTGCAATACGCCCATCTTTTCTATATAATAATGAATGTTGTTCTTGTGACGTTGCGATGATGTGAGAGGTTACTGGCACACCCGGCCCCTTTGCCATGGGAGAGTGGTCAGAAAATTTTCACGGAGTATGTCCGATAAAAAATTGGGCGATAGAAGGAGGGACTAAAATGGCAAAGCAAAAAATTCGTATTCGTTTGAAAGCTTACGACCACAGAATTCTTGATCAATCCGCGGAGAAAATTGTTGAAACAGCAAAACGTTCGGGTGCAGGTGTATCCGGTCCGATTCCGCTTCCTACTGAAAAACAAATCATTACTATTCTTCGTGCGGTGCACAAGTACAAGGATTCTCGGGAGCAATTCGAACAACGCACACATAAGCGTTTGATCGATATTGTTAACCCGACTCCACAAACTGTGGATGCCTTGATGCGCTTGGATCTGCCGTCCGGTGTAGATATCGAAATTAAATTGTAATATATAGCAGCAAACAAGACCACGTATAAAGGAAAAGAGGTGTCAACATGAAAGGTATCTTAGGAAAAAAACTTGGAATGACTCAAGTGTTTACCCCTGAAGGTAACGTAGTTCCAGTAACGGTTATCGAAGCAGGCCCTTGTGTTGTTTTGCAAAAGAAAGATATTGAGAACGATGGCTACGAAGCAGTTCAAATCGGTTTCTCCGATAAGAAAGAGAAAAATGCTAACAAGCCAGAAGCAGGACACGCTAAAAAAGCGAATACTGCACCTAAGCGCTACGTTCGTGAGCTTCGCGGCATCAACATCGCGGAATATGAAGTTGGCCAAGAATTGAAAGCTGACATTTTCGCTGAAGGCGAGTTCGTTGACGTAACGGGTATTTCTAAAGGTAAAGGTTTTGCCGGCGTAATCAAACGTTGGGGACAAAGCACTGGACCTATGTCACACGGTTCGCGTTACCACCGTGGCCCGGGTTCGATGGGTTCGATCCAAGCTAACCGCGTTCCTAAAGGCAAACGCCTTCCAGGACATATGGGACATGATACTGTTACAATTCAACGTCTTGAAGTTGTTAAAGTAGACGCTGAGCGTAACGTGATTCTTGTTAAAGGATCCATCCCAGGTCCAAAGAACAGCCTTGTAAGAGTTAAAGAAACGGTGAAAAAATAACCACTGAAGAAAGGAGGAACACAAAATGCCAAAAGTATCAGTTTACAATGTAGATGGTAGCCAAGTAGGTGAAGTTGAACTGAATGATGCTGTATTCGGAATTGAGCCGAATCAACACGTTCTGTACGATGCAGTTCTTATGCAGCGCGCTTCCCTTCGTCAAGGTACCCACAAAGTAAAAGGACGTTCTGAAGTACGTGGCGGTGGACGTAAGCCTTGGAAACAAAAAGGTACAGGTCGCGCTCGTCAAGGTTCAATTCGTTCACCACAATGGAAAGGCGGCGGTATCGTATTTGGTCCGACTCCACGGAGCTATGCGTACAAACTGCCTAAGAAAGTTCGTCGTCTGGCGATCAAATCTGCCCTTTCATCTAAAGTGCAAGACAATGACATTATCGTTTTGGATGCTCTGACTTTGAGCGCTCCTAAAACTAAAGAATTTGCAGCTATCTTGAACAACCTCAAAGTAGGCCGCAAAGCTTTGATTGTAGCACCTAGCTATGATGATAATGTAGCTCTTTCCGCACGGAATATTCCTGGCGTGAAATTCGTAGCTGCTGACGGCATTAATGTTCTTGACGTGCTTGGGCACGACAAACTGATCATTACGAAAGAAGCAGTTCAGAAGGTAGAGGAGGTGCTCGCGTAATGAAGGATCCTCGTGATATTGTAAAACGTCCGATTATTACGGAACGTACTGCTGACATGATGAACGACTTGAAATATGTATTTGAAGTCGATATCCGTGCAAACAAAACCGAGATCAAAAAAGCGGTAGAAGCTATTTTCGGCGTAAAAGTGAAAAACGTGAACACACTTCGTGTTCCAGCTAAACCGAAACGGTACGGACGTTATTCCGGATACACAAGCGAGTGGAAAAAAGCGTTTGTAACACTGACGCAAGACAGCAAATCGCTTGAGTTCTTTGAAACTGTATAATTGAAATCTTTGAAGTAAGGAGGGAAAACTAGTGCCAATCAAAAAGTATAAACCAACATCCCCGGCAAGACGGAACATGTCCGTTTCTACATTTGAGGAAATCACCACAGATAAGCCGGAGAAATCGTTGTTGGCCCCATTGAGCAAACAGGCAGGCCGCAACAACCAAGGTAAAATTACAGTTCGTCACCACGGTGGTGGACATAAACGTAAATACCGTATCATCGACTTCAAACGTACTAAAGATGGAATACCGGGCCGCGTTGCTACAATCGAGTATGACCCGAACCGTACTTCCAACATTGCATTGATTCACTATGCTGATGGTGAGAAACGTTACATCATCGCTCCTAAAGGTCTGAAAGTTGGAGATCAAGTATTCTCAGGTCCTGACGCAGACATTAAAATTGGTAACGCACTGCCGCTTGAAAACATTCCAGTAGGTACCGTTATCCACAACATCGAGTTGAAACCAGGTAAAGGCGGACAATTGGTTCGTGCTGCTGGTACTGAAGCTCAATTGCTTGGTAAAGAAGAAAAATACGTTTCTGTTCGTCTCTCTTCCGGAGAAGTTCGTCGTATTCTGAAAGTTTGCCGCGCAACAATCGGATCCGTTGGTAACCAAGACCACGAGCTTATCAAAATCGGTAAAGCCGGTCGTAGCCGTTGGTTGGGTCAACGCCCTGAGGTTCGTGGTGTGGTAATGAACCCTAACGATCACCCTCACGGTGGTGGTGAAGGTCGTGCTCCAATCGGACGTAAATCGCCAATGTCACCATGGGGTAAACCTACTCTTGGTTTCAAAACGCGTAAGAAAAATAAAGCTTCTGATAAATACATCATCCGTCGCCGCACGAAGTAATACACACTGTGCATAACTTCGTGAGGCATCTACGGATGCATAAAAGCTATGTTTGAAGGGAGGATCTCCACATGAGTCGCAGTTTGAAAAAAGGGCCATTCATTGATGGCTACATGCTCAAGAAGGTAGAAGAGATGGAAGCATCAGGCAAGAAGAACGTTATCAAAACCTGGTCCCGTCGCTCTACAATTTTCCCACAATTCATCGGACACACATTTGGCGTTTACGACGGTCGTAAACACGTGCCAGTGTATGTAACTGAGGACATGGTCGGACACAAACTGGGTGAGTTCGCTCCAACCCGTACGTACAAAGGCCATACTGATGATGATAAGAAGACAAGAAGATAAATGAACATCTCTAATGTTTGAGAGGAGGTTACACAATGGAAGCAAAAGCACATGCTAAGTTTATCCGGATTGCTCCTCGTAAAGTTCAACTCGTTGTTGACTTGATTCGCGGCAAGCAAGTAGGTGAGGCGGTTGCCATTCTCCGTCACACTCCGAAATCCGCTTCTCCAGTTGTTGAGAAGCTGCTTAACTCCGCTATTGCGAATGCGGAACATAATTATTCTTTGGATGTTAATAACTTGGTGATCTCGCAAGCTTACGTAAACCAAGGACCGACTATGAAGCGTTTCCGCCCTCGTGCAATGGGACGTGCAAGTCGTATTAACAAACGTACTAGCCACATTACTTTGGTGGTATCTGAAAAGTAGAAGGAGGGAAAACGTGTGGGCCAAAAGGTAAATCCAGTCGGACTTCGTGTCGGAGTTATCCGTGACTGGGAATCTAAGTGGTATGCAGGCAAAGACTTCGGTGATCTTTTGATGGAAGACGTGAAAATTCGTGAATTCCTGAAAAATAAATTGAAAGACTCCGCTATGTCTCGTGTTGAGATCGAGAGAGCGGCTAACCGCGTAAACGTAACGATTCACACAGCGAAACCAGGTATGGTAATCGGTAAAGGTGGATCCGAAGTTGAAAATCTTCGTAACCAAATTACGAAAATTGCTGGCGGTAAAAAAGTACACATCAACATCTCTGAAATTAAGAATCAAGACCTGGACGCAATCCTGGTAGCAGAAAGCATTGCACAACAATTGGAACGTCGTGTTTCTTTCCGTCGTGCGTTGAAACAAGCTATTCAAAGAACTATGCGCTCCGGGGCTAAAGGTATTAAAACTCAAGTAGGCGGACGTCTTGGCGGTGCTGAGATTGCACGTTCTGAAGGCTACAGCGAAGGAACTGTTCCACTGCACACACTGCGTGCTGACATCGACTATGGTACAGCAGAGGCACATACTACTTACGGACGTATCGGCGTAAAAGTATGGATCTATCGTGGAGAGGTTCTTCCTACGGCTAAGAAACAAGCTGCTAAGGAAGGAGGCAACTAATCATGTTGGTACCAAAACGCGTAAAACACCGTAAGCAACAACGCGGACATATGAAAGGCCAAGCAAAAGGCGGAACTACGCTGAACTTTGGCGAATACGGTCTGCAAGCTACGGAACCGGCTTGGATTACGAACCGTCAAATCGAAGCGGCTCGTATTGCGATGACTCGTTACATCAAACGTGGTGGTAAAGTCTGGATCAAAATTTTCCCTGACAAACCAATCACTCAAAAGCCTCTCGAGGTTCGGATGGGTAGCGGTAAAGGTAACGTAGAAAAATGGGTTGCAGTAGTGAAACCAGGTAAGATCATGTTTGAACTTGCTGGAGTACCGGAGGAGATCGCACGCGAAGCAATGCGTCTTGCCGCTCACAAACTGCCAATCAAAACGAAGTTCGTGAAACGTGAAGAATTGGGTGGTGAAGCAAATGAAAGCTAGTGAATTTCGCAACCTAACCTCTGCTGAAATCGAGCAAAAGATTGCCGGATTTAAAGAAGAACTCTTTAATCTCCGCTTTCAACTCGCTACCGGTCAGCTGGATAACCCGACTCGAATCCGTGATGTGCGGAAAGAAATAGCTCGTGCTAAAACCATCATCCGTGAAAGAGAACTGGGAATCGGTTAATCAGAGGTCGGATATACATTCCGTCCGTAATCAGGAAGGAGGCCAACAATGAGCGAAGAACGTAACGCACGTAAAGTGCAAATCGGTAAAGTGGTCAGCGATAAAATGGACAAAACGATCGTTGTTGCTGTAGAAACTTACAAAAAACACGACTTGTACCATAAACGTATCAAGTACACTAAAAAGTTCAAAGCGCATGACGAAGAAAACACTGCGAAAATCGGTGACACGGTGAAAATCATGGAAACTCGTCCGCTTTCGAAAGATAAACGCTGGAGACTTACTGAAGTCGTAGAAAAAGCGGTTATCATCTAATTGCATGATCAGCATAGCTGGAAGGAGGAATACTAAATGATTCAACCATTTACACGTTTGACTGTAGCTGACAACTCCGGTGCGAAGGAACTGATGTGTATCCGCGTACTCGGCGGTACGGGACGTCGTACAGCTCAAATCGGTGATCTGATCGTTTGTTCTGTAAAACAAGCAACACCAGGCGGCGTTGTCAAAAAAGGTGATGTAGTTAGAGCGGTTATCGTTCGTACGAAACGTTCTGTACGTCGTAAAGACGGTTCCTACATCGGTTTTGATGAAAATGCAGCTGTTGTTGTAAAAGACGACAGAAGCCCGCGTGGAACACGTATTTTCGGACCTGTTGCTCGTGAACTTCGCGAGAAAGACTTCATGAAAATCGTTTCCTTGGCCCCAGAGGTTATCTAATAGATTAAGCTCGTGATGTTTAGAAACAGGAGGTGTACGAAATGCCAAGAGTGAAAAAAGTTCTGGAATCCCATAACAACAAACTTCACGTTAAAAAGGAAGATACGGTTATGGTGATCAGCGGTAAAGACAAAGGTAAAAAAGGCCGTGTCATCGCTGCTTATCCTCGTGAAAACCGCGTCCTTGTGGAAGGTGTTAACATGGTGAAAAAACACCAGAAGCCTAACCAGCAAAACCCGCAAGGCGGCATTATCGAGAAGGAAGCTCCGATTCACGTTTCCAACGTGATGCACATCGATCCAAAGAGCGGAAAAGTAACCCGTATCGGTTACAAAGTGTTGGATAACGGTAAAAAAGTGCGCGTTGCAAAACGTTCCGGAGAAATTATCGACTAATTGAACCGAATGAGAAAGGAGGGCTATGATTCATGGCATCAAGAATGAAAGAACGTTACCTGCAAGAAATTGCTCCTGCTTTGATGCAGAAGTTTAACTATACAACGGTAATGCAAGTGCCGAAAATCGAGAAAATCGTTATCAACATGGGAGTGGGCGACGCTGTCCAAAACTCTAAAGTGTTGGATTCCGCAGTAAACGATTTGCAGCTGATCGCAGGTCAAAAACCTGTAATCACTCGTGCGAAAAAATCTATCGCAGGTTTCAAACTGCGTGAGAACATGCCTATCGGTGTGAAAGTTACATTGCGCGGCGAGCGTATGTACTACTTCCTCGATAAATTGTTCAACGTTACACTTCCACGTGTACGTGACTTCCGTGGTGTATCGAGCAAAGCGTTCGATGGTCGCGGTAACTACACTCTGGGTCTGAAAGAGCAATTGATCTTCCCAGAGATCGAGTATGATAAAGTTGACAAAGTCCGCGGTATGGATATTGTCATCGTAACAACGGCGAAAACAGACGAAGAGTCCCGCGAGTTGCTTACTCAACTGGGAATGCCTTTCGTTAAATAATGTTGGCATAAACGTTCCGGGTGTCTGGAAAGACTCCCTTTTCTCCGAAATTATTTAGGAGGTGTCAGGCTAAAGTGGCAAAAACTTCGATGAAAGTTAAACAACAACGTACACCAAAGTTTAAAGTACGTGCTTATACACGCTGTGAGCGTTGCGGTCGTCCACATTCGGTACTGCAAAAGTTCAAAATTTGCAGAATTTGCTTCCGTGAATTAGCTTATAAAGGCCAGATTCCTGGCGTGAAAAAAGCAAGCTGGTAAAAAGTCCTGAACGGGAAGGAGGTTAACTCACAATGACTATGTCTGATCCAATTGCAGATATGCTTACTCGTATTCGTAACGCGAACACTGTTCGTCACGAAACAGTAGAAATGCCTGCTTCGACAATGAAAAAACAAATCGCCGATATCTTGAAGCGCGAAGGTTTCATCCGTGACGCTGAATTTATCGAAGATAACAAACAAGGGATTATCCGTGTTTTCTTGAAATACGGTCAAAATAACGAGCGCGTTATCACTGGTCTGAAAAGAATCAGTAAACCTGGTCTTCGTGTTTACACGAAAAGCAACGAAGTACCTCGCGTACTTGGTGGCCTGGGAATCGCGATCATCTCGACATCCAAAGGTGTTATGACGGACAAAGAAGCTCGTCAATCGAAATCCGGCGGAGAAGTCGTTTGCTACGTTTGGTAATATAACGTCACAAGATAGGAGGTGCAACACATGTCTCGTATTGGTCGCAAACCAATTACAGTACCAAGTGGTGTAGACATCACTTTGGACAACACCGTTATTACGGTAAAAGGACCAAAAGGAACTTTGACTCGTGAGCTTCATAAAGACATGAAGGTTACAGTTGAAAACAACGAAATTACAGTTGTGCGTCCTTCCGATAACAAAACTCACCGTTCTTTGCACGGTACAACGCGCAGCGTTGTCAGCAACATGGTGAGCGGCGTAACTGAAGGATTCGCTAAATCTCTGGAGCTGGTTGGGGTCGGATATCGTGCAAGCAAATCCGGAGATAAAATCGTTCTGAACGTTGGATACTCTCACCCGGTTGAAATTACACCGGAAGCGGGAATCGAATTCGAAGTACCTTCGAATACGAAAATCATCGTTCGCGGTATCGATAAAGAGCGCGTAGGTGCTTACGCTGCTAAGATTCGTTCCGTTCGTGAACCTGAGCCGTACAAAGGTAAAGGTATTAAATATGAAGGCGAGCGTATCATCCGTAAGGAAGGTAAAGCCGGTAAGAAGAAATAAGATTTCTCTTACCGCCTTTGCGCGGCTTTCGGCTTGCTTGCTTCGTTTGTTTCTAATATACCCCGTGGCTTCTGCTTTGAAGCCAGCGAGGTAACCTGAAAGGAGTGAATCCCTGAGATGATTACGAAACCAGATAAAAACAAGGCTCGTCTGAAAAGACACCTTCGTGTTCGTAAGAAAATCCAAGGAACGGCTGCACGTCCTCGTTTGAACGTTTTCCGTTCTGGTAAACATATGTACGCTCAAATCATCGATGATGTAGCTGGTGTAACAATTGCTTCCGCGTCTACTGTAGACAAAGAATTGAGCACTGACATCAAAAATGGTGCATCTGTTGAATCTGCTCGTAAAGTTGGCGAACTCGTTGCTAAACGTGCAAAAGACAAAGGTGTTTCCAATATCGTATTTGACCGTAGCGGATATCTGTACCATGGTCGTATCGCAGCTTTGGCTGAAGCGGCTCGTGAAGCAGGACTTGAGTTTTAAGATATTTTTCAAAAGGAGGTTAACGACTTGCGTGTAGATCCGAATACTTTGGAACTGTCTGAAAGAGTAGTAAACATTAATCGCGTAGCTAAAGTAGTAAAAGGCGGACGCCGTTTCAGCTTTAGCGCACTGGTTGTAGTCGGCGACGGCAACGGCTGGGTTGGAGCGGGTATCGGTAAAGCTGGCGAAGTACCTGATGCAATTCGCAAAGGTATTGAAGATGCTAAGAAAAACCTTGTACACGTTCCACTCGTAGGAACTTCGATTCCTCACTTGGTAACAGGTAAGTTCGGCGCAGGACGCGTTCTGTTGAAACCAGCATCTGAAGGTACTGGTGTTATCGCTGGTGGTCCTGTACGTGCAGTTCTCGAACTTGCTGGTGTAGGTGATATTTTGACAAAATCTCTGGGTTCTTCGAATTCCATGAACATGGTCAATGCGACTTTGGAAGGTTTGTCCCGTTTGAAGCGTGCTGAAGACGTGGCTAAACTGCGCGGAAAATCCGTCGAAGAGCTTCTGGGTTAGGAGGGAATTCTCATGGCTAAATTAGAAATTACCCTCGTCCGCAGCTTGATCGGACGTCCGGAGACGCAAAGAACAACTGTGAAAACATTGGGATTGCGCAAAATCAACAGCAAAGTGATCCAAAACGATAATCCTGCCATCCGTGGTATGATTAACAAAGTAAGTCACTTGGTAGCTGTCAAAGAAGTAGAAGCTTAAGAAACGGGTATACACCCACAAATCTTTAAGGAGGTGCAACGAACGATGAAGTTACATGAGCTTTCACCATCTCCTGGATCGCGTAAAGAACGCAAACGTGTTGGTCGCGGTCCAAGTAGTGGTACGGGTAAAACATCAGGTCGCGGTCATAAAGGACAAAACGCTCGTTCTGGCGGTGGTGTTCGTCCAGGCTTCGAAGGTGGACAAAATCCATTGTATCGTCGCTTGCCAAAACGCGGTTTCGTAAACCCAACTCGCAAAGAATATGCAGTTGTTAATATCGAAGACCTGAATAGTTTGCCTGCGGGTACTGAAGTAACTCCAGAATTCTTGATGACGAACGGCGTTGTTAAAAACGCTAAGTCCGGAATCAAAGTTCTGGGTAACGGTGAAGTCACTGTGAAGCTGACTGTTAAAGCTAATAAGTTTTCTCAATCTGCGGTGGAGAAAATTGAAGCTGCCGGCGGTACAACCGAGGTGATTTAATGTTCAAGACCCTAAAGAATATCTGGCGGGTTGAGGATCTGCGCAAAAGGGTATTATTTACCCTTTTTGTACTGATCATTTACCGCATCGGCTCCTTTGTTCCCGTTCCGGGAGTTAACAAAGATGTGTTCGAAGCGACAAATTCTGCGGGTAAAGAAGTTTTTGGACTTCTCAATACGTTCTCGGGTGGAGCACTGTTTCAGTTCTCGATATTTGCACTCGGGATCGTACCTTACATCACTGCGTCTATCATAGTACAGCTGCTTTCCATGGACGTTATTCCTAAATTAGCGGAGTGGGCAAAGCAGGGTGAACAAGGTAAGAAAAAGTCTGCACAACTGACTCGTTATTTAACAATCGGGCTGGCATTGATTCAAGCGTTTGGTACGTCGATCGGATTTAACCGCTTGTACAATACAGACATGATTCCTAACGCAACGTTTGCAGATTATATCTTGATCGCAATTGTACTTACGGCCGGTACTTCATTCCTGATGTGGCTTGGTGAGCAGATCACCGAGAAGGGCATCGGAAACGGAATCTCGATTTTGATCTTTGCGGGTATCCTGTCTACAGTGCCTAATATTATCAAACAAACAATCGAGTCCGATTTCATCCAACCTGATCAGCTGTTCATGAACATCCTTAAAGGTGTAATCATCGCGATTGTTATTGTGTTGATTATCATCGGGGTCATTTACATCCAGCAGGCGATTCGGAAAATTCCGGTTCAGTACGCAAAACGTGTCGTAGGGAACAAAATGTACGGTGGACAGAACACACATATCCCGCTGAAGATTAATGCAGCTGGTGTTATCCCTGTCATCTTCGCATCATCGCTGTTGATGTTCCCAACGATTATCGCCAACTTCTGGGCTAATCATGGTTGGGCACAGTGGATCGGTCAGAACTTGACTACACACAAACCTCTTGGTATGGTGCTTTATGTCGTGATGATCTTCGGATTCACATTCTTCTATACTTTCGTACAGATGAATCCTCAGCAGATGGCTGATAATATGAAAAAGAACGGCGGTTACATCCCAGGCATTCGCCCGGGTAAAGCAACCGAGAAATATCTGACCCGTGTCATGACTCGTTTGACAATGGCCGGAGCCATCTTCTTGGCAGTCATTTCCGTTCTGCCTGTATTCTTAGGGGCACTTTCTGGTTTGCCTCAATCAGCGCAAATTGGGGGAACTTCTCTCCTGATCGTTATCGGTGTTGCGCTGGATACGATGAAGCAAATCGAAAGCCAATTGATCAAACGCCACTACAAAGGTTTTATCAATAAATAGGCAATAGGTTCCGGTTGAGTAAAGATTTACTTGCCGGCACCTATTGTGCTGTTTGTTGATGTAGGGTAGTCTTGGAGGGAGTGACATAACGTGAACATCCTATTCATGGGCCCTCCGGGGGCAGGAAAAGGTACGCAAGCAGACGTCATTGTGAAAGAGTTCGGTATTCCCCATATTTCAACAGGCGATGCATTTCGTCTCGCGATTAAACAGGGAACTCCCATTGGCTTGAAAGCCAAGGAATATATGGATCAAGGATTACTTGTACCAGATGATGTAACCATCGGCATCGTTGAAGAACGTTTGCAGCAGTCCGACTGCAGAGAAGGTTTTCTCTTGGATGGATTTCCAAGAACCCTGTCTCAGGCAGAAGCACTGGATGGCATCCTGGGACGACTGAATTCAGGTCTTGATCATGTGATCAATCTGAAAGTGGATCGCAACAAACTGCTCGCTCGTCTGACGGGTCGTCGCATTTGTAAAAACTGTGGTTCCACGTATCATGTCGTGTTTAATCCACCGAAGCAGGAAGGTATCTGTGATAAATGCGGCGGCGAGCTGTACCAGCGCTCTGATGATAATGAAGAGAGCGTAGGCACTCGTTTGGACGAATATATCAACAAAACAGCACCACTCCTCACGTTCTACGAAACTAAAGGTCTTCTTCGTCAAATGGACGGAGAGCAGGATATCGATCAAGTTTCTCAAGAAATCGTGTCCTTGTTGAGAGGTTAATTGATGATCATTGGTAAGTCCGAAACGGAACTGGGTTTGATGAGGGAAGCAGGGAGAATCGTTGCGGAAACGCATCGTCTCTTGGCAGAGCATATCGCTCCCGGTATTACGACTGGTGAACTTGACCATATGGCTGATCAATATATCCGCAGTCAAGGAGCTGTGCCGTCTTTCAAAGGTTATAACGGTTTCCCTGCCAGTGTGTGCGCTTCAGTAAATGAAGAGTTGGTACATGGATTTCCCGGCAAACGCAAGTTGAACGAGGGCGATATCGTTACGTTTGACATTGGCGCGCAGTACCAGGGGTATCATGGAGATTCTGCCTGGACTTATCCAGTTGGCCGTATTTCCGAAGAAGCCCGTCGTCTTCTGGACGTTACCGAGGCTTCGTTATACGCAGGTCTGGCGCTGGTAAAACCAGATGTTCGCTTGTTTACAATATCTCATGCAATTCAGAAATATATTGAAGATGAAGGGTTCTCCGTCGTTCGTGAATATGTCGGTCACGGCATTGGAGCAGAACTGCACGAGGAACCATCGATTCCGAACTATGGTCTTCCTGATCGTGGACCAAGGCTGAAAGCTGGCATGGTGCTGGCTATTGAGCCGATGGTTAACGCAGGCAGACGGTATGTGAAAACGTTGGAAGATAACTGGACTGTCGTTACAGCCGATGGATCGTTATGTGCCCACTTTGAACACACCGTAGCAGTTACACCTGAGGGTATGGAAATTTTCACAAAACTGAATGCGTAGGTGATTAGGCATGAACAATCCGTCGAATCCGCAGCTCGGTCAACTTGTGAAGATCCGTAAAGGCCGCAATGCGGACCAAGCCGCAGTAATTGTTGCTATAGAGGACAGCAGGTTCGTATATATCGCGGATGGAGACAAACGAAAGTTTGACCAACCCAAGAAGAAGAATATTCTTCATCTTGAACTTCAGCCCATGATTAGCAGTGAGGTTGTAAACAGTTTAAACGAGAGTGGTCGGGTGACAAACGGAAAGCTCCGCTACGCGGTTCATTCGTTTCTGGAATCCACCAACATTCAAGCTGAAGAGAAAGGAGACTGACTAATGGCCAAGGAAGATGTCATTGAAGTGGAAGGTACGGTTCTTGAACCGCTGCCGAATGCAACGTTCAAGGTTGAGCTTGAGAATGGTCATCAAATTCTCGCTCACGTTTCCGGAAAGTTGCGGATGCACTTCATCCGTATCCTGACTGGAGACAAAGTAGTTGTTCAGTTATCGCCTTATGATCTAACAAAAGGTCGTATAACTTACCGTAAATAGTAGTAGACAGTTGCAGTGAACTGTGAAGCTTATGAAGCGGGTTTTGCCCGGCAAAACTTGCGAAAGCTTCGAAGCCGGTTTTACAATAGTAGAACAAGGTCAATGCTTACGAAGAGGGTTTTGCTAAGCAGAACTTTGAGGAGGTAATTCACATGAAGGTAAGACCTTCGGTCAAGCCGATTTGCGAAAAATGCAAAGTCATTCGCCGCAAAGGGAATGTAATGGTTATCTGTGAAAATCCAAAACACAAACAAAAACAAGGTTAATGAAGGGGGTGTAGCGTAAAATGGCACGTATAGCTGGTGTGGATTTGCCACGTGATAAACGCGTTGAGATCGCCTTGACTTATATTTTCGGAATCGGTAAAACGACTTCCCAGAAAATCCTGAGCTCTACAGGCATCAATCCGGACACTCGTGTTCGTGATTTGACGGAAGATGAAGTCAGCAAATTGCGTGAAAGTATCGACAAAGAGGTCAAAGTAGAAGGTGACCTGCGTCGTGAAATCTCTTTGAATATTAAACGTTTGACGGAGATCGGTTGTTACCGTGGAGTTCGTCATCGTCGTGGTCTGCCTGTTCGTGGACAACGTACGAAAACGAATGCTCGTACTCGTAAAGGTCCTCGTCGTACTGTAGCAAACAAGAAGAAATAATAAGGGGGGATAAGAGAAAATGGCTAAACCGAAAAAAGTCGTACGTACTAAACGTCGTGACCGTAAAAATATTGAATCTGGCGTGGCACATATCCGTTCCACTTTCAATAATACTATCGTTACTATTACGGATCCTCACGGAAACGCGATTTCGTGGGCAAGTTCCGGCGGACTCGGGTACAGAGGTTCCCGTAAATCGACTCCGTTTGCTGCACAAATGGCTGCTGAAGCTGCTGCCAAAGCTGCAATGGAACATGGGATGAAATCCGTTGAGGTTATGGTTAAAGGACCAGGCGCAGGCCGTGAAGCAGCGATCCGCTCTTTGCAAGCTGCTGGTCTTGAAGTTAACCTGATCAAAGACGTAACTCCAGTCCCGCATAACGGATGCCGTCCTCCAAAACGTCGTCGTGTCTAATGAGATTTGCCCCTGCGTGTGGTATATTTCCAGCACAATCTGCTAATAATGGTTGTTTAGGCATACTACTACATGTTTTCGCAAGAGAAGGTAAATGTTTCATAGAGGACCGACGTTTTGAAGGAGGGGTATTGCAGTGATAGAAATCGAAAAGCCGAAAATTGAGACGGTAGACGTCAACGATGATGGCACCTATGGGAAATTCGTAGTAGAACCGCTGGAGCGGGGATACGGTACGACGCTTGGAAACTCGCTTCGCCGAATCCTGCTCTCATCACTGCCGGGTGCGGCAGTGTCTTCGGTTCAAATCGATGGCGTTCTGCATGAATTTGCTACAGTTCCTGGCGTAATGGAAGACGTTACAGAGATTATCCTTAACCTGAAAGCTTTATCGCTCAAAATTCATTCTGACGAGGAGAAAGTGCTCGAGATTGATGCTGAAGGCGAAGGAGCAATTACGGCTGGAGATATTCGTGCTGATTCCGATGTGGAAATCCTTAATCCGGATCTTCACATTGCTACGCTTGGACCAGGTTCGAGACTTCACATGCGTATTTTTGCCAATCGCGGTCGCGGATACGTCCAGGCAGATCGGAATAAACGCGATGACCAGCCGATCGGCGTCATCCCTGTCGATTCCATCTTCACCCCGATTAGCCGCGTTAACTACGCTGTGGAAAATACGCGTGTAGGCCAAGTAACCAACTATGACAAGCTCACGTTGGAAGTTTGGACTGACGGAAGTATTCGTCCTGAAGAGGCTGTAAGCCTCGGCGCTAAAATTTTGACCGAGCATCTGATGCTCTTCGTGGGTCTTACAGACGAAGCGAAGGATGCAGAGATCATGGTTGAAAAAGAAGAAGACAAAAAAGAAAAAGTACTCGAAATGACGATTGAAGAGCTGGATCTCTCGGTTCGTTCCTACAACTGCCTCAAACGTGCTGGTATTAATACCGTGCAAGAGCTGACTACGAAAACGGAAGAAGACATGATGAAAGTCCGTAACCTCGGACGCAAGTCTTTGGAAGAAGTTCAAGAGAAGCTTGAGGAGCTTGGTTTGGGATTACGTACAGAAGAATAGACAGCTAGAGTGCTTGAAGTGAAGGAGGGAAAACAATGGCATACCAAAAGTTGGGCCGTAATTCCAGCGCACGTAAAGCTTTGTTCCGTGACCTGGTAACCGACCTGTTCTTATATGAGCGCATTCAGACAACTGAGGCGAAAGCAAAAGAGGTTCGCTCTATTGCTGAAAAACTGATCACTAAAGCGAAAAAGGGAGATCTTCATGCCCGCCGCCAAGTGGCAGCTTACGTTCGTCGCGAAACGATCGATGGTGAGCAAGATGCAATCCAAAAACTGTTTAGCGAATTGTCCGGTCGTTACGCTGAGCGTCCAGGCGGATACACACGTATCCTGAAACTGGGACCTCGTCGTGGTGACGCAGCGCCTATGGTTTACTTGGAACTGGTAGACCGCGCGTAAAACAGATGAGATGAGGAAAGGGGACAGAGTCCAAGCGATTCTGGTTCAACCCTTTTTTTCTCTTCATTTTGGAATTCGTGCTGTAAATGAAGCTCCGTAAGGGGCTTCTTTTGCTGTTCGGGATAGGCTTATGTATAGTATGGAACAAAGGTGTGGTAATATGCGCAACTTATGTATGACGGTCACTTACGATGGAACGGCCTACTACGGCTTTCAAGTACAGCCAGGAGGGAATACCATCCAGGATCACCTTGAAGATGCTATTCGTGCTTTGACTGGTGAGACGGTTAAAATCACGGGTTCAGGCCGAACGGATGCAGGCGTTCATGCTCGCAGACAAATCTTCAATTTCCCTACAGCATCACAGATTCCGGTGGAGCGCTGGTGTATTGCACTCAATTCGAGACTACCATCCGATATTGTTGTTATTGATGCGATTGAGGTACCGCTAGATTTCCATTCTCGTTATGCGGCGAAAAAGAAAACCTATCGATACACGGTCAATGCGAACCAATTTCCGGATGTCTTTAACCGAAGACTGCAGCATCACCATCATGCTAAACTGGACATCGCTGCTATGGAAGAGGGCCTGCGTCATTTCATAGGCACATATGACTTTACGTCCTTTGCTTCACGCAAGTCTCAGAAAGAGAATCATGTACGTTCGGTATACGAAGCATGGATAGAAGTGGACCGTTCAATGTGTAGAGACCATCCACGCGATCAGGGCGTCATTCACATTTATGTGAGTGGTAACGGCTTTTTGCAGCATATGGTGCGAATCATTGTGGGTACGCTGCTGGAGATCGGAGAGGGCAAACGGAAAGCCTCTGATGTGCCGAATATGATTGCTGCACGCGACCGTTCTGCTGCAGGACCTACTGCTGTCAGCTGCGGTTTGATGCTCTGGGATCTTGAATACAAAAAAGATTAAACTTGGTGAGTAAAAAGCTTAATTTATACTTGCGATTTGATCGCCTATCATGTAATATAAAAGTTGTGTTTTCTTAATGGCTTTCCCACAGCCCCAATTAAGATGTTCACATCGCAACAACTATCCATCAACACCTAAAGTTATCACTTAACGAACGAAGATAAATGAAAAATGATGATTTTGAACATTTAAGGAGGAACTTTTCATGCGTACTACGTACATGGCGAAGCCTAACGAAGTTGAGCGCCAATGGCACATCATTGATGCTGAAGGCAAAACCCTCGGACGTTTGGCGAGCGAAGCAGCTGCTTTGATTCGCGGCAAACATAAGCCACAATTCACTCCACATGTGGACACTGGCGATTTCGTTGTTATCATCAATGCAGAAAAAATTGTATTGACTGGTAAAAAAATGCAAGGTAAAAAATACTACCGTCACTCGATGCACCCAGGTGGTTTGAAAGTAACTACTGCAGAAGAGATGGTTAAAAACAAACCTGAACGTATGTTGGAATTGGCTGTTCGCGGTATGCTTCCTAAAACTCGCATGGGCGAGAAAATGAAGCTGAGACTTAAAGCGTACAGAGGCACTGAGCATCCACACGCAGCACAAAAACCAGAAGTTTACGAACTTCGCGGTTAATTAAAAGGAGGACAGTTTCATGGCACAAGTACAATACTATGGGACAGGTCGTCGTAAACATTCGGTAGCACGTGTTCGCCTTGTACCGGGTGAAGGACGCATTGTCATCAATAAACGTGATATTAATGAATACTTCGGTTTGGAAACACTCAAACTGATCGTAAAACAACCACTGAATTTGACTGAAACACTCTCTAACTATGACGTTTTGGTTATCGCTCATGGTGGCGGAATCTCCGGTCAAGCCGGCGCAATCCGTCACGGTATCTCCCGCGCTCTGCTTAAAGCAGATCCAGAATACCGTGCATCCCTGAAAAAAGCAGGATTCCTGACTCGTGACCCACGTATGAAAGAGCGTAAAAAATACGGTCTTAAAGCGGCTCGTCGCGCACCTCAGTTCTCCAAACGTTAAGATTTTTCAAAGTCCTTGGCTTCGGCCAAGGGCTTTTTTTAATTTCACACAAACTAGCGCAGCATCGCATACCTCGAATGTAAAGCGGATGGGTTCTTTGATGTTAGACGTACATATAAATTCGAAGATAGAAAGATTCATATCAAAATACATCGATTAAATAATTCGCACTACAGAGTTTCTACAGTTAATTTCGTACAGCCTTACCTCGTTGTTAATCTCCGCTGCTGTGGATCAATCCACTTCTATTTTCTTCGTTGTTATCTCAGCTGGACTGTCATTCCGGGTCCAATCTTTCTTTTTTATGTATCAGTATTTTTTATAAAAACGATAAAGGGTTCTTACTTTTGATTGACCATAGAGCAGGCTTCCTGCTGCTTCAAATCACCTCAACAGTTGCTGGTCCAACGATGAATAAAACGGATGCCGGTGTTACCAGATTATGCTGATCATGCTTTAAATCCAACAACAGCAACGGTTTTGGGGGCACATATTTCTAAATCACGCAAAATGAATGACTTAATATGTGGATGTTAATTTGTCTTTAATTAGAGTTAAAGACTAATTAACACTAAAACGCAGCCCAGAAGCATCACTGACCTTTCATAATGAACTGATGTATTTTACCAGATGGCAGGCATTGACATCACGACTGAAAGATTTATACTATACATAATTCATATTAGATTAGTCGGTTTTATTTTTTTGAGATGATGAATGGGGGAAATGGAAAGATGAACTTGTTAGAAAAGGAAGAACTGGCTCGTACCAAAGCAGAGGAACTGGAACATGCAAGTCCCGAAGATATTATTCGGTATGCGGTTGAAACGTTTCCTAATATCACATTTGCCTGCAGCTTTGGTGCAGAAGATGTCGTACTCGTAGATATGCTTCAAAAAATCAGCCCTTCTACTGATGTTTTCTATTTGGATACCGATTTTCATTTTCAGGAAACGTATGATACACGTGATCGAATGCAGGAAAAGTACAACCTTGAATTTGTAAGAGTATCGCCAAAGATTACACCGGAAGAACAGGCTGCTCAGCATGGAGAAGAACTATGGAAATCTGATCCTAATGCGTGCTGCAACATTCGTAAGGTGGAGCCGCTCACACGAATCCTATCGCAATATGATGCATGGATTACGGGCATTCGCAGAGATCAGGCGCCAACACGTGCGAATGCGAAGAAGGTTGAGTATGATACGAAATTCGGGCTCATGAAATTCAATCCGATTGCACATTGGACGAGTGAGGATGTATGGGAGTACATTCGTGCCAATAACGTGACCTACAATCCGCTGCATGATCAGAACTATCCAAGCATTGGCTGCGAGTACTGTACACGTCAGGTTATGCCTGGTGAAGATCCTCGTGCCGGACGCTGGTCTGGCAATGATAAAACGGAGTGCGGTTTGCACAAGTAAACGCGATGCCAACGAATAAATGAATTTAACTTTCGGACATTCACAGGATATACGTATAAATAAGGAGCTGACAAGATGACTTCGATTCTGCCTCATGGAGGTGCGCTGGTCCAGCGTGTCGTACAAGGAGAAGAACGTGAGCAATTACTGCAGGAAAGTAAAAACTTGAACTCATTACGAATTAATACCTGGACGATCTCAGATTTGGATTTGATTGGTGTTGGGGCATTTTCTCCGCTTCAAGGATTTATGAATGAAGAAGATTATCTGTCGGTTGTCTCCCGGATGCGTTTGGCTGATGGTACAGTATGGAGTATACCCATTACACTTGCTGTAGATGAGCAGCAGGCAGCTTCCCTTCGCAAAGGTGAGGTTGTAGCCCTTGTTGGTGAGGCAGACGGGGTAACGTATGGTCTGCTTGAAGTTCAAAGCATCTATCAGGTGGACCAGGGAGAGGAAGCACGTCGTGTATTTAAAACCGATGATCCTGAGCACCCTGGTGTCAAAAAACTGTTGGAGCGTCCCGCAACCTATGTAGGAGGCCCGATTCAAGTGCTGAATCGTCCGAAACCAGCCAAGTTTGAAGATTTCTACTATGATCCATCGGAGACACGCCAAATATTTAAGGAAAAAGGATGGAAAACCGTTGTTGGTTTCCAGACACGGAACCCTGTCCATCGTGCGCATGAATATATCCAAAAGAGTGCTATGGAGATCGTTGACGCCCTTTTTCTGAATCCTCTTGTAGGTGAGACCAAGTCTGATGATGTACCTGCGAATGTGCGTATGAAGAGTTATCTGGTGCTGCTGGAGAACTATTATCCGGCAGATCGTGCGTTTCTTGGTGTATTCCCGGCTGCCATGCGGTATGCTGGACCTCGCGAAGCTATTTTCCATGCAATGGTGCGTAAAAATTATGGCTGCACTCACTTTATCGTAGGCCGTGACCATGCGGGTGTAGGCGATTATTACGGAACCTATGAAGCACAGGAGATCTTCTCTAATTTTACAGCTGAGGAACTGGGTATTACACCGCTGTTCTTTGAACACAGTTTCTTCTGCACGAAGTGCGGAAACATGGCTTCGAGCAAAACCTGCCCTCATGACAAGGAATACCACCTGACCTTGTCGGGTACAAAAGTACGTGGATTGCTGCGTAACGGGGAATGTCCACCACCGGAATTTACACGTCCGGAGGTTGCTGAGGTGCTGATTGAGGGAATGGCAGAGCAAGTCCATTCCTAAGGGTATATTTGTCCATCTTGTCCCATATAGATGATTAGAGTCATTTATAGGGACGAGGTGGTTTTTTTATGCGCAAAAACATGGGGAAACATCTGATGGTCTGGGTCCGATTAAAGACAGTGAAGAGAGTTATGCTGAGTTTATGTTTGCTGGCCATGTTTGTGGCGGTTGCCTCGTATGAGATGCCCTCTACCAAAACGTCAGGTTATTGGAGTCTGCCTTTGGCTGGAAAGGTGATCGCCATCGATGCAGGTCATGGGGGGCCAGATGGGGGAGCTGTGAGCAGACAGGGGGTTATCGAGAAGGATATCAATCTGTCCATTGCACTGTATGTAAGAGATTATTTACAGCAGGCAGGGGCTCTGGTTGTCATGACTCGGGAAATCGATAAAGATCTGGCCGAGGAAGGAACAAGAGGGTATTCCAAACGCAAAACGGAGGACCTCAAACAAAGGGTGCGGCAGATCGAAAGCAAACAAGCCGACCTTTTTATCAGTATTCATATGAACAGTGTACCTTCCAACCGCTGGAGCGGCGCACAGGTCTTCTACACGCCTAATCATCCCGATAATGAAGGACTTGCTAACCTGCTTCAAGCCGAGATGATTCGTAATTTGGAAAATACAGACCGTATAGCCAAAACCGTGAGTACAGTTTATCTGCTGCAGGCTCTGAAAATCCCGTCAGCACTCGTTGAAGTCGGCTTTTTGTCACATCCGGAAGAGGCCCGTCTGCTCGCTGATGAAGCATATCAACGGAAGGTAGCTGCCTCCATTTATAACGGTATTCTTAGATATTCCGCAGGGGAGCGTCCGAAAAGTTAGTCATAAGAAGAAAGGTAATGTTATAATTGAACAGCATACCTAACACATGCCAATAGATAAAACCGAGGTGCTGTCTGATGTTATCAAAAGAACAGATACTTGAACTATTACAGCCATTACAGGAACCGCAGCTTGGCCGCAGCTTGACGGAACTGGGATGGATTCGTGACATTATGGTAAAGGAACATCATGTAGCTCTAAGCATGGTGACGTTGGAGAATCGGTCAGAAGATGCAACCGCTTTAACGGACGCTGCACGCAATCTGCTCTCTCAGCAGGGAGTGAAGGACGTGCATATCCGCATGCGTGCGGCGTCTGAGCATGACCGTGAGAGTCTTAACATGGGACAAGCGGAACAAGATCAAGATCAGGATGAAGTGCTGGTGAAAGGTCATGCAGCCGGTCTGGATGGACATGAGCTGTTAAGCCCTGAATCGGGCGTTCGTTTTATAGCAGTAGCTAGTGGTAAAGGCGGAGTAGGCAAATCTACCGTTACCGTTAATCTGGCTGCAGCTTTGGCTCGTCAAGGGAAAAAAGTAGGCCTGATTGATGCTGATATTTATGGTTTCAGTGTGCCTGATATGATGGGCATCGAGGAGTACCCTGTCGTGGAAGACGGCGTCATTCAACCGGTTGAACGTTTTGGTGTCAAAGTGATGTCTATGGGGTTCTTTATTCGGGAAAATAACCCGGTAATCTGGCGTGGACCGATGCTCGGCCGTATGCTGCGTCAGTTCTTCACTGATGTTCAGTGGGGAGAGCTGGATTATATGCTGCTGGACCTGCCTCCAGGTACGGGAGATGTGGCACTTGATGTGCATCAGATGCTGCCGCAGAGCAAAGAGATCATTGTCACAACACCACATGCTACAGCAGCCTTTGTAGCGGCTCGTGCCGGAGCCATGGCGATTCAGACGGAACATGAGCTCCTGGGTGTAGTTGAGAATATGGCATATTATGAATGTGGCAAATGTGGAGAGAAGGAGTATGTGTTTGGTCGCGGTGGTGGTGGACGCCTTGCGGAAAGCCTGCACACGGTGCTGCTGGCTCAGATTCCATTAGGTGCTCCTGACAACCATCCATCCGAGCCAGATTTCTCACCTTCCGTGTACAAAGCGGAAACAACAATCGGGGCTATTTATGATGAAGTGGCTCGGTCCATCGAATCTAAATTTTAACCTAAGCACAGGTAAAAGCCTGCGTCCCGTGCGGATGCAGGCTTTTGGGTATTGATCCGGCACAAAATTTCAGTACATGATCTCAGATATGGGTTTTATCACCATTAAATTTTTCAACAATTCGTGATCCGTGAAAAGCAGCTTTTTATGATCCGCCGCCTCCACCGCCGCTGGAATCACCACTGCCACCATCTCCACCGCCCTGACCACCGGATTCCTGCCCCTTTTGCCCACCACCGCTTTCGGTTTTAGGCTGAAGCTCTTCCTGTACCACTTTTTTCAGCAAAGTAAGAACTTCCATACGAAACAATGGATTCTGCATCACTTCCTGCATAACCGTCATCGTCTGTTTTCGGTATTCCGGCGTTTTGGTCATATCCATAAACATTTTGGATACTTCAGGTGACTTCATAATATCCCCGATCGATTTCTGGTATGTCGGGTCTTTGATCAGCTGCATATGCAGCTGTTTGCTTTGTCCGTTGATCGCTTTGGCGAATTCACCGGCAAATTGCGGATCGGTCATGATTTTTTCGAATTCCTTCTGGTATTCTGGAGCGGTTATGGTATCTTTTACGGCAATACGTATTTGTTCCGAAGATTGCATAGGCATTAACATTTTCATTCCGACTGTTCCCGAGCCTCCGCCAGAGCTGCCCCCTTCTTCTGAGCTGCCTCCACCACCAGCTGAAGAGCTTTGACCTGTCAGGGCCTCTTCCACGGCTTTCTTGCCTTCGTCACTTTTCAAAATATCGACGACCATCGTTTTCATCTCTTTATAACTGCCTTGAGGAGGCGAAGAACTCTGATCTGAACCGCAGCCTGCAAGCATGACGGATAGCCCGAATACAACGCAGCACAGCTGCCACATAGGCCGTTTCATGTGTACAATCCCTCCTTGATTAGATACTGGATGTAGTATGTGATGGGAAAGGGGGAAATATGTTGAGCAATGATGGTTTTTTGCTGTGAAGGTTGGTAAAATAAACTCTCGGGGGTGGAAAACATTTGAATTTGCGTAGATGGTTTTTCCTGTTTTGGACAGCCTTGCTGATTGGCGCCGCAGGAGCATTAGGTACGGGGTTAATCATGATGCTGGTAAATGGCGAAAAGACGAATGGAATCGCTGACTTTATGCTGTATCTTCTGATTCTGTTTGGCTCCGGAGTTATGATTAGCGTATATTCTCAAATGGGTTTCTTTGCATATCTCATACTGAATTATATGGGAAAAGGTGTATTTCCAAAACGCGGATGGCAGGTTGTTCAGATTGTTCTAACTGTTCTGGCACTGCTTGACGTCATGTTTTTGCGTTTGTTCGTTGGGGGAGGTCGAGAACGCCTCTCGGACATTGTACTTGGACTAATCATTTTGGCAGCAGCTGTTGTTACCGCTTACGTGAAAGTGAAACAGACTCATATTTCGGCGCTAGTACCGACGCTTTTCTTCATGATCGCTGTAACTGCTGTGGAAACCATTGGTGTTTTACGTATTGACGTTAATGCTGCGACTATCTTTATTGTAATCCCGCTGCTCTTATGTAATGCATACCAGATGCTGATTCTGCATAAACTGGTCGTTGATCCGAAAGATGGCTCCGTGAGTCCCGCTGCAAAATCTATGAAGGAAAGCAGAGCGTAAGAGGGAGTATAACGGAATTCAAAAAGTTAATTTTTGTGAAATGATAAATTTTAAACAACAGCAGGAAGCAAAACTGAATAGAAGCAGCGTTTAATAAACTTATACTCAATACACCAAAAAAACCAAAAGAGCTAACCAGGTTAGCTCTTTTCATCTTTTTTGTTCATTTAGCCAGTTGTTATGAACGTGCAGGGACTTGATGCCTCAGCTTGAAATTTAGTTATGCCAATTATTATTGGCTGCTGGCTTGATCACGTACCTCCTTGCCTTTAACGCTGGAGTGGTTGAGCAATTCAGATACGGTCACGAACTCATATCCTTGATTTTTCAATTTATCGATGATGACAGGCAGTGCTTCATGGGTCTGTTTGGACGAATCGCTGGCATGCAGCAGGACAATATCGCCTGGATGGGCTTTGCTTACGACACGATCGACGATCGTCTGCACTCCGGGATTTTTCCAATCCAAAGAATCGGTATCCCATTGGACAACCTGATACTTCAAACTGTTTGCAACCTGAAGCACACGTTTATCAAAATCTCCATTTGGCAATCGCAGCAAATTCGGTTCTTTTCCCGTCAAATCGGTTAAAATGCTGTGAGCTGTCGAAATTTCCTTGCGGATTTGCTCTTCAGTCAAGCTGCTGTAGTTTTCGTGCCGATGCCCATGACTGCCGATCTCATATCCTGCATCTTTGATGTAGGTGACAATCTCGGGATGAGTCTTA
>NZ_CP159992.1:5157500-5440000 GCF_040702995.1 Paenibacillus sp. AN1007
GGATATTGTTCCAGAAATTCGTGAATTAAATTTAATAAAAAAGAACCCCGACTTTTGCCAGGGCTGATAAAGAATATATTATGTATCCTTTCACGAACGATTCGTTTTTTGATAAGCATGCATTGCCGTTTGAAATTGATCTAACGCTTCTTGATATTTCAGACGATCTTTGTCATTAGCGGCCAGCTGCTTACGCATTATTAAATCATCCTGCAATTGCTGGACCAGTTCTTTAATTTGATCATTCGGATTCGATTTGGCTGGTTTGGGCAAGGCCTCCGTCCCGGTCTGCACAGTCAGTTCTCCTTTACTATCCACCTGACCGATTGAAACTTGGCTTAATGTCAGACCTAGTTTACGCAGTTCTTTTTTGACCCAATCCTCAGTCACTCCAGCAGCCTTTAACGTTTCAGGTAGAATGCGGCCATCCATAATGATCGTTCGCGGTTCCTTTTCCGAAGAAAGACGATACCCCAGCATGTCTGCAGTGAGCGGTTGATATTCCTTTTTTAATAATACACTGATATCTCCACTCTGTTCCATTACCGCAAATTCCACATCAGCCACCCGAAAAACATCTTTTTTACGAAGCTGTTCCAGAAACTCATCAATCGTCAGCCGTTCCTTCTTCAGATTTTTTTGAATCACAGCTCCGTTTTCAACAAGTATGGTTGATTTCCCATCCACAACATCGCGGAACTTTTTACTTTTCATCGTTAAATACTCCGCTCCTGCGGAGACCGAAACCCACACCAACACAGCAAGAAAACCCAAATACCAGCTTGTGTCTGTATCCAAAGAGATGTATCCTACCAGATTCCCCAAAGTGATACCCGTTATATATTCAAACAAGGATAGTTCAGAGATCTGCCGTTTGCCTAAAATTTTGGTGATGAGAAACAGCATGGTTACCGCAGAGAACGTTCGTATAATAACCTCTAACCAATCAGGCACGTCGCATGTTCCTTTCCTGTGAAGTCTTGTGTTCAGATGATGAACTTCATTATTGAAGGTTATACTTACCATGCGCGTCAGATTGTATGCATGCAGCATTCATTCAAAAGTCCGCTGTTTTTTATCTTACTTGTCCAAGATGATAGTATATTCAAAGAGGATGCTTTCTGAAACAATCACAACTCATGTATTTTTCTTACCGCAAACCACAGCTCAACGAAATTAAACCCGTCTTTAGCTCCTGTAATTTCAAATTCCAACCCATCGACCTGTTCGTATCCAGCAGTAGGAAGCCATTCGGAGAAGAACCGTTTATATAATGTATCAATTGTTTCATCAAATTTGTCCCATGTGAACGGATCAGAGGAAAAAATTGCCCATGTTTGAGCTGGGATGGTTAACCTTGTGTAGCCCTCAGTTTTACTCGAATCCCCCTTGAATGCGGACAGCATATAAGGAAAATGATCCTCATCTGTTTTTTTGTAGCTGCAAACAGCATGTATTTTATGATAGTTCTGATTTAAAAAGGTTGGTAAGTCTCCAGCATTGTCCGCCAGTTTTTCAACCTCGCCGTTAGCATGGCATTGCTTCCATAACTCTGCTGGAGTATCTGCTCCGTTTAATTGAAATACTTTTTCAATACCGAATACTTGAAAGGATTCTTTTGTCTCAATACGATAGTTCATAGCCTTTTCCCCTTTAATTGAAATAAGGAAGGAAAGCCGAGGAAAGGCTTTGAGGGAGGTCCCTTCTTCCCGGGCCATTGCCGGATTAACACCATGTAGTAATTGAAAAGCCCTTGCGAATGAAACTGGAGATTCATAACCATACTTTATCGCAATATCAACTACTCTCAGATCACTATGCTGCAATTCAATTGCAGCGAGAGTAAGCCTTCTTCTCCTTATATATTCCGCAAGAGATACATCTGTAATGAATGAGAACATTCTCTGGAACTGATGTGAAGAACAACAAGCACATTTAGCAGCTTCCTTCAATTCGATCTTTCCAGTTAGATTTAATTCAATGTAATCCAATGCTCGATTCATCCTCATCAGCCAATCCATCTGATCCCTCCTCTTAACAGAAGTATAGTTTCACTACATTTTCGTATCGCAACAATTTGTGCACAATTAAGTTTCCTTAGAGAATTCAAGTTGATTCTAAAAATTAATTATATAGCACAAATATGTATATGAATAAGGAACAACCTCTCTAATTACTCACTTTTTCAGAAACCGTACTGAAGCGAAAGACCAGCTTTTCTCCATCCTCAGGATGATGACCGAATTCTTCGGAGTATTTCCCGTTGGTACATGTGTTAAGTGTTCTACGCCAGAAACGTTTCGCATGTTCGTTTCGTTCAGTTGGATTTGTCTGCAATTCCCATTGCCCTGGCATCTTTCCAAAAATCTGCCTCACCGCTTCTTCTCCAACACCCTTTCCTCGATAATTACGTAATAGGAAGAAATCATTCATGTAATAATCGATATAGTGAGGACATGGTATGAAAGGGGAAGTAGCTACAAAAGCAAGCCCCGCAGGTATATCATCCACTGTGATAAGATAAGGGAATAATATGTTCGGGTGTTCCCACCAAATATCAAACACGCGATTCTGTTCAATCAAAGTTCGGGTATCATCATTTTCAAACACCCCATAACGATTGGTCTTGCGTTCCCACACTTCAGACAAATCATGCAGATAAAGAGGATAAATATTATTGATAATGTACTTCTCTTCCATACTGCATAGTCTAACGGTAACATTTAACTTATTTACTTCATGATTAACGCATTCCATTCTGCAACTCCTCCGATTTTGATACTCTCAGTCAACAATATCACTGATACCATAATTCTTCCCCAGCATCAGTATAAAGTGACTGCCGCATCCTTTATAGGCCGAGTATTTATATATTCATTTTTTACATAACAAAAGGCCCGTGTTGGTTTTATCCAACATGAGCCTTTTGTTATGCCTGCGTTTTATAAACAATCTTCTTAATCTGTCATGGGATTGACAGTAGGAATTTGCGAGTTGATCCACATTCAATCAGTAAGTGTTCTTCTTGTTGACATTTACTGCTTGCTTAACTTATTTCTTGCTGCCGGCCATCCATAACCCAACTACAGTAAAAACTGCTCCAGCTCCCGTCATCGCTCCTTGAACTGCGTCCTTCAGTCCAGATCCTTCTCCACCTATGACTGATGCTAAAAGCAAAACTACTATACCTGCGCTCATTAACTTATATGAATTTGTATTTAATTGATTAATCATATTGAGTACCTCCCATAGTATGTTTTTTTATTATTATTTTTTTGAGGTGTATTGTTTTAAATCTTGTACGCCTTCATCGCTTTGAACAGCTCTTTGAAGGTTGGGCGTTTGCCATACATCAGAACACCGGTACGATAAATCTTGGCTGCAAGCCAGCCGAAGACCAGGATAGATACAGCCAGAATGGCGAGAGACGTTAGAATCTCCCAGGTTGGTGCAGCTCCTGCGCCGATTCGCACTAAGATAGCCGTTGGCGAAGTGAACGGAATGAAGCTTGCGACTTTGAGCAATAAAATATTCGGTGCAGAGATGCTGAAGAGTGCGATATAGAATGATACCAGCGACAGCATGGTGATGGGCAGAACCGCCTGCCCCAGTTCTTCCGTGCGGCTCACCATGGAACCGACGGCTGCGAACAGCACCGCATACAGGAAGTAACCTAAAATGTAGAAAATCAGTCCATATACAATCACTGCGATATTGATGTCGTTCACACTCAAATTGAAGTCACTCAGTACCGCCCGATTGTGCGGCAGCATGATGTTACCGGCGATTACAGCGCCGAAGATCCCGATCTGAAGCATGCCCACCATAAAGATTCCGATAATTTTACCAAACATTTGACTGAGTGGTGATACACTCGTAATCAAGATTTCCATGATCCGTGAGCTTTTCTCTGCCGTGATCTCGGAAGCAATCATATTGCCTGTCATCATCGTGGATGTGAACAGCAGGATGATTAACAAGTACACGACGATATAGTTAATCGGGCTCATTGATTTTTCCGAACCAGCTCCAGCCTCACCATCATCGGTGCTTAAGCTTTGTGCGGTCAGCTTTACAGGGGTTGTAATCAACGCCTTTTGTTCAGGCGTCAGTACATCCTTAACAACGACATCCAGCTTTACACTTTGCAGAGCAGATTCAATAGATGTTATGACCTGAGGCGAAATGTCGTCTGTAGAATATAAAACAGGCTGTGGAAACTCCTGTCCTGCAGCAGTTTCAAGTTTCAAATAACCGTCGATCAGACCCGCCTTCGCATCTGCCTGTAATGCAGCTTCATCCTTATCCCCACTCATGATGAACCGATAAGCCTCATTACCCTGAGCTGCCGAGAAATCTTCCAGCTTCTGTGCCACATCCTGCTGCTCCGTTGTCAGAAGCCCGATGTTGACAGGGTTACTGCCCGAAGCTCCACCACCCGTACCACCATTAAATAGAGTAATGAAATATGGAACATTGAGTCCGATCGAAATTAAAAGTGCAAGTACAATGGTCGTGACCATAAATGACTTCGTTTTTACTTTGTTTTTGAACGTGAAACCTGTAATTGTGCCCATTTTATTCATTCGACTCACCTACCTCACGAATAAAGATTTGGTTAAGCGTTGGTTCCTTGATCTCAAAATGCTCCACGGTGGTCTGTGCCATCGCCGTTTTCAGAATCTCCTGAGCTGCCTCAGCCTCACTGACATGGATCTGATATCCACGCTCGTTTTGCTCCACTCGTTTTACACCCGGAAGCTGCTCAAGCCCCTCTACCTGACCAATAGTGCTCAGATATACCTGTTCACGAGGATAACGGCTCTTGATCTCCTTGATCTCACCCTGCACTACCGTATTAGAACGATGAAGTATCGTGATCTGACGGCACAGCTCCTCAACATGTTCCATGCGGTGTGTAGAGAACAGGATAGCTGTTCCTTCATCACGCAATTCCTTAACTGTGGATTTGAGCAGCTCTACGTTAACCGGATCAAGTCCGCTAAACGCTTCATCCAGAATAAGAATCTGGGGTCTGTGTACCACTGCGGCAATAAAGCCCATCTTCTGCTGATTACCTTTGGATAATTCCTCAATTTTTTTATCGTAATACTCCGGCACTTCAAACCGCTTCAGCCAGTACTTCAGACTCTCATCCGCATCCTTGGCACTCATTCCACGAAGGCGTGCCAGATAATTGATCTGTTCACTCACTTTAACCTTTGGATACAACCCGCGTTCTTCGGGCAAGTAGCCCATAATCTGCTGCAGCTCCGTGTTGTAAGGCTTACCGTTGTACAAAATGTTACCGCCATCCGGGTGAATCAGGCCCAGCACCATACGCATCGTTGTTGTTTTACCTGCACCGTTGGCACCAAGCAGGCCGTAAATCTCGCCCTCTTTTACATTAAGTGTTACTCCATTAACAGCTGTTTTGTCTGCGTACTGTTTGACGACTTGCTTTAATTCCAATCGGTTCATTCAGAATCGTCTCCCTTCGGTTATCTCCACTGTACGGGTGCATACCCGGCAACCCAATATTCCAGCACTTCTCCCAGTTCCAAATTGCGAATTTGGAGCACCCGATGATTGGATAACTCCAACCGTTCCTGTGCCTCACTCACCCGGGTGGTTATGACACGGATCAGGCCATTTTCTTCTTGAAAAGATTCCACCACACCGGGAATACTCTCAGGTCGCAGGTCCCCCTCATACCAAATTTCTTTCCACTGCTCAAGCACAAGGTCCTTCTCCGCCATGCCCAGAACCTGCCCTTTGTGCATCAATACGATGTAATCTGCCAGCCGTTTCACTTCATCCGCAATATGAGTGGCAATCAGAATGGTCGTGTCTCCACTTTTCATATAATCCCGGAATTGTTCAACCATCACCTTCCAAGCAAATGGATCAAGTCCCGACGAGGGTTCATCCAGCAGCAGCAGTTTGGGACGAGCAGCCAGCGCTGCAGCGATTTCGAATTTCCGCCGCTCCCCCTTAGACATCTTGGTCAGCTTCACATCACTTGGCACATCCATATCTGCGATAAGCTGCTTAAACAGCTTCATGTCCCACTTGGGATACCAATGTGATCGAAAATCTGCTGCCTCCTGCGGTGTCATCCGGTTCTCTTCAATACCGCTGTTGTCTGCCACAAAGCTAATCTGCTGCCTCAGCTCAATCGGAAGTGTTCCCGAATGCTGCTTCTGTCCAAACCATATGATCTCTCCGCTATCCGGCAGTACAATCTGCTGCAGCATATTAAGCAGTGTACTTTTGCCAGAGCCGTTGTGTCCCAGAATTGCTACAACATATCCTTCCGGAATAGTTAGATCAATGGGGCCAATCACTCTGCGTCTACGCATCTTGGAAACACCGTTTAACTGAATGGCTATGGGCTCCACCATATTTCTGCCTCCTTACTTTGAATAATTCGCTCTTAGGGCCTGCTGGAACAGAGCCTCCATCTCCTCTTCTGTACATCCCACAGCTTTACCCGACTGCACCGCGACCTGCATCGCTTCCTCCGCAGCCTTCAGCCTGTAATTTTCCCGGTCTCCTGCCTCAACCTGAGCCACAAATGTACCAGTCCCCTGCTTCGTACGAAGCAGACCTTCATTCTCCAGGTCCTGATAGACCCGCCTAACCGTAATTACACTGCAGTTCAGTGCCCCGGCAAATTCACGAATGGACGGCAAATGTGTCCCCTCCTCCAGTTGACCCGTTATAATTAACGACCGTAATTGATTCTCAATCTGGTGATACAAAGGTTCAGCGCTATTCTCATTTATTTGAATGGGTATCTTCACATCTTGCACCTCGCCCTCCGGTACACTTCATTCACTTGCCTGAACGTGCCGGTTTCATCCTTTATTCTTTTATCATTTTACTTTAAGATGCCTTCTAACTCAGATCTCTCAAGGCAAGCTTCTTCAGCGTTAACCGGCTGAATCCCCACAATACTGCCAATCCTGCAGCTGCCGCAACCCACAACACCGGGGAGATTAACCCCCATGATTTACTGTAATGAATAACATACCAGAATCCATAATTACCCGAGAGGCGGATCAGAACAGATATCACAACGGCTATCGGTAAGAACATAAAGCTGAGCAGCAAATATTTTTTACCACTGAAGAGAAACTCTCCGTAAATATATAATCCCGTAATCAGAAGTCCATATCCTGTGCAGCTCAGTGCGAAAGCCAAATATTGATCCCATGTGAAGCCAACCGTGTGCAGTTTGACAGCATATAATAATCCGTAGAAAAATAATCCATTATACGCAAACGCAATTAGAGCTTGCTGCAATCTTGACCACATTACCGTTTCATTCGAGATGGGAAGCCTTCGATAGTAGGCCAGCATCTGTGTGTAGGAATCCTCCTGTATGTAGCGGAAGGAACGTCTGCTGAAGAGGAATCCCTGAAACGGGAGCATGATTAGAAAGAATGCATCCACCACCGGATTAATCACGCTGCTCTCCTGCTGCCCAATCAACAGCACCCCACTCATACTGCCGGTATAAATCATGAACATGGCAGACCACAACCACTGGAGCTTATCCTTTCTAAACTCGTTGCGGGTCAACCACCACGCTTGCTTCCATGCATCCATATTCATGCCTGCCTTTCCACTGTCTTTCATCCTGTTTATTTCATATTGTGCTGTACTGTGCTTATGTTCCAGTTCACTGTGTCTACTGTATATATCAATATACACAGTATACAGACCTGGGACTTGTCCCGTCAACCCCTTTTTTCCTGAATCAGGAATTCGGGATAGGAAACGCCTCTGTTCTGCGATAAAATAAACACAGCAATTCCAGATGAAAGGAGCGGTCCTTATGGGATGGCTTATTGAGCCCGTATTGGTTTTCATATTTATCCTTGCGATGATCTGGCTCATTATTCGAAGTGAACCGAATCGGGAGAAGCGCAAAAGAGATGTAAGACGCTCTAGGCAAAACCACCATCAATCAGATTCCGCTGCCTCTTCTTCCATGATGGCTTCTGACTTCTCAACAGATTCTCATTCCAGGCACAATCACGACCACCGACTTCACCACGATCATGATCACAGACATCATGATATGGATTCTTCGGGGTCACATCATCATTCAGGCAGTGACCACGGAAGCAGTGACAGCGGCGGGGATAGTGGTGGTGGCGGAGATAGTGGAGGCGGTGGGGATTAACAGCACCAGTCCCATAAGAAAAGAGCTGTACCCGATACTGTGAATAATCACAGAAGGGTGCAGCTCTTTCGCTTTTTCATTATCTTTTTCCGTTCCGGTCACCTGATTGCAGAAGAGGCCAAATCTTTACACGAGTCGGTAGCCGGCTGGCAGCCTGCGGTTTCTACGGATGGCACGAATTTCAGCCAAAGTGAGACGCTCGTTGGTGGAGATCAACGATTCCACGTCATTACCGCGAATCAAGTCATCCAAATCTCTCAGATTGGTGTTTCCGCGATAAACCCGGAATCCACCTTGAAAGTTAGGCCGTGTAAACAGCACAAGAGTTGCATTGGAACTCGTTGAGAAGAAGCGGAGACTCTCTACCCCGTCCAAAATATTGTCCAGGTTACGAAGCCCAGTATTTCCGCGGTAAATACGGCTTCTTCCTCTGTAGTTCTCCTCCGAGTACACGGTAAGACGAGGATACGTCTGACTGATGCTCACTGTTTTTTTCATTTTGTTTTCCCTCCTCTCAAACTCATTCTATGAATGAATAAGAGAGAAAGTATGGACCAATCATCTGTCAGATTCGTCCATTTTCGTATTTTCATAAATTATGCGCCGAGAATAGCCTCCCACACCGGACGAGTATGTCCTCCTGGATACAAAATATATAACAGAACATATACCACCACACCCGTCATTGCCGAGCCAAACCAGATCATCGAGGTAAATCTGCCCCAGCGGCGATGCGTCCCAAACTTCTTTTTAAAACCAAGAACGAGTGTCGAGATACCAAATACTGCTGCCACAGTAGCCAGAATAATATGAAAGATCAGAAAGATCCGATAAAAGATTTCCATATCCGGGTCCCCGCCCCAAGCCGTATTGCCTACGAATACCGTGCGGGACGTGTAGATTACAAAAAAGATCAGAGCCGCGATTGCTCCCGCTACCATAGCCGACTGGTGTGCCTCACGTTTACCCCGAATGATTAAAACCCAGCCAATCGCCACAAGTACCGCACTAATCACAATGAAAGAAGTACTGATCGTAGGCAGCCAGAAATACATATCCATCGTGCGTTCCCCCTTTTGTCATCACATTACAATCCACTCATGATTTGGCAGCCGGATTTAGCGGTCCGGGCTCGTTGCCGCCGCCGCTAGGATAGGAATCATCATCCTCTTCCTGTCTCTCTTTCCGGTACCATTGAGTAAATACATAGGCCAGCATGGAAACGAAGATCCCCTCCTGAATGAACTTCATCAGAATTCCGCCTACCTGCTGATCTTCCTTGGCTGAAGATAAAAAATTAAAGAACTCCGGCCCTCCAAACGAGCGCAGGATTGCCGAGGAATCGCCAGAGACGCAGTACCTCATCGCTTCAGCCCATACAGCCGGGTTGCTGTAGGTCTGATACAGCGGTTCGGATGCGAAAATAATCAATCCGCATGCCGGTGTTAACAGCACCATGTTCAGAAAAATGAATCCAACCTTCGACAAGCCCGATGCTTGTCTGCCCTCAGGAAGAGGATTCAGCAATGTCCACCACATCAGCATGGACGTGATAAAGAGCACAATATAATACAACCGGTGAACGGTAAAATTCAACATCACGTAATCATGCACAATCGGCAGATGATACAAGGAAAACAGTCCGTTGAACAGCACGGCCGCTACAATCGGATGTGCCAAAAATGAAAGCTGGCGGGTCGGCAGCCAGCGCACGATGCTGCGCCACACCCAAGTGGGCAGCCCCTTCATCATCAATGGCGGGGCAATAAGGTAGGACAGCGCCATGCTTACCATATGGAAGCTGAACATCACATGACCCAGCAGATTAAAAGGACCGGCTTGGGCCAGATACAGAACAAACAGACCTGTAAAAAACATCACTTTCTGTCCTGCTGTCGCCGGTTCAGCGTTCTGCACTTTCTCGCTGAATGGACCTACCAGCACCAGATATGCCGCTGCGATAATCAAAAATAAAGCAAGAACAAGTGGGCTCCACAAGTCCTCAAAACTAAAATACTGCAACCCGAGCATACGGGAAACCTCCCCGTGACCAGTTTTAGTGAACATTGGCTTCGTATAAAAGGGGAAAAGACGGCAGCATTCGCCGCCGCCATCTCTCTTACCACCACACCCAGAAGAGGGCCATAATAATACATGTAAAAGCTACGAAAAATCCAAAGGCCATAAACAGAATCGGCATCAAGTGACCTTTGTCCTTCAAGTGCATCCAATAACCCAGCTGAACGAATACCTGAAGAATGGCCATGACGACCATAAGAATGATTGTGAAGGTTGTGTTGACCCCTCCGGCAGAAGCTGCCGCAAATGCAATCAATGTAAGAATAATGGAGAAAACAAATACGACAACGTGCTTCTGAGGTCCTTCAGCCCGGTGACGGTGCTTCACAGGCTGTTGATCACTTTGATCCTGAGCGGACATGTGTTATCCCACCTTTCCGAGCAGGTACACGACCGTAAAGATGAACACCCACACAACGTCAATGAAGTGCCAATACATGGCGGAGACATAGACTTTCGGTGCGGTTACGACCGTTAATCCTTTTTTGAACAGCTGCCCGATAATGATTCCGATCCACACAATACCGAATGCAACGTGGGCTCCGTGGAACCCGACCAGCGTGTAGAATGCCGAACTGAAGGCACTCGTGGTCATACCGAACTCTTTATGCTTCACGTATTCGTAGAACTCGTAAATCTCCAGACCAAGGAATCCCAGACCCAGAACAACCGTTATCCCCAGCCACAAGGCAAGTGCATTACGGTTCCCTTTGTGCATCGCCTGAATGGCGAATACACTCGTCAAGCTGCTGACCAGGAGGATGAACGTTGCTGCTGCCACAAGAGGCAGATGAAACAATTCATTCGCTGTAGGTCCGTCATTGGTCTGCCCGCGGAGTGCGAGGAAGGTGGCGAAGAGCGTACCGAACAGCACTGTCTCGCCGCCAAGGAACAGCCAGAAGCCGATGAGCTTGTTGCGCCCTTCGAGCGTCGCCTTCTCCGGTTCATGCGGCAGTTTGCCGTTTACCGGCTCGGCATGTGAGGTTGTCATGTTCTCGCCCCCTTCTCGTCCTGATCCTCCGGTTCAATGTGCCAGCCGTGATCGTCATATAATGAACGCAGTGCCATCGCACCAAATGTAATAAGAAGACCGATAATAACCACAATATAATTATTGAAGATGATATTCATAAATTCCAATTCGAATTTGTCTTTGCTGAACATCAGTCCAAGTCCTGCGATAAAAATACCTACAGACATGACAAACGGCAGCGGTGTAGCAGATGGCATATGAATCGAACCTACCGGTTCCGCCGGGGTCATCTCTTTGTTGCCTGCCATCTTCTCTTTCCAATACGCATCGATACCGCGCACCAGAGGCGTTTGCTTGAAGTTGTACTCTGGTGGTGGTGATGGGATCGTCCACTCCAGTGTACGTCCGTCTTCCCAAGGATCATTCGGTGCATCGACCGGTTTCCTCGTCGTAATGACGATGTTGATCAAGAAGATGATTACGCCAACCCCCATCAGGAATGCGCCGATGGAGCTGACCAGGTTAAGCAGATCAAAATCCTGATTCGGCAAGTATGTAACGATCCGGCGCTGCATCCCCATCAGACCGAGGAAATGCTGTACGAAGAAGGTCAGCTGGAAGCCGATCATGAATGTCCAGAACGTCCACTTTCCAAGCGTTTCACTCAGGATCCGGCCAAACATCTTCGGCCACCAGTAATGAAGCCCTGCGAATAATCCGAGTACGAGCCCGCCCACAATAACATAATGGAAGTGAGCTACGACAAAGTATGTGTCATGGAACTGGAAATCTGCCGGAGCAGAAGCCAGCATGACGCCGGTAACTCCGCCCATAACGAAGGTTGGAACAAATCCGACAGCGAAGAGGTTCGCCGCCGTGAAGCGAATCTGTCCACCCCACATCGTAAAGAGCCAGTTGAAGATTTTGATCCCTGTCGGTACGGCAATCAGCATCGTCGAGATCGAGAATAACGCATTGGCCACGTTACCGAGACCTGTAGTGAACATGTGATGCGCCCAGACCATGAAGCCCAGAAAGGCAATCAAAATCGTAGCGAACACCATGGAACTATAACCAAACAGCCGCTTACGCGAGAAGGTTGGAATAACCTCCGAGATAATGCCAAAGGCCGGCAAAATCAAAATGTAAACTTCCGGGTGTCCGAAAATCCAGAAGATATGCTGCCACAGTACGGGGTTACCACCGTTCGCAACATCGAAGAAATTCGCACCGAGAATCCGGTCAAACGTCAACAATACCAGACCTACCGTGATGGCAGGAAAAGCAAACAGGATAATGGCGGACGTAATAAACGTGGTCCATGTAAACATTGGCATCCGCATATAGGACATGCCTGGTGCACGCATCGTAATAATGGTCGCCAGGAAGTTAATGCCGCCAATGAGTGTACCCAGACCGGCGATCTGAAGACCGATCGTATAGAAGTCCACACCATGCGATTCACTGTACGCTGCACTGGATAGCGGTGTATACGCAGTCCATCCTGCGTCCGGCGCGCCTCCCATAACCCAGCTCAGATTAAGCAGCAAACCCCCAAACAAAAACGTCCAAAAACCTAACGCATTAACAAAAGGGAACGCTACGTCACGTGCCCCGATCTGCAAAGGAACGACCGCATTCATAATGGCAAAAATAATCGGCATGACGCCAAGGAAAATCATCGTGGTTCCGTGCATCGTAATCAATTCGTTAAATACTTGTGCCGATACAAAAGTGTTCATCGGCTTCATCAGTTGAATCCGGATCAAAATGGCTTCAATTCCGCCAATGCCGAAGAAAAATCCGCCCGCAATTAAGTAAAGAACGGCAATTTTTTTGTGATCGACTGTGGTGATCCAGTCCATCAAGCCCCTGTACCGCTTGACGCTATGCGCATGAGCCAAGGTTGTGTACCCCCTTCTTCATCCTTGCTGTTCTATTCGTAGTCCAATTTGTAATTGGCCAAATACTCGGCAATTCCGTCGATCTCCTCATCCGTGAGTCCGAGACTCTTCGGACTTGGCATGGTATTGCCCTCTTTCACAGACTGTGGATCATGAAGCCACTCTTTCATGTTATCCAGCACCGGTTTGCCTTCTTCCTGACCCTCACGCTGATTCAGCAAAATACCTGCAACGGCTTCCTTGCCGCCAATGCCTGTAAGGTTCGGTGCAGCCGGTCCGCCTTGATCGCCAACAGCGTGGCAGGAAAGGCAGTTTGTTTTGAATTTCTCGGCAAGCTGTGTGTCTTCAGGAAGAACAGCCGGTGCTTTCATGGCATTAACCCAGCGATCGAAAGACTCCTGACTTACAGCTTTAACTTTAAATTCCATGAAGGCATGTGATCTTCCGCATAACTCGGCACATTTACCACGGTAAACGCCTTCATTCGGAGCCGAGAAGCTGAATTTGTTCAGTGTTCCATCCGGGTTTGTGTCCATTTTACCCGCAAGTGACGGCACCCAGAAGGAATGAAGCACGTCAGCGGTTTTCAATTCAAATGCAATTTTCTTTCCGGTCGGGATGATGAGGTCTTGAGCGGTGGTTATGTCATACTGAGGATAAGTGAATTCCCACCAATACTGATGTGAGGTTACCTGGACCTTAACTGCGTTTTTGTCGTTCGTCAGATCTTCACCATGGGCAAAAATCGTCTGCACCGTTGGCACAGCCAAAATAATGACCAGCAGAAGTGGAATGGCTGTCCATATTACTTCCAGTTTGAAGTTCCCTTCAACCTGCTCAGGCATTTCGGTCTGCCCGGCTCGTCTGCGAAACCTGATAAGGACATAGGCAGCAATCGCAAATACAATGATGAGCACCACGATCATAATCGCAATAGACAGCTTCATCAGATCTAATTGGTCTTGCGCCACAGGACCTTGAGGTTTCATTGCCGACAAGTCTTCCCGCCCGCATGCGGATAGCAGCAAAGAGAACACTGCCAGCAAGGGAAGGATTCGCTTTGCAACCTGCCACTGTTTCATCATTGATCTACCCCACTTTTTTACGTTTTCGTAGATTACGGTTGTCGTTCGGTACAAAGGCAGCACTGTACGTTTCGGTACGATAAACATAATCCTCTTCATCAAATAGAATGCTTACAAAAATAACGCTTCCAGTACTCCCGTCATTTCCTGTCCAGGGCATGTCTGCGCATTCTTCCAATTCATTCTATATGCTTTAATCACTTATTAAATATAAGTTGAGGGTATGATTTTGTCAATCTTTGGACACATGTTCACAAATTGTTCACTTTATGTATAAAACCGCTCTGCAGCTTGCTTTGCAAACGATTTCACTTAAAAGTATTACTCTCTTCATCTGAAAAATTTTGCCAAATTTCGGTGATAAACTAAAAATTCTTAGCGATTTTTATCACAATCAAAACATGTGGTATTATGCAAAAATGAACACACTTAGGTTAAGGTAATCATTTCCACTGAAACTGGAAATGGTTAAATCTGCCCCATGCGTTTGTCCGCCATGATTGGCATGGAGCAGCCCTCGTCAGTCTTTACCATTTTGATGTTTACATCTCCGGGTCTTAACAACCGCTTCTCTGTTTTCTTGTATGGTTCATTATCTTCTTGTTCTCAAGTACCATCTGTCAGAATTAAAGGTCCATCCTTAGTAATCGCTATAGTATGTTCATACTGCACACCCCAGCTTCCATCAAGCGTTCGCACGGTCCAGCCGTCCTCATCCCAGACTACAGCGCCGGAGCTGCCCTTCGTGAAGATCGGTTCGATGGTTATGACCATACCTTCAGCAAGCATCATTCCTGTTTTGCGTTTCCCGTAAGGCAGCACATTCGGCGGCTCATGGATATACTGCCCGATACCGTGACCGATCAGCGGCTTCACAATGCCGTATCGGTATAATCTGGCTGTCCGCTCAATGGCATTACCGATGTCTCCAAGCGTATTGCCCGGAACAGCCTGAGCTATCGCTTTATACAGTGCTTTCTCTGTACGCTGCATAAGCCTGCGAATCGATCTGCTCGGTTCGTCTACGGCATATGTCCAGGCCGAATCAGCAAGCCATCCGTCTTTGTTTACAACCATATCGATTGTAACGACATCTCCGCTTGTCAGTGCCTGATTGCCGGGAAATCCGTGACAGACCACTTCATTCACTGAAGCACATGTGGCGTAAGGATATCCCTTATACCCTTTTTGCTCAGGTGTCGCCCCATGATTCGCAAGGAATACCTCCACACGTTCGTTAATTTCCGCTGTTGTGGTGCCTGGAACCATGTACTTCTCGATATGTTGATGGCAGCTTCGTAATATTCGTCCCGCTTCCCGCATGCAGCCAATCTCTTCTCTTGTTTTTAAAATAGGGTCCACATGCCTTCATCCTTCCTGCTGTAGGTGTACTTCTATATATATGCAGCAGGCCTACAACAAAGCCCCCTAAAGTGACATCTGTATCGAGAAAGTACAGCCGATGCGGCCCCTCTGCCCAAACGCAAAAAAAACCGTCTTCCGGAGCCAAGGCCCGAGAGACGGTTCTATTCATATTTTGAACAGTATAATCAGAAGTTGGTGTTGTTTCAGGATACGGAAGAATCCATCTTGACAAGCTCATGCTCAACGACAGAAGTCAATTCTTCCTCATACCCACCCGTAATCCGGTATTTTCTCACATACTCCTTCACGAATTTTTTTGGATCCTTAGGACGGAAAATCCGAGTCATTTCCCTCAAACTTTCTTTGACCTCATTGTGACCTTTCGTTGCCATTGTAATTCCCTCCCAAAACGTTGAAAGTGAATGCTCCGTTTAGAGAACGCCGAATAAGTCTTAAATGCCATTCATGAAGTTGTGTGCGCGGCTTAAAGCAAGCTTTAGGTCGGGAACCTCGCCGAATAGCAAGTACCTGACACTATAAATACCCGATATGATTCAGGTTGAATCATAATCTTATTGTATCATATTCGGAACCTCGTTACGACTTGACGATTTTTCCTAATATATATAACGGTTTTACGGCCCAAAAAGTTTAATTCCGAATCATATTTTACAAAATGTTTATTCTATACGGATTAATCTATCCAGCATAACTCCCAACTATTCGGGGGATATTATCTTGGACCACCAAATCAGTTAACTATCTGGAATTAAAAGGAGGACCTGTTATGGATCGCAAAGAACAGGATATGCTGCCCCTTTCGCATGAAAAGGTAGAAGTCGACGGTGTTTATATCAATGAATCCGGGCAGGAAGAACATCTTCACCGGGGTCAGCATTTCCCCGCCGATCCCGTACTTGGCAGGACGGAATGGAAGCTGACGGAGTTTGCTTTCGATAATCATCATGAAGGAAAAACAGATGAGCGTCTCGTGCCTAAGGAAGATGACGAGGATAAGAAAGGAAAAATCACCAGTCCCCGCAGACAGATTCAAACTTAGTGAATTCATCGGTTCAGTTCTGTCCAGCTCCTACATAGCCTTATAAAAAGGACAAAGGAGGCTGGGCATGATGTCCCCCATGAAATCGTCCAGTGGTCTGGATGAAAATATAGCCGGCATGTTGTGTTATCTTTTCACATTTGTAGGCGGCATTATCTTTCTGGCAGTGGAGAAGCGAAGCAAATTTGTATTATTTCATGCTCTTCAATCCGTAACGGTCTTTGGACTGATCATGGTGGGGCATGTGCTGTCGACCTTTCTTCCGCTGTTCGGTCCGCTTGTGGCGTCACTGTTATCCCTGCTGGGTGTAATTGTATGGCTCCTGACGGTAATCGCCAGTCTGCAGGGGAAATGGTTCAAACTGCCTTGGATCGGTGATTTTGCCGAAAAACAGATGAGGCACCTCTAACATCACAGGCATTCGAAAAAACACCGAAACAACGGGCCTCTTCTGAACCCTTTGTTCCGGTGTTTCCTGTGCGTATATTATGTTAACTTTAAGAATTGAATTGACACTAAATACACGAGATACTGAATTTAATAGTCCATTTATTGTATGTTTAACATCGTTGATATTTTATAACATAAATTATCAAGGTCATAAATCGTTCGTATCCTGAGTCAACATGGGTTATGTCATGAATCATTCATGATATCAGTTTACATAATAGTGCATTTGAACCGCAGGTACTCCCCACAAACCACAAAATAAACCTGTGTTCACGATAAAGCAAACTACCTTATCTCTACTGATTTTCCATTAGCATTCGGTCTTACATTATTCCTATCTGTCTTATCTAACCTTATGTGCCTTACGCAGACTTGCTGCTCTCCTCAATCATCTCATCTTCATGCGGTGCAGCCAGCTGAGCCGCGGTATCTTTACTTCCAAGGCCATTAAATAACAGATTCATAAAGATCGCTGTAAAACTTCCTGCAATAATGCCATTGCCCAACATAATCTGAGCCCAGGCTGGCGCACCCGCGAACAACTGAGGCACAACCGTCACACCCAGTCCCATACCAACGGAACAAGCAATGATGAACAGGTTCTCGTGACGGTTCAAGTCCACCTGACTGGCAATGATCCGAACACCAGAGGAAACAACCATGCCGAACAAAGCCACCATCGCACCGCCAAGGACAGATCCGGGTACAAGCTGGGCCAGCGCGGCAATTTTCGGTACAAAGCCAATCACGATCAGCAAACCGCCAGCAACAACGATGACGTCACGTGTCTTTACACGCGTCATCTGTACAAGTCCTACATTTTGCGAATAGGTTGTATATGGAAAAGAGTTGAAGATCCCGCCAAGTACAATTGCCAGACCCTCTGCGCGATATCCACGCGCCAAATCTTTGGAAGTCAGATCCTTGTCCAACAATTTGCCCAGAGCCATAAATACGCCCGTGGATTCGGCCACACTGACAATCGCAACCAGAATCATTGTCAGAATCGGAACAATCTCAAAGGTGGGCTTGCCGAAATAAAATGGCTGTACCATGTGAAACCAGCTTGCATCAAGAATAGGAGCAAATTCCACTTCGCCCATCAAGCCGGCAGCCACCGTGCCAACGAACAGACCAATTAATACCGAAATGGAACGTACAAATCCTGTCGTGAAACGAGTCATCAAAATGATGAAGATGAGAACACCGAACCCGAGCATCAGGTTAACGCCGCTTCCAAAGTCCGGCTGTCCCTGGCCACCGCCCAAATCGGTGAATGCCACCGGAATCAGTGTCAGACCAATAATGGTAACCACCGAACCTGTAACCACTGGCGGAAAGAGCCGGATCAGTTTGCCGAACAATCCAGAAAAAACAAGCACGAACAAGCCCGATGCAATAATGGCACCGTAAATGGCAGAGACTCCACTGCTCTGTCCGATCATAATCATTGGGGATACCGCCTGAAATGCGCAGCCCAGCATAACTGGCAGTCCTACGCCAAAATATTTATTGCCCCAAACCTGGAGCAGTGTAGCCACACCGCAGGCAAGCAGGTCGATTGCAATCAAATAAGTCAGCTGCTCTTGTGTAAATCCGAGTGCCTTACTGACGATCAGCGGTACAATAACAGCTCCCGCATACATCGCCAGTACGTGCTGCAGGCCCAGTGAAAAGGTTTTGACCGGATGCCGGTGACGCTGAAAAATACGTTCGCGTGCCATATCAGTTCGTGCCCTCCTCATCTGCAAAGGTTACTTGTCCATTGGACAGCGCTCCGATACGAACCAGAGATTCCACACGGTATCCAGCCTCTTTTAACAGACGCCCTCCCGGCTGGAAAGCTTTTTCAATCACGATCCCAATACCGACTACTTCTGCTCCAACCTGCTCCACAATGCGAGCCAGACCAAAAGCCGCTTCACCGTTCGCCAGAAAATCGTCGATGATCAGCACACGATCGCCGGGGTTCATGAACTTTTTGGCAACCGTAATCTCGTTGGTCTCCTGCTTGGTGAAGGAATAGACTTTTTCCACCAGAATATCTTCGGTCAGGGTGAGCGACTTCTGCTTCCGAGCGAAGATTAGCGGAACATTCAGTTCGAGTGCAGTCATAATGCCGGGCGCGATACCGGACGATTCAATCGTTAATACACGTGTAATTTGTTCACCTTCAAACCGGCGAATAAACTCTTTGCCTACTTCCTTCATCAACACGGGGTCCATCTGGTGGTTCAAAAACGAGTCTACTTTGAGTACCTGCTCGGACAGGACAATGCCTTCCTGTCTTACTTTGTCTTTTAACAGCTGCATCTTTTTTTCCTCCCAAAGCTCTTTACCTGCATATACAGTTAGTTTTGCATCACTACCCCACACCTCATGTAAAAAAACAAAAAGCCCGCCTTTTCACACCTGCGGCATCAACCGGAGACGGGAAAGACGGACTTGTTCCTGTATGGACAAGCCGTGTGAACACTGCAAACGCCAAGGGACGAGGTCAAAGTGTACAAATATACTGACCTTGACCGCTCAGGGCGCAGAAGCATCCTTCCCGTAGTCCAATCATTCCGGTGATCGGGTAGAGACATGCAGGCCTATTCCTGCACATATACGAGTAACGGCATATTTAATTCATTTTGGCTCCAAGATTCGTTTCAATGTATAATTGCGAACCTGAAATGTAAAAGTGTAATCTCACTGACAATGTTAGAAGTATACCGAATTGGCGGCTTGAAATAAAGAGGAATTTTCATGGAATTTACGGAAACTATGTTTTATTTGCAAACAAGGGGATGATTGATTCTCATTTTTTTTGTACAATATGAGAACGAAAGCGTGTCCTGAAGGGATGAACCTGAGAGGAAGCGTTCTGAATATAGTCGTTAAAGGAGATTGTCACAATGAGAGGCATACTGAAAGAATTTAAGGAGTTTGCTGTGCGCGGCAGCGTTATTGATCTGGCGGTCGGTGTCATAATCGGGGCTGCTTTTGGAAAAATCGTTACGTCCCTTGTGAATGATATCATCATGCCTCCGGTCGGGAAACTGCTCGGCGGGATTGATTTCAGCCAGAAAATTATTAACTTGGACCCTGATGTAAAAACAGCAGGCGGACAAGAGATCACAACACTGGCTCAAGCCAACGAGGCTGGGGCTACCGTCATCGCCTACGGTCAGTTCATCAATATCCTGATTGATTTCATTATCGTGGCGTTCTGTATCTTTATGCTGGTGAAGGGCATCAACTATCTCAAACGCAAGGAGCATGCCAAGCCCGAACCGGAAAAAACGACCAAAGCCTGCAAGTACTGTCTATCTGAAATTCCGGCTCGAGCTACCCGTTGTTCCCAATGCACCTCACAGCTCGAGGCAGAAGGAAGCAGCGCTCCGGCTTAAACGTTGATCTATGGTTATGTATAAAAATAAACAATGACGCAGGTTTGATTCTTTGATACTGATGCTCACAGATAAAAGCCGTTTAAGTTTAATGCTTATCCAGCCATCACGGTAAGCTTATAAAGCATATTCAAAGTTTGGTATGAGACATATTCACTGCTATGTATACACATATAAATTACATCAAACCTGCGTATGTCCAGGTTCCACCTATTGAGGCGGGACCTTTTTTTCATTTATCAAAAAAACTTGCTCGTCAATCCTATGCTCCCTGCTTAGAAACGCCGCGGAAGCAGATGTTCCAGAATCGATTTGAGGTCTTTGTCTTCCTTGTAAACCTCTTCCCCGGTATCCAGTTCAGTGACCCGGATATACTCAAAGTTAGCATTGGCATCCGTTGGCTTAAACAACAGCTGTGCCTCGTCCTCCAGTCGAACATGAAATCCCATGTCTTTAAACATCGTCGTAAGCTGACTGCTCGCCGGCTCCTGACCCTGCCCTACAAAGATAAGTCCTCTAAGGGTTTTGCGCTCCTGAGGTTGCGGATAAATCACCTGAAAGTGTACAATGCATTCCATACAATCGTTCCCCTTTCGTTAAAAACATAGTTTGTGAAATTTTGAACTTTAAATTCTGCTATATAAGGAGATACGTATCATGACCCCAGAACGTTTCGACATTTATGACAATCAGCAAAAATGGATCGGTACAGCTCCCCGAAACGAGGTTCATGCCAAAGGATATTGGCATCGCTCCTTTCACTGCTGGATCGTGCGTGATGAAGGTGACCAGCGTATGATTCTGTTTCAGCGACGGCGGGATATCAAGGATACTTTCCCGGGATATTACGACATTACGGCAGCCGGCCACCTCACAGCTGGTGAACAGCTGCAGGACGCCTCCCGTGAGCTTGAAGAAGAACTCGGTGTGCATACGTCATTCGAAGCACTAACTTATTTGTTTACAGCTGAGCAGCAGCTCCAGGGCGAGGTCCGCGGAGTTCCTTTCCTGGACCGGGAGATCAGCGCAGTATACGGCTTATGCCTGAATCAGCCGCTGGAGTCTTATCGCCTCCAGGCCAGCGAAGTAGACAGCCTGTATGAGGCACCACTGGATGAGCTGATTGCTCTTTTCGAGCAGCAGACGAATGTCATTCAGGCATCAGGTGTGCGGCCGCATTCTTCTGTGTCCATGCCGGAAGGCGCAGCATCATCTGTGCCGACATCAGCTGGCATCTCATCCGATCTTGGCCATTCCAAGCAGCCTGCCCGCACTGATCGCATCCTGCGTGAAGTCCGGACAGCAGATTTTGTGCCGCACGGCACCGAATATTATATCGATGTGTTCGAAGCGCTGAAACGAGTTAAACAAGCATAACTTCATTTTCTCAACATCAGCATCACTTCATACCTTAAATCTTCTTACTTTAAATCTCCATACCTTAAGCAGCATTAACCTGGATCTGAAATACTGTACTAGCCCTAACAACAAAAGGACGAGGCGCAGCGAGCCATCGTCCACGGATCGTCCTTTTATAGTTCACGGCCATAAAGCCGCTATGTCTGCTTCTCTTCCCGTTACCGTACATCTCTTGGTGCAGGGGAAGACCAGTACCGTGCAGCGATATCTGCATATCGTCGTCCGTAACGGCTCTGCAGCTCCTCACCCATGTCCTGCTCCAGTTCATACAGCACCAGTTCCTGTGCAAAGTGATTCAGCAGCAGGCCCGTCATCACCGGATGCTCTGTGACCACGGCCTGCGTTGAAGTGGACTGCCCGCGCATGCCGAGCATGCACCAGCGGCGATCCACGACCAGCGAGAACTTGCGCCCCGTCCCCGTTCCAGATATCGGCAGGCCCGGGAAAGGAAGTGGATGGTCCAGCATGCCTTCTCCGCCCTCACAGGACCACAAGAGGCGCACGCCCCGAGCCTCCGCCTGCTGCAGATCTTCCCGAAGCAGCTCGGCTTCTTCCCGCCAGACGTCTACCACGATCTCCTGCTCGGCCCCGGCCAGCTCACGGCTCAGGTTCTCAAACACATTTTTGTCACCTTCCACATTGTAAAACACAGGTTTCTCCGGCTCACTCTTCGGCATACTTCGCTCCACATAATCCAGCGAAGTATGCATCTGATCCGAGATCATGCGTGTCATCTCTTCAGGTTTCAGCATGCTGTATTTCGCAGGCTCGCCCGGGCTGCACCTGAGAAATCCCCGCTGTTCCAAGCGCTGCAGGGATGCATACACATTCGAACGGGACACCCCCAGCCGTTTGGCAACCTCATACCCCGAGGCTGATCCCTGACGGGCTAATTCCACCATAATTCTGGATTCCATCTCGGTAAACCCGAGATGACGTAAATGATGCAGCAGTTGGTCCATATTTCTGTCCCCCCATGCTGTCAGCAACCAGCACTGCCTAATGGCAGCACGTCCACTGCATCACATCAGATCTGCTCGGCACCGCAGCGCGGGCACCACTTCGAGCCTTTGGGCAGTTCGGATGCACAGATCTGACATTTCACCATTTCACGCGGCAGTTCTGTCTGTACATCTACTGTATTTACAATTGGATTGTTTTCTTTCCAATAACGAATACGCTCATCCAGCTCCTGCTGACGCTCACGTTCCCGCTGCATCTCCTCTTCCCTGCGGCGCTCCCACTCTGCATCGAACGCCTCCTTCTCTTCCAGTGTAAACTCGGTGCTGTTATACTCCGGCTCTGTTTCGAGATCGGCAATGGATGGAATAACCGTATGATACGGCTCAGGCTCTTCATGATCTTCCACGGCTTGTGCATTAAAAATCGACTGTTCCACAGCCGGATTCTGAGCGGCTGCTGCTTCTTGTTTTGCCGTATTAACGGCTGGAGCAGCTTCTGCAGCTCCCGATGCAGCCGTACCTGGTTTGAATTCCCCCAGCTTGCGTCCACACTTCGGACAGAAGTTGGCATCCAGCGTTGCGACGTGTCCACACTCGCACAGCCGTTCATTTTTCAGCTCAGCAATCTTGCTCCGCAGAGCGTCGATCTCATCCTGCAATTCGTCGCACAGTTGAGACAGATCCACCATCTCTTTTTCGGCCCGCGTCATATCCTGTATACGGTAACCCTCATAGAAGATCCGGCCCATATCGGTAAAATGGACTTCCTGTTCCTGCTGCAAGCCCACAATCTGATTGTTCAATTTGCCAATCTCAACGGCGTGTTGTGCCCGTTCTGTTGCTTTATTTGCTCCATTTTTGATGCGCTGAAGCAGTTTCATATTCATTCCTCCTCTGTCCCGTCAAAACAATATCATTTCATTCTTCATTAGTAGTAGGTCGGCAGTTCGCAGCATGCGAATTGCCCTAGATATATAACTTATACGATATGAAGCCAAAAAGTTGCGAAAAATCGCGCCGGCACCCCATTTTATGCGGATATTGGATAGAAACAGGGGCTTTCGTCAAGACCATACGTTCGGTATAATGGAACTTTGGCTCCATTACTTATGGATTTTCACTCCATATCGATGAAGCGATGCCGTTTGAAACACGCATGACTCGCAGCTAACTCTATCTTACCAATTTACAATGCGATTGTGAAAAGGGCAAATGGTTTACTTTTGAACGGGATAGTCCTATCCCTGAATGCATACAGAGGTGGATGAAACATGTTAAGTCCGAACTCAACGTTTTACCCCCGTCCGCTCGGGGTGACCCCGGCAGCATCCCTGCCCCAATCCCCGGCAGCACCGCTGGAAACCAGTCGGCAGCTTGTGGGTGACGACCAGCAGGATGCATATTACTTCCGCTCGCTAGAGAAAGCAGGCATCAAGCTTAACGGTCCGCAAATCTCGGCCGTGCGCCATGGCAGAGGACCTATACTCACCCTCGCGGGTGCCGGATGCGGCAAAACAACCGTACTCGCTGCAAGAGCAGGCTATCTGATGGAAGTCAGTGGTGTACAAGCGGCCAGCATACTGCTCGTAACGTTTACCAACAAGGCTGCCGCCGAGATGAAAGACCGGATCGCTGCTCTGCCGGGCATCAGACCTGCTGCAGCAAGGGCCGTGCAGGCTCGAACCTTTCACTCGTTTGCACTGACATTGCTGCGCCATTACGGAGTGCAGGAAGACATTTTTGGTGAGCCGCGAGCCCAGCATACGGTGCTGAAAATGCTGCTTCGCCAGAATGGCATGAGCGAGGCTTTCCAGCCGGAGAGTCTGCTGGCGATGCTGTCCGCGTGGAAGATGCAGGGATCAGATACGGCAGATCTGCCGGAGAAAACGCAGGATGAGCGCGATGCCAAACGGGTGCTGCTCGGATACGAAACCTGGAAGCAGGATCGCGGCAAAATGGACTTTGATGATATCCTGCTGCGCGCGGCCGCGCTGCTTCGTGATCCGGCGGTGTTAAAGCCGCTGCAGCGGCGTTTTCAATACATTATGGTTGATGAATTTCAGGATACCAACCGGCTGCAGTACGAAATTGTACAGATGCTCGCTGGAGCACACCGCAATCTGATGGTTGTCGGAGACGATGACCAGACAATATATACGTTTAACGGCGCACGGCAGGAATCGATTTTGGAATTCGATAAAGTATACCCGGGTGCGCGCATCGTGACGCTGGATATTAATTATCGCAGTGATGCTCGTATTCTGGGGCTCGGCAGTGAGCTGGTTGCACGCAATAAACGCAGACGGGACAAACGGCTGCGTGCGGCAGGACAGCGTGGGGATGCACCTCGCTTTGCCACTCCTTCCAATGCCGAAGAAGAAGCGGCCTGGGTCGTTCATCAGATCTGTCAGCAGGTGGAGGAAGGGCTGTATCCATATCGGGACATAGCCATTTTGCACCGGACAGCCAGCAGCAGCCGGGCCGTGTTTGAGCAGTTGGTACTGAAGGATGTGCCGTTTGTACAGCATGGGGCTGCCCCGGTATTCTATGATCAGTCTCTCATCAAACCTTTGATGGATCATATGCGGCTGTCTCTGAACCCGCGGGCAATGGATGCTCTGCCAAGTGCACTCGGTCCGCTGTACGTGTCCCGTGATGCAGGATTGGAGTATATCCAGCGCTGTGAGCAGGAACAGGCCAAGAAATACCCGCTGATCCATCTGAGCAAATGGGACAAGCTAAAACCTTTTCAACAGGAGCAGGTCAAGGAACGCATCAAGCTGATCAAATCCCTGCATAAGCTCAAGCCCATCAATGCGATTCAGGAGATGCGCCGTCATTTTTATGATAAATATATGGAGAGCGGCGATCCTTCCATTTTCACCCATTATAAGGAAACGATGCTGGAAACACTGGATGAGTTTGAAGCAGCTGTCAAAAAGTTCGAAACCGTGGAGGAATTCGTGCAATTCGCGGACGAGCTGTCACGCAGGCATCGGGAGATGGAATCACTGCGCCGCGCGCAGGATAGTGACGCCGTGCAGCTCATGACCATTCATAGGGCCAAAGGACTTGAGTTTCCCTGCGTCTACTGGATCGGAGCCAGCGAAGGCATCGTGCCGCACAGCACTGCTCTGCGGCAGGATATTCCGGAGGATCAGAAGGCAGCACTTACCGTGCAGCAGACGGATGCTGATCTGGATATGGCACTGGAGGAGGAACGCAGACTCGCTTATGTTGCAATCACCCGAGCGAAGCAGCATCTCTATGTAACCTCACCAGCGAGCCATCACGGTAAACCTGCAGACGTGTCTCGTTTCCTGCTGGAAGCCTTCGGTATGGAAGTACCCGACAAACGCAAAACACGGGAAGAGAGCCGTGCCAGCGGCACAGCATCTTATGGAAATAACCGAAATGAAGGATATAACGGAAATGGAAACAGCCGAACCGGCAGCGGCAACTGGAAAAGCATCCGGGACGCCGGGAATGGCAGCAGACATGAGAGTGGTCAGAGCGGCGGGACGCTTCATCATTCAAGGTCACAGCCAGCGAATGCTGCTCAGCGGCATTCGCTGCAGCGCAGTGCGATTAATCATAAGGATCATCGGGAAATGGAGATGCTCGATGAACGGGATGAAGATCGCCTCAGTGAGCAGCGCGGCAGCGGAATTATTCGAGATCATAAAGCATTCAGTACACCCGGCCTTCATCCAAAAACGGCGCAGACGGCCTCCACTTCCCGATCGGCTGCATCCTCACCCGCAGGTTCAGACAAAACGGAGCGGACGGAAATGGTAGCTGTCTGGAAATGCAGCTCAGCTTCGTGCAAAGCATGGTTACGACAGAAACCGGCTGTCCCTTCCGGAAAATCGTCGAAAAAAGACTCTTCCGTGCCTCCGGTTTGTCCACTATGTTCAGGGACAATGGTGGCAGGCACCCGGCAGGTTCCGGTGACGAATCGGTTCGGGAAATAGACTACACTTTCGTTTCAGGACGCTTACTGCTGTTTATTAACAGTAAAAGCGTCTTTTTTCCAGTTCAACAGTATCAGGTCTTTTTTCAATATTGGAATGGGGGTTGGATTATGCAGGACGGTAAACAGCATCTGTATGTATCGGTGACTCATAACCTGATTGAGCAAACCAAAAATGAATCTACACCGTTTGAAGTTATCGTGGATGACGGACAATTGGCCACTTTACAGGACTTGATGAAAATGCTGGAAAAGGGTGATGACTATTCACTACAGCGTGCACCCGTGCCTTACAAGTCGGCAGATCACGATGAGGGAAATGAGCGGTTTACGGACGGCGTGACGATGCTGTACACCTTTCTTTACGATCACGGCACACCTGAGACCAGACAAGCCATAGATGATATGAACGTGCTTCCCAAGCTGCAGAATACCGACTACAATGACCCGGGATACGAAGATTCGCCCATGAATAAGTAACAAGTACAGATTGGAATGTCGGCCGGAACAGAACTTTATTCATCAAATGCAGCACCCCTCCTTCTAACCAGTAGAGCTTAAATGGAGGGGTGCTTTTATATCAACGATCTACTTAGTCCAGCCTGATCTCCTGCCCTTTTTCGGCAGACTCATAAATGGCGCACAGCATACGCGTGGAGGCCACCCCATCCGCAATCGGACTGATGGGCGGCGTACCGTTCAGGCAGCATTCCACGAAATGATCGATCTGATTCTGGAACGCACCATGTATATCGAGACCGGAGTGGTCTGTCTGGGGTTCAATGTTCATGATCGTGTCATTTTTCTCCGTGACAATCAGCGTTTTCGGCTCCAGTTCAAATCCGCCTCGTTCTCCGTACAGCTTAACTAAAGACTCGTCCCCACGGGCATGCAGGGTAAAGCTCACATCCACTACCAGCGAAGCACCATTTTCGAAACGAATCAGGGCATTTGCCATATCCTCTACGTTATTAACGGCGGCACTGTAGTCTGCTGCTTTATAAAATGAGAGATGTTCAATGTTCGCCCGGTTGCCGAGTTTACGATACGTATTGCCGCTGACCGACACAGGCTTCGGTCTGCCCATCAGATACCAGCACTGGTCGATAATATGTACACCCAGATCAATCAAGGGGCCTCCGCCGGAACGAGCTTTATCTGCAAACCACCCTCCCGGGTTGCCCAGACGCCGCAAAATAGAAGCTTTGGCATAATACAGCTGGCCAAACTCTCCGGCATCTATAAATCTGCGCAGCATCTGCATGTTGTTATCATAACGGCGTACAAAACCTACAACAAAGGTACGACCGCTCTTTTTCACCGCTTCCTCAATCCGCAGCGCATCCTCCACATTCGTAGCCACCGGTTTCTCCAGAAGCACATGCTTGCCTGCCTCAAGTGCAGCAATGGCAAACTCTGCATGGGTATTGTTCCACGTACAGATACTAACTGCATCTACATGCGGATCTTCCAGCATCTCGCGGTAGTTGGTATATACGGACTGAGCGTCATACTTTGCAGCAGCCGCCTTGGCCCGTTCCTCGTTCAGATCACAGATGGCATAGATGACCGCATCCTCATTTTTGGCATAACACCTCATATGAAGATCCGAGATCGAACCTGTGCCGATCATGCCGATATGCAGCATTTGCTTTGTGCTCATCCTGGTCCTGCCTCCCTTTTCCAAAACTTCGTTAACGTCTAGTCTGCCCGCAGCATGCCTTCATAAATACCGGGTGTAGAATTTTCAATCTCCACCGCTCCCAGTGTTCGTTTGTAGAATTCGACCGGACCAGCCGATCCAATAATCGCATACCCGTAGCCATCTGCTCTCATCGCGTGCATGCAGGCCAGCAGCAGCGCTGTCCCTACACCCTTTCCGCGTGCATCCGGGCTTACTCCAGTTGGACCAAAGAAATTGCGACAAGTAGCTTCATAACAGGCAAAACCGATCATTTTCCCATGCTCCAGCGCAATATAACAGGTCACAGGCTGACGTGCAAAAGCGACATCACATTCATCTACCCAAGGCTGGTTAAAATGGGATCTCACCCAGTTCAGCACCTGCTGCTTCTCCGGGGCAATCGCTCTGCGAATCACAATGGATTTCGCTCTCAGCTTCTCCAGTCCACTCTCCTGCTCTGGCAAACGATAGAGCGCGACCAACATATCACTCATCCGTATATCCCTCCTCATATCTCACATGCAGCCCTGATTGATTTCTTCAAATGTAGTCTGTAGAGGTTCAATTTCACAAGTTTGTCCGCTTATCTTCACATTAACCTAAACCTACTACCGATAACCTGCTTCTTACGCGAACATCTGAATTTAGGCTAACACGCTGTTTACATTGTTACAGACCAAGTGCAACACTGGGCCAGGTTATCCCGTCAGTAAATATGATATGCGGCATTCTATTTAAGAGTTTACCGTGACATTACACTGATGAGAAGGGATGATCATATGAAGAACAGCATGAAAAAAGTAAGCACCTTGATGGCCCTTTCGATGGTGCTGAGCGGCGGAGCCGCTTATGCAGCGTCACTGGATAACGCAGCTCCGCCTGCAGAGCAGCATGCTGCTTCCACTGATAACAGCACTGCCGGAGTTGTTAAAATATCCGTTAACGGTGCATTCGTGGCCGACGGTTACTGGAATAAAGAAAGTAAAGCTGCCATGGTTCCGCTTCGCTCTCTGGCGGAAGCTTTGGGTATCGAACTGAAATGGCATAAAGAAAACAAATCCGCCGAGCTGACTCGCGGAGCGATGTGGACCCAAGTGGTTACGGATAAAGATCAGTATTCTGTTAATAAGATGCTGCTCACCCTCGGTACAGCACCTGAAATCAAGGACGGAACGCTATACGTACCTGCTGTGTTTGCGGAGAAAGTACTGCATGCCCAGCTGAATACAACGGGTAATCAGGTGACGATTACAAGTGAAGAGGATGTGAAGACAGTTACAGATCGCGGTGTAATTACCCGGATTTCGAATCAGGATAAATACCAGTCGATTCAGATTGGCGGTGCAGGTCAGGATGGCATCGTGCTGAACCTGAACAAAGACAGTCAGTTCATCTCCTCAGACGGAAAAGAGATTAAACTTACCGATCTATCCTTGGGTATGGTTGTTGAAGCCGAACACTCCTTAATGATGACAAAAAGCCTGCCCCCACAAACACCGACGTATAAAGTGACTGTGCTGGATACAGCAGCCGAAACAGCAGCGCAGCCTCAAGAACTTTTTGGAACCTCTGGTACGATTGAAGATGTAAATATGAAGGACGGCGCAGTGTCCCAAATTGAAATTAACGGCACACGCCTAACTGAAACAGCACCAGATCATGTTGTACTGAATATCGACAAAGCCACTTCGCTGGTTAGTCAAAATGGCGAAGCTGTAAAAGCCGAGCAGTTGATCAAAGGTGCCAAAGTCATTGGATTCTACAGCCCCATGCTGACACGCAGCCTGCCTCCAATCGGCACAGCCTGGAAATTGGTTATAGAACTTCCGGCGGTGCAGCCTAAAGCAGAATAAGACGACAGCAGTAAACTATAGGTTACAGTGCACAGCTATACCCTGTAACCTATAGTTTAGAGTCTATAGTCTAGAACCCTTTAGACCAGAGGAGAAAATCTACCTTCGACTTCGCGGAAGTATTGAAAATACGGGCAGATAAAGTGTTGGTAACAGCACAGCAATGCCAAATAACCTTGCCACTTGTCTTCGGAGAAGCGGCAAGGTTATTTATATTCTCTAACCCGTCTGTATTAAAACTTCTGAATAGAGTGAGGAATGAATAAGGGGATTTACACTTCCTCTGAAGTATCAATGATTGCCTCAGCCTCAATCTCAACCATCAGCAAGGGATCAATAAGCGCATTCACTTCGACCATGGTAGCCGCGGGTTGAATCTGTCCAAAGAATTCCCCATGTGCTCTCCCGACCTCTTCCCACTGTGTAATATCCGTGACAAACATGCGTGTTCTAACGACATCGGCCATGTCTGCCCCCAGCTCTTTCAGTGCCTTTTCAATGGTCTGCAGAATAAACTTGGTCTGCACATAGGGATCACCCGCGCCAACAACGACCCCGTCCTGCATGGCTGTCGTTCCAGCTACCTCAACCCGGTTACCCACACGAATAGCTCGGCAATACCCCACCAGCGGTTCCCAAGGGGAGCCGGTAAATACCTGCTGTCTGCTCATTTTCTTGTCCCTCACTTTGTTATGTAATAGAAACTGTAAGTAAACTTAAATTATAACAGCTCAAATTCATTCCGAATATATAAATCTGGCACCTTCCACCCGGCAGCCTGCCTATTCCACAACATCATAAATCCCCTGAACAGCCGCACGATCTGAAAAATAGGCCATTCAAGGGATTGATGATAGGGTCATCCTGGTTCGAAAAAAGTTATACACATGTGGATAGGTGATGTCACCGATTTACGGTTTAGATACGATTTACAGCTTAATATTCGCTTCGTCAAAATATTCCTCAAGCGTCAATCCGCTTTTGACCACATCCGGTGCGAGGTCGGCACCCACATAACGAATATGCCAAGGCTCGTATACGTAACCGGTCTTGTCCTCTTCACCTTGCGGATAACGGATGATAAAGCCGTACTCGGCTGCATGTTCATCCAGCCATTTGCCTTCTTTGGACGAGCCAAATACCTCTTCCAGCACATTACCCACGCTTGGACTCGATACATCTATCGCTAGTCCGGTCTGATGTTCACTTCTGCCGGGAACGGCACTTACACGAGAAGCATACTCTTCCCCTTTGGTTTTCACATTGTTATTGTAGATAGATACTTGTCGTTTGTAAGACCGGTAACCGGATACTGCACGAAGCTCGATACCGTCTGCTTTTGCACCTGCAAACAGTTTCTCCAGCGCTTCCGCAGCTTCCTTGCGCATATGCCGTTTCTCATGGGGGCCCTCGAAGGAAAACGGTACGTTTGGCTCTACGAGATCACTCGGCTCATATCCTTCCGGCAGACTGCGCTGTTTGTTAACAATCACCGTCATCGCCTGTGCATTAGTCACGACGGATTGAGAATCTACCGTTGTCTGCAAAGCACTAATACTGCGTTTCTCCATCAAGGGATCTTCAGCCGCCGCTCCACTTCCATTGTCCGAAGAACCCTGATCCTGTCCTGCAGATGTGCTGTCTGAGCCGCTCTCTGCACCTTTATCACTGCCCGAATCGGATGCGTTCTCTCCCATATTGCCTTTTCCCTCTGTGCCCGGGTCTTCGGTCAAATGAACAGTAGTACCATCGGCGCCCTGCTCCGTGGATGATCCGTTTGCGTTCTGATTCTCATTCGATCCAGAACCGTTCTGGCACGCAGCCAGAACAGCTCCACATATCATAAGTGAGGACAGCAGCACCACGATCCGGCGCTGTCTTCCTGTTCCTGATTTCATCGTAAAACCCCTATCACGTTAGTATTAGATTACATATATTCATGTGCGTTTTTACACGGTTCCTATAATGTTCCCTGCGACAGTATACCTTAATTGCATGCGAAGCTCCACCAGTAAAGAGTACCTTCTCCCAAGTTCTATATGGATCTATACCCTATATACAGCTTGTACCCTGGTTTTCTGTAGATTTAATACGCCATTCCAAACTTAGTCAACTTCGATGCAAACTGGAAATGGGTATGCATCTCCACAAAAACAAGCGAGGGCGATCATCCGATCTCCCCCGCTGAATAGGTGATATGCCTCATTTGGAAGCCGGGCTGTCCTTGCGCTTCTGGACAGCCTGCCACATCCGCGCCGCCACGCGCTCGCGGATCAGATCCAGACCTGCGGCTGCGGGCACACCCGGCAGCAGTGCGGTCAGTTCAGGCAGCGCCGGCGGTGTACCCGGCTGCGCGAGCCGCACCTCCACGGCGCCGAAGCCCGGCCCCGGCTGGTGCATGGCGCCGTCCGCGGCCGCCTCGGCGATCCATTCGCCGACGGCCGCGCCGCCTTCGCCAGCCCGCGCCTGCGGGCGGCCCGCCGTCTCCGCTGCGCGGCCCGGGCCGCTGGGATCATGGGCAAGTTCCTCTGCCCATGATCCCAGCACGCCGGCGAGCAGCGCTTCGCGCGGCAGGCCGGCGTGCGCCAGCAGCTGCAGCGGCTCGGCTGCGAGGCGTGCAGCAGCGGCACGCTCCGCAGCCGCGGCATGCGCGCAGCCTGCGCTGCCGCAGGTGCACGCTGCTGCTGCGCCGGGCACGGCGTCGCCTGGCGCGCCTGCAGGCTCAGCCGCGGCCAGCAGCCCGGCGAGCTCCTCGGGCGCCGGGCCGCCGCGCAGCAGGGCGTACAGCGCCAGCGGGCGCCTGCGCAGCTGCGCCAGCACGGCCTCGCGCTGCGCCTCGCTCAGCTGCGGCAGCGTGCCCGTGACCGTGAACACGCCGGTGGAGGCGGTTCCGGTCTCATTCGCATCAGCGGACCCGGATGCTTCCTTTCCCGAATTCGCTGCTGTATTTACCTCTGCTGTCCACATCCCGGGGGACATATGCAGCTCCACTTTCCACTTTTCGCTCATCATCATCCCCCTTTCTCCCTTGATCATCCGAGCCGATTTTTGCTGCACCACACACAGCTTTAATACCTTCATCACTGAACATTATGGTTTATAAGAGTAAACTACAGCCATGTCTCCCCTTGAAGCGAGATCAGGCTGCGCAGCTCGTCATCGGACATCTCGGTCAGCCAGTTCTCTCCTGAACCAACCACCTGCTCGGAGAGTGCTTTTTTGCTCTCGATTAACTCATCGATCCGTTCCTCTAGCGTCCCCTGACAGATTAGCTTGTGTACCTGCACGTTGCGGTTCTGCCCGATGCGGAACACCCGGTCTGTCGCCTGATTCTCCACCGCAGGATTCCACCAGCGATCATAGTGAATGACGTGGCTTGCCCGCGTCAGATTCAGGCCAACACCGCCTGCGCGTAGAGATAGAACAAACATGGATGGTCCTTCTCCCCTTTGGAATGTCTCCACCATTTCATCCCGCTGTGCCTTGGACACACTGCCGTGCAGGAAATAAGGCTCTTCCTCATAACGCCGCTTCAGCCTGGAAACGAGCAGTTCGCCCATCGCCACATATTGAGTAAATACGAGTGCTGATTCTCCGTTATCCCGAATCGCGTCCAGCAATTCAAGAAGCCGCTCCATCTTGCCGGAAGCTTCTGTCTTCCCATGGTCCTTCCGGCTGCTGTCCGCCAGAACAGGATGATCACAGATTTGTTTCAGCTTGGTCAGAGAGGACAGCACGATGCCTTTGCGAGCAATACCGTTTCGGCCATCCAGACCGCCCATAAGGTCATCGACGACACGTTGGTACAAAATCGCCTGTTCCGGTGTCAGTGAACAATAGGATTTCAGCTCCAGCTTCTCGGGCAGGTCTTTGCGAATGTCCGGATCACTTTTCAGCCTGCGCAGCATAAACGGCGACACCAACCGGTGCAGCTCACGCAGCGAGGCCGCATTCTCTTCCGATGGAACCAGACCTGTATAACGCTGGCGGAACGATGAGGATGTGCCGAGATAACCCGGGTTGAGAAATTGGAAAATAGACCAAAGCTCACTAAGCCGATTCTCCACCGGCGTGCCTGTCATGGCAATACGATGAGAGGTCGACAGCCGCATAACACTCTGTGCCTGCTTTGTACGATAATTTTTAATATACTGTGCCTCATCCAGCACAACCGTAGACCAGTGCAGAGAAGCGAGATCCGGACCGTCACGGCCAGCCAGATGATAGGTGGTGAGCACGATGTCATGCTTCTGCGCCTCCTCCTGAAAGGCACTGCCATGAAGCCGCTGTCCGCCATGATGAATATACAGGGACAGATTTGGCGCAAAACGCTTCAGCTCGCGCTGCCAGTTGCCCAGCAGCGATGTTGGACAGACAATAAGTGCCGGCCATGGACCTTCCAGCATGTCTGCAGCGCCATGCATCGCAGCAGTCTGCATTCTTTCGTTGGACTCACTATGTTTCGAAACCATGCTCTTTCCAGGGTCTTTGTCCTGTATAGTTTCGGTTATCCATCCTCGATCTGCAGATGGACCAGCAGTGGACTTTTGGGCTTCTTTTGATTCCTGTGCCTCCTGCAGTGCAGCCTGCCGTTCCTCTTGTTTCCGGTCCAGCAGACATGTAATCACTTGGACCGTCTTGCCAAGTCCCATATCATCAGCCAGACATACCCCGAAACCAAGCTCTCCCATAGCCGATAACCATTGATACCCGCGTTCCTGATACGGTCGCAGTTCGCCATGCAGCTCCGCTGGTACGGGACGTGGTTCGATGCTGCGAAGCACCTGCCCCTCGAGCAGAAAGGCAAGCATCCCCTCGGACGCAGCACCGAACACAGACATGCCTTTCCAGATGGAGTCCTCTCCCTCATCTGCGGCCAGATGAAGCCATTCGGAGAGCGGCATATACTGCTCTTCTTCTTTTTTCATATAACGAAGCACCTGGCGAATTTCTTTCGTGTCTACTTCTATCCATTCTCCGCGAAACATCACATAAGGAACGGTTGCTTCAGCCAGAGCTGCCAGCTCTTCCGCCGTAATCGGCTTGCCATCCAGCATCGGCTCTGCAGTAAAGGCTACCAGCTGCTCCATGCCCAGCGCAGACACAGCTCCGGGCTGACGTTCCGGAATTCCGTTCATCATCTGCAGACGCAGCCCGGCCCGCCTTTTTCCGGCACGGCTCCATCTCGATGGCATCAGGACCGTTACCCCGGCCTTCTGCAGTTTGGGAACCGCATGGGTCAGAAATTCAAAAAAACTCTGCTGCTCCAGCTGAATCCCTTCTGGTCTAGCATGCAGCAGAGCGGTTTCCAGTTCCGGTGCCAACTCGGACGCCTGACCGATGGCCATCAGTAACTGCTCTGCCGCTGACGCGTAGTACACCTTGCCCCGGTCCAGATCACGCTCCGGATGTGCCCATATGGTACGTGCTGGCAGCCTCAATCCAGCTTCCTGATCACTGTCTACCCAGAAACTGATGCCCCAGGTAGAATCCTGTTCACCCAAAGGCGGCTCCAAACGCAGCACCAGCTTGAATTTGCCTTCGGCGGGCAGCGTCTCTTCGGCACCTAATGCAGGCATCGTTGTGCCGCCAGCTTCATGAATGCTGTCCACAAAGGCAGCCATTTCCTCCGTCGGACCCTGCACAGTAACGGGACGGAACATCGAGATCAGACTGTTCCACCAGAGCTCCGACACCGGTGAAGAACCGCGCCGGAATGATGTCCGATAACGCGAAAGTTCGCTATCCATGCCTTCCAGTTCACTAGTGACCACGGCATGAATGATCCCGCTCATAAACGAAAACAGCACTGCACCAGCCGCCTCTTCGCGTGTTTCCGGCTCCATGGAGGCATAAGCTCCGGGTGCTGACAGCGCAATCGGCGGCATCGATTCGGCAAGGCTTCTGAAACGCTCCTGATCCTCTTCAAGATGCAGACGCGGACGCCAGACCCCTGCAAGTGTCTCCTGTCCGGTTCTCCGCCTTGCACCGGTCTTGGCAGCAAATGCAGCCGCTGGAGCGATTGCCCCGCGAAGCAGCAGTTCCTGTGTGAACTGTGCCGCCTTAACCCAGTAACGCATTTCCTCCCCAGCCTGAATGCCCGCCGCAAGAAACATCCGGTCGTCCCACTGCATCAGCATCCGGAAGGCATCCTTCGGCGAAACTGCCAATCCTTCCAGCGTGCGTCCAAGCAGCTGCCGCCGTTTCACCGTCTTGGCTTCTGCAGCATTTCGAAGCGGATTCGGCCAGCGCAGTTCGGCAAGACGCAGTGCAGCAGGCTGAAACAGACGACCCCCGTCGCCAAATTGCAGCCTTCTCACCACGCTGCTCCATGCATCCACACGCGGTTCCGATGTTTCACCGGAAAAACAAAAAAATACGTCTCCAAGCCATACTCCATACAGCGATTGCATCATTACAGTCTCCCGTCATCCCTTCGCATTGTTACTCTCCATCATATACGAAAATGAACGGATTTAAAAACCTTTACACATAAAAAGTGCCGCTCATCCTCTTTTTCAGCATAAAAAAATGTCCCTTCTCCAGAAAACAGAGAAGGAACATTTTGTTTAATCGTTTGTTTAAATGAAACGAGCCGTATAGGCTGTCACCCGTTTTTAATGATCAAGAACGGATCAGACTGCCAAGCAGTACGTCCAGATTCAAAATACCTGCACGGTGATCTGCGCAAAATCCGATTTTGTCGAAAACACCAATCATGAAGCGGCGATGCTCTTCAGCAGGTTCTTCAAACCGATCATACGTCACAACCGAATCTACCATGTCTACAATTAGCGGCACAAACCCGTTCTTGTATGGAACAACGATAATCCGTGTAGATGAGGTGTCTTCCTGTTCAGGCATACCGAGCAGCACGCGAAGACTTACGACCGAAACCACCTTGCCGTACAGTGAAGCAAATCCTCTGATTTCAGGGCTTCCAAAAGGAACCGTTGTAACCTCTACCATTCTGATAATTTCATGAACCTCATCAATGCGAAGTGCAAAAATCTGTTCTCCGACCGAGAAATTAATATATTGCATTACTTCATCCATAATTGTCCCCATACCCTCTCATTCCGTAAAATCAGATCTTCAACACGCTTTTGGCTGTCGAACTTTAGACGATGAGTCGTTACATGTTGTATCGGCAATTTTGGCGTAAATGTTTAGGCTTCCAAGCAAGAAGGGGCCCACTCCTCTTTCTTTTTCGATCCTCTTCCCAAAAAATGAGTTTTGATGCGCATTTCTGTGGATAACCACTTCGATAAACCTTGATGTTGGACAAAAATATATAGTTATACCTGTTTTGTGGATAAGTTGTGCACATATTGCTCACAACCTGTGGATATATACGTATATTTATGTGGATATTTAATATTTCAGTGTGGACATGTTGTGTATTTGTTGGTAAATCTGACGTAGAATTTTGTCGTATTTAGTCCTTTCATCCCTTATTGTGGACATATTGTGGAAAGAGAAGGCCTTCTATGGTAATAAACATTCGGGCAGCAGACGGCTGAACTATTCTTATTCAACCGCTTTCTCCTGCCCATGCTGCAAGAATCTCCGCTGTATGCTCATACTCCAACACAGGGAAGTAGTGGTTATAGGGTACCTCGACTTTTTTATACCCGGCCTGCAGACCGCTTGGAAAGCGGTATTCCCGATCCTTGGCAGCCCAGACAACCAATCGATCCGAGGTATTTCCGGTCTTTGTAAAGCTTCCGTATTCCTCCCAAAAACTTAATCCCCGTCTATTCCCTTGACCCAGGTGAATCCACCGCAGCAGGTCGACGTGTGCGCCTGCAATGCGAGGAGATCGGAAATAAGCGTACACCCTCTGGCCCAGTCTCGTGACGCTGCTATCATTGATTTGTCCGCCACTGCCTGTATTGAACATTCGTGTCCAGCTCTGACGGGACCTGCCGCGAAGCAAGGCTCTTACCATGCGGCGCGGTAAACGGAGTATCTGTTTCAAACGCCAATCTCTCGCGTTATCTGCGGCAGGCTGCAGTAAAGCAGTGCGAATATCGGTGCGCCCACTTTGCTTCACCGCCGCTGCTGCGACAGCAGCCCCTACGGAATGTCCAACGAGTCTAAGCGGACCACGGATTGCAGCCAGAACTTCCGCAAGAGCATTAACCTGACCGATAAATGCGTCATGTTCAAGGTGAATAGGCGAACGGCCAAACCCTGCCATATCGATAATCCAGACGGGATTTCCTGTAAGCCGCCGCAGCTGTGCTCCAAGCGGGAGCAAATCGTCAGCACACTGCAGCAGCCCATGCACGATCACCCACGGTTCCCCTTCGCCTTCCCAGCCTAACATGGCCAAATTTCCTTTTCGCACGCGGATATAATCGGTTGGAGAACGTTCAGCTTCAGGCTTTGGCAGAAGGCGGTAATCCAGATCGGCCGTAATGAACGGAAGCTGCTCCTGAATATCCGGCCAGCTTCTCCCCATACGTGCCAGAAGCGCCTCCGTCTCATGTACCGGGAAGGTCCTGTCTGTAACAAATGCGAGTGATTGTGCAGGGATACCGCTGATTCGACTTCCGCCAAGGCTCAAGAGTCGTTGAATCAAGCTTAAAGGTAAGGATCCTGCTGGTTTAGGCACATCAAGCTCCCTTGTGATCAGATTGAGCAGTTCTTTCATATTCGGACTATCTTCCTTGCGAGCCAACAGGGGGTACGTCCCATCAAGCGGAGCTTCATCACGGGCCAAGAATACAAGTGTCTCTGCTACGACATCGTTCTCGACAAGCGGCAGCCAGAAGGACTTTCCGCCAGGTACTACAGGCATCAGACCTTTCTGCACAGCTCCAATGAGCAGTCCGATGCCACCCGTCTGCTCGGTTTCACCTGTGGGACGGGGCCCAACCACCGTACTGGGATTTACGACAGACAGAGGATAGCCATACTGTTTTGCATGTTCCCGAATATAAGCATCTGCTTGGAATTTCATCTCTTCATATGCACTCTCTTGGCTGCCCGCATGGCTCACCTTCATCCGTTCTTGCTGCTCAATTTCCTGTCCGTAAGGACTCATGAAACCAACCACATGAATAAAATGCCGCAGTGCTCCGCTCACCTGGATATCCTGTGCCAGCTGCGCTATTTCTCTTGCCCCATTCATGAAGATTCTCTCTGCCTTCTCTCGCTCCAGAGTAATGTCCATCGTACCGCCTGCATGAAGGATTACATTGGACTCCCTGACGAGTTTGTGTTCTCTTTGTGCAAGTCCCAAACCCTGCAGGGATAAATCCCCAACGATAAACGTTATCCGCTCAAAGCTTTTTACACCATAACTCGCCAGTACTGTTCTGGCCCGCTGCTCGGAGCGAACCAGGAGAAGCATATGTATATCCGTGTTTTCTACAAGTTGTTTGACCGTTTCCCTTCCAATAAAACCTGTACTGCCCGTCATAAAAAGAGTCGTTTTTGCTGAAGCTGTTTTCTCCATTTCATGCCTCCATATTTGCTGATATTTAATATCCAGTCTTTTTGATCATTATCTAAATCAGTATCATAACCATTCCACAAACTAGTACTATATAGTACTATTAAAGTCCAAAAAAAGAGCTTCGTTTAACGAAGCATCTGACAAAATGTACGCGCCGCCCGCTCAATCATACCCAGATCACGAGAAGTTCCGGCCAAGATCAATGAACCTTCAAGTGCCGCCACGAATAGCGAAGCTGCAGCTCCGGGTTCAACCCCTCTGCGGAATTCTCCGCGTTCCAGCCCTTGCTGGAGCAGCTTCTCCACCATAGGTACAAGCTCTCGAAAGAAAATCGAGATGCTTTCCTTCGCTTGGGATGCACTGTCGGGGGCCTGGATATATAGCGTGACAAACGGGCATGTTCCTTCGAAGTTTCGACTTTCTATACCTGCCGAAAGAAGTGACAGGAATGAATGGATTCGTTCCTCTACACTCCGCTCGCGCTGGCTGAGCAGCAGATACAGCTCTGATTCATACTGCGCAATCCAGAACTGTACAACGGCCTGAAGCAGTTCCTCCTTATTTTTGAAATGATAATAGATGTTGGATTTGGATACGCCGCTGACCCGCACCACCTCGTCCATGCTGACATAAGCATACCCCTGCCGTAGAAACAACTGCGCGGCCACTTCAACCGCTTTGGTGCGGTTCACCGGACCAGAGCTTCTAGGCTTGGACAGTTTAGACATTCCTTGATGTGGTGCATTGCTTTTATTGTTATTCATAATTAGAACTATACAGTACTATTTTAACGAAAGCAAGTAAATCCGTTGATACAAGCAGCTCATAGTCCTCATTTTCAAAAAGTTGTCCACATTTAGATCATATACGCACAGGATATCCACATATAGTATCAAATTCATGTAAAGTATCGTTTGCTTGCTGTAAATGAAAATGAGTTATCCACACATCTTCAAGGCTGCCTGCTGCATTCGGTTGACAGCAAAATAAAGGAGCCAGCTGTACATACAGCTGACTCCACATTGCGTGTGCTTTATTTCTTTTTCAGACTATCCCAGTTCTGCTGCAGGCCATCCAGCAGTGCTTTTTTATCCGATTTGCCTGCTACATAAGCTTGAATGGTGCTGCCGAATTCCTGTGGAACCCCTTCAGGGAAACGGTTAAAGTTCCAGCTTAACGTTTTATTCTCCTGACTATACTTCATAATATCTGTCGCGAGGTCTCCAAGCTCTTCCTCAGAGGCCTGAATAGAACTAAATGCCGGGATGAACTTGAATTCTTTGGTCAGATACTTCTTGCCGATGTCGGAAGTGACCAACCATTCCAGAAACTCTTTCGCTTCCGGCTTCACTTGGGAGTTTTTGTTCACAACCCAGTAGTTAGGCACACCCACAAACAATTTGTCGTTTGGTTCATTAGTAATCGGCATCGGCAGAATGCCCAGATTCAGATCCGGATTAATTCCGTCAATCTGTACCTGTGTCCAGTTCCCCTGCTGCATCATTGCTGCTTCGCCGCTGGCAAACAGCGTTACTTGGGTGTTGTAGTCTGTAGTAAGCGGATTTTTGTTACTGTATTTCAGCGTCAGGTCCAGCAGATTTAACCAGTCGTTAAACACAGGATTGCCTGGAATTTTCTCTGTGCCTTCGTTCAATCCTTGAATGAACTTTACCGGATCGGCCTGATTGGCAAACGCTACGTTAACGTTATGATTCCCCAGCACCCACCACTCCTGATAACCGTTGGAGAATGGCGTAATGCCTGCGTCCTGCAGCTTCTTCGCTGCCTGATCCAGCTGCTCCAGCGTTGTTGGAATTTCAGTAATGCCGGCTTTGGCAAATAGATCCTTGTTATAAATAAATCCGTACCCTTCCAGTGCAAGCGGCTGTCCGTAAAGCTTGCCATCTTTAGTCATAGGCTCTTTGGCAACTTCCAGAACATCCTTGGCCCAAGCTTCACCAGACAGGTCTTCCAGATATTCAAGCCAGGTATCCAGTTCACGATATCCACCCACGTTAAAAATATCCGGCTGTTCGCCTGCAGCAAACTTGGCTTTTAATGCAGCACCGTAGTCACTGCCGCCGCCTACCGTCTGAATATCCAGCTTGATGCCCGGATGGGAGGATTCGTACTCGGTTTTGAGGCGATTAAGGGCTTCTGCAATTTCAACTTTGTATTGAAAAATTTTAATTGTTTTTGAGCCAGCCGCTGCTTCACCGCCGCCAGTTTGCGCATCCGTGTTGACGGGACTGCCGCTCTTGTCCCCGTTTCCGCAACCCGCAAGCATGACTGAAAAAGCGATGAACATCAGCAGCGTTAACTTCGTCATTCTTTTCATAGATACACTCTCCCTGTAAGTAGTTTCATTTTAACTGTCTGCATGCCCCTGCTTACTACCGTTTGCTTCTTGTACTCTGGATTCTTGATTCGCTTTTGCTCTGTTTGCCAGGATTGATCCTGTCCTTAGCCTCTTCTTTCTTTTCCTTACTATATAGATGAACTAGCACGATCCACACAACGTGTCACGCGTAGTTAATCACGGAATTAGCGGACAACCCAAAATCCTTATCTTCTTTGTTTCTTCTCTAACCTTATCTGTCCTTCTCTGCTTTTGACTTCCTTGCACCGTCCTACTCCGGCACATCTGCCCAAGCCTTGCGGGTAGATGTGCCCTTTGCCTCTACCTCCGTGCGAGTCAGAGCGAAGGCAGCATGATGCGCTGGAGGAGCAACAGCGACCAAAAGCACACATGATGCCGGAGCAGCCTACTCTCGCACTACCCTTTAACTGATCCTGCGGTAATGCCCTGAATAATATACTTCTGCATGAGCAGGAAGAAAATAATGATCGGCATAATGCCGAGAACCAGAGCAGGAAGTGCCAGATCCCACTGCTTGGTATATTGACCAAACAGCGCGAAGGTCGCAATCGGAATGGTTCGCAGATTAGAGCTCTGCAGGATCAAGGATGGCAGCAGATAGTCGTTCCAGATCCAGAGCGTATTTAGAATGATTACGGTTACATACATAGGTTTCATCAGCGGGAATACGATCCGGAAGAACACTCCGTAGACCGAGCTGCCATCAACCCGAGCCGCTTCTTCAATCTCCAGCGGAACCGATTTAACGAAGCCATGGAACAAAAAGATAGACATCGGTGCACCAAATCCGAGATAACAGATAATCAGCCCGCCCAGACTGTCGATCAGTCCCAGATTACTGGTTACCGTGACGAGCGGAATCATGATAGACTGAAACGGAATTACCATTGCGGCAATAAATACACCGAATAATATCCGGTTAAACCGTGTATTGCTTCGAACCATACGGTACGCAGCCATGGAACTGATCAGTACCAGCAGCAGATTGCTGATGATGGTGACGATCAGGGAGTTCATGAGCGCTGACGGGAAGCTGATTTTCTCCCAGGCATTGGCATAATTCCCCCACTGGAACACTTCCGGCCAGGCGGCCGAATTCGTAAGCAGGTCACCGAATGTTTTGACCGAATTCACAAACAGGAAGTAAAACGGAATCAGAAACAGTATCCCGATAAACACCATGATGATCTCGGTAATCACCGTACCGAAGCGATAATTTTTCGTCGTCTCCATCAGGCTTCAACCTCCTTGCTCTTCGTCACACGCACCTGAATCATGGTGATGATCGCAACGATTACGAAGAATATAAATGCTTTGGCGGTTCCAATGCCGTACCGGTTGTTCACAAAGGCTTCATTATAAATATTAAGTGCAACCGATTCAGTTGATCCAAACGGTCCGCCCTTCGTCAGCGATAGGTTAAGGTCGAACATTTTGAAAGACCAGGAGATTGCCAGAAACAAACAGATCGTTACACCAGGCATGATAAGTGGTAAAATAATGCTCCGCAGCACCTGCCAGCGGCTGGCCCCGTCAATCTCGGCAGCTTCCAACAGATCAGGTGACACATTTGTCAAAGACGAGATATAAATCACCATCAGATAACCAGCGGTCTGCCATACAAAGACGATGACAATTCCCCAGAAGGCTGTCGGTTCATCACCAAGCCATGGGAGGTTAAAGAAAGACCAGCCTGTCACGTCACCTACCGCTGAAAACCCTTTCACAAATATAAATTGCCAGATAAACCCGAGCAGCAGCCCACCAATGACGTTAGGCATAAAGAAAATTGTGCGCAGCACGTTTCTTGTCTTGAGTGGTTTGGTCAGGAAATAGGCCAGAAAAAAACCGATGACGTTGGTAAGAATAACCCCTATAACGGTAAAGCGTACCGTGAACCAGAAGGCCGACTGGAACTTGGGATCGTTTGCAAAAATATGCACGAAGTTATCAAGTCCTACCCAGTTCACGCTGGCAGATACTCCGTTCCAATCTGTAAAGGAATACACCATGCCAAGCAGGAAAGGGACCACGATGATGAGAATAAAAAATACAACGGAGGGACCCACGAACACAAGCTGCTGTAACAGCTGTGAAGACTTGCGATGCTTCATATCGTTCTCCCCTTCTATAGATGGATGATATTGGTCTCTTGTTCTATTAAACTCCAAAATCGTAAAGGGAAACACCGACATTCTTGAACAGTTGGGTGTAAAATATTGTCCTCCCTTGACGAGGCGCCTAGAAGGGGTGTACTGATGTCCAAATATTACAGTATCCGCACCAAGCTAATTGCCTTTATGTTGATTGCAACAACTATTCCGCTGCTGGCATCCATCAGCATGACTTTTATTCAGACCAAAACAGCCCTGCGGGAACAAGCCTTGGAAGAAAATAAACGACTGATCTATCAGGCATCAACCAATCTCAATAACTACGTGGATAACGCGGCACGGGCCTCACTTGCTGTTTACAATGATCCTAATTTCCTGCGAAATTTGGCGAAGCTTCCTGGGGACTATCGCGCTGTTGCCGAGGTATATACCACTTTACAAACGATCAGGTCAGCTGTGCCCGATGTGTTTCAACTCTATCTTCACTCCTTCGCATCCAACCAATCGACGTTGATTGCTAACCCTTTTCCGAAACGGGAGGAACGGAAGCAGGCCTACTCGGATTCACTGCATGGTAAAACAGGGGACGGAAACTCCGATATCTGGGTAGAATCTGCACATATGAGCCATACCTACGGCTTCAAAGCCGCTTCTCCAGATGATTCACCGAGAACCGTAATTACCCTGCACCGGATCATTCGAGATATTCCCTCTCCTGAACGACTGGGTGTGCTTGCCATCGATCTCAACATGAACAGCATTGCTGCCATCTGCAGCAGGCTGTATGATCCGGCTAAGGAGCAGATTTACGTCGTAGATGGACAAAACCGGATAGTCTACCAAGGGCATTCCGAGGTACAGAAAGCAAGTAATACGGACCATCTGCAGCGAGCGGCAGCTGATGCCCTGCAGGACGGGCGAGCAATTGCAGGCACGGCACTCGATGCGGCCGGTCATTTTGAACAGGATCACTCGATGTATGTGTATCAGCAGCTCGGGAGCAGCTACGCAGACTGGACGATCGTCAAGCAGATTCCAAATGAAACGTTATATGCAAGGGCTACTGCGCTTACATGGAATAATGCAGTGATTGCTTTTGCAGCACTTATTCTTGTCATCGTGGCAACCTTATTCATTTCCATACGGATCACAGGTCCGCTCAAGCAGTTAATGCGGTATATGACTCAGATTCAGGCAGGACGCCTGCATGTGGATATCCGTTTGTCGAGCCGGGATGAGTTCGGGGTGCTTGCAAGGCATTTCCGGGATATGATGGACACCGTTAACAACCTGATTCTAAGAGAATACCAGTTGGAGATTGCGAACAAGACTCATCAGCTCAGAGCTTTACAAGCGCAGATTCAACCCCATTTTCTCTATAACACCCTGCAGTCGATCGGTACACTGGCGCTGCAGCAGCAGGGAAAGCGAGCTTATACCTTACTGTCTTCTCTATCCAAAATGCTGCGTTACAGCATGAGGGATCAAACCCGTGTGACACTTCATGAAGAAGCAGAACATGCCCGGTTATACCTGGAGCTGCAGCAGGAACGCTTTGGTGAGCGGCTGGAGGTACACATGGATTTTGCGGAGGATACCCGATCTGCTCCGATCCCTCGTATGACACTGCAGCCTCTCATTGAAAATTATTTCAAGCACGGTGCAGACATACAGCCTGGAAAAGGAATTATTTCAATTACCAGCCGCCGGGTTGACGAACAGTGGATTGAGATTGTACTAATGAACAATGGACCCGTCATTCCTGAAGACAGATTGGCCGAAATTCGGAAATGGCTCCAACCTGAAGCTGCACTATCTGACATACCACAGGAATCGACAGGATCCGAATCTATTGGCCTGCGCAACGTTGTACGCAGACTCGCACTTAACTCCCCACCGGGCAAACCTGCCCGGATCGAAATGAACAATATAGATCCAAGCGGTGTGAAGCTTCAAGTCAAACTATACGCGGGAGAGTGAACAACATGAAAGCACTGCTTGTCGATGATGAACAGCATGTCCGTCATGCCATCCGGCTTCTCGGTCACTGGCACGACCTCGGAATTAATGTGTTACTGGAAGCAGCAGACGGGTCTGAAGCGATTGAAGCAATTACAGCACATCAACCGGAGATTATACTGACGGATATGCGTATGCCAGGCAAGGACGGCATGGTACTGCTTGAATGGATTTCAGCTCATTCCCCGCACAGTAAGGTCATTGTCGTCAGCGGGTATGATGACTTTGAACTGGTGAGGCATGCCATCCGGCATGGCGGCATGGACTATTTGCTAAAACCTGTCGAGGCGGATGAATTAAACTCCTCCTTGAGGAAAGCCGTGAAGGCCCGGGAAGAGGAGGATGCCCTGCGTATAGAAACCACCAAGCAATCCATCGTAGTGAACTGCATGCGTCCGCATTATCAGGATCGCCTGCTCACTGAACTGGCTGTCGGCAGAGGCAGCACCTCTGCACACATACAGCGGCTGCAGGAGGAACTGAATTTCCCCGTTTTCATTCCGAGGTGCTCTGCTGCCGTCACCAGTCTGTCCCACCTGGATGCGGACTGCTTGGCTAAATATCGCAGCCAGCCGGATCTGCTTGTATTTTCAGTTCTTAACATCTGTGCCGAGATGATGCGCATGCCGGCAGAAGGCGTCACATTCCGCCAGCTCAACCAACCAGATGAAATTGTACTGCTGCACTGGGGATCTCAGTCCTCGCTCGAACGCATTCTGGAAAGTATCAATGATGGATTAGAACAGACAATTCAGCGCCGGCTCCATTTTGGAATATCCACTTGTGACAATTACCCTGCCGGTATTTCAGCTGCCTATCTGGATGCCAGTTCGAAATTGTGGAGACGCAATACGTTACATACTCGGCAGCGCATCCACTCCACGCTTGAATCATCTGCCAAAAATAAAGGCAAGCGGCTCACTGCATTCGAAGAGTCTATGCGCGTGGCAGCCTTGAGTTACCGTGCTTCCAGTGTATCTGCGGTAGTCGCGGAGTGGCTCGATCCCTTCACCAAGCTGGATATAGTCAGCGCAGAGCAGCTGCTGCAGTGGATGCAGGAACTGGAATGGATGCTCAGCCGATGGTTGGATGATGCGGAAGGCCCGCTCTCCCATGACGAGGAGGGTGCTGAGGATCCGTTCCCTCCTTTTGCGGAACTGCCCTTTGACGATGAAGGTCTGCTTTCGTTCCCGCTCCTTCGCTCTCTCTTGGAACAGCGATTGCTTGCAGCCGGGAAGGCACTTTCAGCGCAGCAGCACGCTGTTTCTGATCCTATGAGTGAAATTGCCCGTTACATGGATGCCCACTATCAGGAGGACTTGTCATTGCAGCAGATTGCGGCACGCTTTTATCTGAGCAGGGAGTACATCTCCCGTAAATTTAAACAGCAATTCGGGCTGAACTGGTCGGAATATCTCGGTAAACTGCGGATCAATAACGCCAAGCTCCTGCTGCAGAATCCCTCACTTCGGGTTGCCAAAGTCTCGGAGATGGTCGGTTTCCAGGATGAAAAGTACTTCAGTAAAGTTTTCAAAAAGATGGAAGGCATGACCCCTGCGGAATATCGGAAAACGGTATGCCAAACCGGAACGTAACTCACCTGTTTTCATCTAAGAAAAGAGGACTTCCAGTATGATCTTTTGGAAGTCCTCTTCGCGTATTTACATTTCACTGCAGTCCAGGTTTAACGTCCGTTGGATTTGTCAGATCTATTTTCCTATAGTAGTATCCGACTCGTATCGATTCCGGCCTAGATGGGAAGAGTTATCAGTCTCGCAAGATCACTCTAGGTACCACGCGGATATATATCAATTCTCCTGCAAGCTCCACCATCGTCTGAGTAACGATGACCGCTGCAGCGATGGATGCCCACTCGGATGAGAGAGATAACGCCAAAGGCAGAACAACCAGCGAATTACGAGTTGATGCACTAAAAATCAACGCTCTGGAGGCACCTGTATCGAGTCGAAACAGCTTTGCAATAATCCGGGATATCAGGGGCATAATGATTAAAAAAACAGCATAAATCGGAATTACATGAACGATCGTTCCGATGTCTTGGTAGACCTTCCCCATCTGCGATGCAGCCACGACCGTTAAGGTAAGAGCCATCATTGGAACCGGAAGCCATACTGTGGCATACAGCACCCGCTGTGTACTTAAGCTTTTTTGAGAGAACACTTGCGTCAATACGGCCAGCAGCAGCGGAAGGACAATTAGCAGCAGGAAAGCTTCCAGAAACGGACCTGTCTGCATCATTCCAGCTCCCTCACTGCCCAGCAATAACCAGAGATAGACGGGAAGCAAAACCATCTGCACGACAAACAGAAATGGAGTCGCAGCCAGCATCAGCTTCTCATTCCCCTTCCCCAGCTGTGTGAAAACGATGACGTAATCAATGCAGGGCGTTAACATCACAAGATAAACCCCAATCAGAGCACCCGGGGATTGTGGAAAAACAAGTGCAAGAAGCCATACTACCACAGGAACTAAGATAAAATTAACCAGCAGCAGCGCAGCCATAAATCGCAGATTGGTCCATGAAGCTCTCAGCTCCGTAAATGGGATCTGAACAAACATGCTGTAGAGCAGCACAGCAAGGATTGGAGACACCGCATAATGCATTGCATTTCCCACATCCGGGACGGCCAGTCCGATCCATACACCTGCAAACAGAGCAATCACGTAGAACCAGGTCTGCTGTTTCTCCATCGTTTCTTTCAGTAACATACTTTCCCCCCTAATTGTCGAACAATCTTGTATAGACATATTCATGTCTGCTGCAGCGTACATTGGGACAGAGTGCAGTTCGTCTCCAATAAAACCAGATTAAGCAGGGAATCTGGAGGAACTCTGTGATCGAGTATGGAGTTTCGATTATTAGAACGAGTGGTTAGTGGGTATATTCATAGTAGACTGACCCGCGGTTCATTTATTTTATCAAACCAAGGAGGAAACGCTATGTCACGAAATAATCCGTATAAGTGGTTAAACGCCATCGGTTTTATCGCTGTCATTATTGTGAACTACCTCTCCAATGCGCTGCCGATCGGCGGCAAAACCAACAAGGAAGTATCGGATATGTACCCTGTACTGCTCACACCGTCGGGTTATGCCTTTGCTATATGGGGGCTGATCTACCTGCTGCTGGCGGGCTTTGTCATTTATCAGTTCTTCCCTGCTTCCTGGAAAAACAACTCCATCGCCCGTCTAGGATACTGGTTTCTCGCCAGCTGTGCCTTTAACGTGGCATGGATTTTTGCCTTTCAGAATCTGCAGACCGGGCTCGCCCTGCTGATTATCGTACTGCTGCTGCTCAGCCTGATTATGCTTTACGTCAAAACACGCATGATTACCATGCCAACCACTGCCGAGATCTGGCTTGTTAAACTGCCTTTCAGCATCTATCTCGGATGGGTCAGCGTAGCTACGATCGTTAATGCGGCGGTTTATTTATACAAAATCGGATGGGATGGATTTGGCATCAGTGAAACAGCCTGGACGATCATTATGCTGGTTGTTGGTATGATTCTGGCTGTACTTGTCAGCTTCCGATATCGCGACAGCGTGTATCCACTTGTGTTCACTTGGGCGTACATTGCCATAGCTCTTAAACAAAAGGATGTCACTTCCGTCTATTATACGGGAATTACCATAGCTATAGTTCTGGCGGTTTACGCCGTATGGCTGTTTCTCGCCCGCAATCAAGACCGTGATTAAGCATCTTCTATAAAACCAACCGATAGCAAAAAGCCGATTTGAGGTCATCTGACTCTTAATCGGCTTTTTGCTGTTATTTATGCAGAGCTGGGCTGTCTGTCCCGGTCAGGGCTGCGAGCTCATGCTATTTCAGCGCGATAACTTCAATCTCCACCAATGCGTCCTTTGGCAGACGAGCAACTTCTACAGCACTGCGCGCCGGATAAGGCTGTGTAAAGAAGCTGCTGTACACTTCATTTACGGGAACAAAGTCATTCATGTCTTTCAGGAACACCGTTGTTTTCACAACTTTATCCATACTTGTGCCCGCTGCTTCCAGGATGGCTTTGACGTTGCTCAAAGACAGACGAGTCTGTTCCTGAACATCTGCTCCGAATTCACCTGTTTGCGGATTAAGGCCAAGCTGCCCAGATGTATAGATGAAATCACCCGCATCTACTGCCTGACTGTATGGACCGATGGCACCCGGCGCTTGTTCGGTCGAGATTGCTTTTTTCATTGAACAGGTTCTCCTTTGTGTTCGCTGCCCTGCCGCCGGAAAGCAGCAAGACCTGCTATTATTTTTTAAAATTTATTATATCATGCTCTCATTCGGGGAAGAAACGCTTATCGCTATTTATCCTTGTATCATTACAGCAGCACCGTCCCACAAAAGGTCAGACGCATGACGTGCCCTGTACACCAACAGCATGAATCACATCATTGGGATATATATGATTACCTGTGGTTTGGACCACGGCTATATTCCTCATCGCTTGAGCGATTGTTGAGGCATGCACAGCCCGGTATTTGGCTGCTCGCCCTTTCATCCAGCGGTCTAATACTTTCATCACTTTGGCAGCAAACTCCTCACCGAGACGTTTCTCGCCGCGATCCCCCAGGATGAGTGATGGACGAAAAATGTGCAGGGAACGAAAACCGATTTTCGAAAGGGCCTCCTCCATCTCACCCTTGGTGCGGCTGTAAAATACACGTGAAGCTGCATTTGCACCCATAGCGGAAATAACCAGCATCTGTTTCACATCATACTGCTTCGCCAGTACCGCCGCACGAACCGGATAATGATAATCCACCTCGCGGAACTTCTCCTGACTGCCTGCTTTTTTAATGGTCGTGCCCATACAGCAGTAAAGATCATCGATATCTTCAAACAGATGCCCCTGACTCTCCAAGTGCGCCCAATCCACAACATGCTGCTTCAATGCGGGATGCTCCAGATCAAGCCTGCGTCTAATCAGGATGCGAACCTCGCTGTACAGCGGGTGTTCCAGCAGATTGCGAACCAGAAGTTCGCCTACCAGTCCCGTAGCCCCGATCACCATCGCTTTACGTTCAGGATGACTCATGTGCATCCCTCCAATCTATTCAAAAATTGAGAGCGCAGTCGTAAATGGTTTAATCTGTTCCTATTTTAGAAGTACACGTCGCCCTAAGGTAAACGTAAGCAGCAGCATCACCGCACCAACGATGACTTGAAATCCGTAGGTGGACATCCAGATCGCTGCCTCTGAGAGTGTTTCCATTTTCTCGTACAACCAGCCTCCAATCAGCGGCCCGATAAACGAAGTTACACCAGTTAGTGCCGAATACACGGCCACAAACATGGGTCTTTCACTTTTTGGTGTATCACCTATCGTAAAATTGAACGCAAGCTGGTTGAAGCCGCCAACGCCAATCCCAAGGAAGATATGGGACAGAAATAACGCAACCAATACCGGAGCAAAGGACATTACTCCCCATGACAGACAGGACAGCGCAATCACCGGCAGCGTCCAGAACAGCAGCGTTTTGTTACTGTATCTCGCATTCAGATTGCCCCAAATATAGAATCCACCCATCATCACCAGAGTCTGAACAACCGTAATCAGGGAAACCATCTGATAACTGACGTGCAGCAGATCGAGCATGACGTAGGAATAGAGCGGTACAATCAAGGTTTGAATCAGCAGCCATACCGCCAGGAAAACGGTTGCCTTCAGGAAAACTTTATCTTGAAAAGGTTTGATAAACATACGCGAAAACGCCTTCTCTGTCGAACGTTCAAAAGGCATATCCGGGTAAAAGAAATAGATGACGGTATTGGCAATGGCACAAATCCATACGGGGATGAACAGGATTAGAAAGCCGGTCTCTCCCGGATAACGGTCCAGTAGAATCCCACCACCAAACAAGCATACGCTTCCAAGTGCATTCAGAATCGTATTTCGTATCCCGAAATAGCGTCCCCTCACTTTGGCAGGTACGATGTCTCCAATCAGGGAGGTCCAGATCATCCCCCCGATGGTATTGCATATGAAAGCGATCGTATATAAGCCAATATAAACGCTGACCCACCACTCCTTGGGAAATATAAAGGGAATCAGTCCCGTTGCACTCCACAAGATGCGATGAGCCCCGACGAACAGCAAAAGCATACGCTTTCGGCTGCGAATGCGCTGCATCCAGTACGCTGCGCCAATCTGTGCAATGTTTACAAACGTAGTAATCGCGAGCACAAAGCCGATATGTCTCGACCCGGCCCCGAGGTAAAGCAAAAACCCGGTGAGGAATGGACCGCCCAGCAGCGTCTGCAAAATAATCGCCGGCACGCCCTCCCATGTTGCAATTGATAAATTCGTACGCTGTGTCGAACCCTTGCGCCGCGGCTTGCCTGTTAACGAAGAGGGGTTCATCTTGAACATCTTCTGTATGGGGATACACTCCTTAGACCGGGTAATGCTTGCCGGTCGATGCTAGTTGTCACCCCAAATTCTACTCACAGCACGAAGGTTGTCAACTCATTTTTTCACGGTCAATGGCAGCCACAGATGGAAGATGCTCCCCTTCCCGGGAACACTCTCGAGTTCGATCGATCCACCCAGCAATCTTGCCAGATCTCTACTGATAGAAAGACCGAGTCCAGTCCCTCCGAATTTCCGGCTGATGGAGCCATCCGCCTGTTGAAAGGCTTCGAATATGGCATGATGCTTGTCCTCCGGAATACCGATCCCTGTGTCCTGTACAGAAAAAACAAACCACTGTCTGTCACTACCCGCTTGTTGGGTCTGTTTGACGCTCACGCTAAGGGTAACCTTTCCCTTCGGGGTAAACTTGATCGCATTGGACATGAGATTTCGCAGAATCTGCTGCACACGCTGCGGATCAGACCAAAGTGTATCCGGGAGTCCGATTTGTTTCTCCAGAACCAGCTTAATCCCCTTCTTGTCTGCAGCGAGTTGGAAATGATTCATTGCATCTTCGATGAGCTGGTTTAGACTGATGTCTTCCAGTACAATGTCCAGTTGGCCGGCTTCTACTTTGGACAAATCCAAAATATCGTTGATCAGTCTTAACAGCTCTTGTCCGGATTGATCAATCATGCCCGCAAAACGTACAATTTCTTCCTGATCCATCGTGTCGGCATTCTCGCTAATCATCTGAGCAAAATTAATTACACTATTCAGCGGTGTTCGCAGTTCATGAGACATATTGGCCAGGAACTCGGACTTGTACTGGGAAGCAATCATCAATTGTTTGGCTCGTTCCTCCAGTACGATCTGTGCCTTCTGCAGCTCTTCCTTCTGCACGGATAAGAGACGATTCGTACTCTGAATCAGGAGAATCCGGTTTTGCTCATTCTGAAAGTCCCGTAAGATGAATGCAAAAATAAGACTAAGCACAATTCCGCTGGGAAGTGTATAAGGCATAATATGTGAGAAGAAATATGCGGCGGGGATGACGCCCACGAAGGCAATATTCACACTATTTATAACGTTAACAATTACGGTAACAATGATACCTTTAACAATCAGTCGGTAGCTGCTGCGCCTCATCCAGATATTCAGACCTGCACACAGCAATCCCAGGATAGACATGTTAATAACGGCGGCGATTGTGGCGTCTGTAATGCCGAATGTCAGTCTGGACAATCCAATCCCCACACCTATAATCACCGTACTATAAGGCTGTCTGTACGACAGGACAGCAACGATTAGAGGCACGTAGCGAAGGTCAAAAATGACTTCATCATTAAGCTGGAATCCAAAGACAGTGCTGATCCAGCCTGCAAAAATCAGCACAAGCACGGAACAAATCTGTTTCACCTGGGAAGAAGCACGTATTACGATATATTTATAGAACACACTCGCAAGATATGCGATCGTAATAAGCATGCCCATATTGAGTACGAACATTTTCGAAAACTGCATGAACTCACTCCTGTTGTTCGACATATAACCCAAGTGCTTATTTTATTCGTATGGTTACATCATATCATGCGCTTCCCGTCTCGGCATGGAAACCTCATCAAATGGCAGCAAAAAAATACACAAAATCAGGATTCATTTTGTGCGCAGGAAGTAGTAAAATATATTGTTGTTTCGTTTTTAGCCTTTATTGCTATGGTCATGTTAGTTTACAACATGATGAAAGGAGAAGTACTGCTGTGCACGTGTTAAAAAATAAATCCTACTGGCTGTCACTAAGTCTGATGTTATCCTTGGCTGTCATGGGGTTATTCTATGATATTCTCAACAGTCCGGAGCGCGGATATGTGATCCTGAACTCTCCCATCGACCGGATGCTTCCTTTTATTCCTGCAATGTCGATCCCCTACTTGGGATGGTACCCGTTTGTATTCGGTGTGCTGGCTTATCTGTGTGCCAAGGATCGGCTTGTCTATTATCGTGTCTTGTTATCCATGAACATCTGCGTCTGGATCTGTTATCTGATCTATTTTAACTTCCAAACCATGGTTCCGCGTCCGGAATTATCAGGTTCCGGTCTGGGCTCTGCCGTCATTGGATGGCTTTACAGCCAGGATCGTCCATATAACTGTTTCCCGAGCATTCATGCCCTTCATTCTTATTTGGTTATGCGTGCTGCCTTGTCGGTTTCCAGCATTCGAAAATCCGTCAAAACACTTGTGGCTTCCGGCGCAGCCCTGATTATTGTCTCCACACTGCTTATCAAGCAGCATGTCATTTACGATGCACTCAGTGCCATCATTCTCGGTGAATGTATCTTCACCATCGTGACTGGACTAGCGCTTTACCGGCGGCGCAGAAAATCCAAATGGACCGAGGGGATCAGCTGACCCCCTCTTCCTTCTTTTTCTCCGGCTGTTTTTGCCGTCTCCATTCATCAATAAACAATCCTGCATAATAGGGGTCCCACTGGGTCCCCTTCCCTTCTTCCAGAATCATCAGTGCTTTCTCATCGCTCATTCCATTCCGGTACGGCCGGTCTGACGTCATGGCATCAAAGGCATCTGCCACCGCAATGATGCGGCCAAACAGTGGAATCTCCTCGCCTGCCATACCATCAGGATATCCTTTGCCATCGTATCTCTCATGATGGGACCGCACCCCCGGCAGAAAGTCTGCCATGGCATCCACAGGTTCAATCTGAAGCAAAATACTCTCCCCTAATACTGGATGTGTGCGAATGACTGCAAACTCCTCATCACTGAGCTTACCGTCTTTCAAAAGCACTTCGTCAGGTATGCCGATTTTCCCGATATCATGGAGCAGTGCAGATTTGTACAGCAAATCGGCTTGTTCGTCATTCATACCGCTAAGCCTGCCAATGAGAATGGAATACTCCGCTACACGCATGGAGTGTCCCGCTGTATATTTATCCCGGGCATCCAGTGCAGCCGCCAGCAGCGAAAAGTAACTCTGCAGCAGCTGCCGATTGCGTTCCTGCCTCATTTCCAACCGATTGATCATCATGTTAAATCCGGAAATCAGCTGCGAAAACTCATCTGCATATAAATCCGGGGTCCTTCTGCCGAACTCGCCTCCCTGAATCCGGTTCATCTCCTGCGTTAGTTCTGCCACCGGATCACGGACATCCCGGATCAACAGCCAGCTGCCAATCATGGAGAATCCTCCACCCAAAATGACGATAAGTACACCCCAAAGCGTATATTCCTTCGCAAACTGCGGATCTATGTACTGGAGCCTAATATAAGTAGCCAGAAAAAACAAACACAAGGGAAATAAACCGATGAGGGCAGTACTGGTCTGAAACTTCCGCTGTATAGATACCAGGATTCTTCCGCCCAGTGAAGGTTCCATGCCGTACAGTACCTTGCCTCTGCGGCGAACTTCAAGCAGCAGCGGTCTCACTGCCCGCACCGTAAGATAATATTCAATCAGGGCATGCATGATTGCAATCAAGAACGCACAGACAGCCGCAATAACGACATATCCATAGGGAATCTCCAACCAGCCTGTGGAGATCATCCACAGGGTTAAACCAGCTGCTGGCAGCGAGAAACCCAGCATATGCGGACCGATAATGCGATATATCGTTTGTCCTGGAAAGCGGTGAATCCTCTCATACAGCCGATTCAATTCTGCCTTTTCATGATGCTCTGCAGCAAAAAATTGCCTTATCGGACCCAGCTGAGCCCACAGTGTAATTAACTCGGCAACCAGCATAAACAAAGTTGAAATGACTACAATAACAATTAATCGAATATATTGAATATTGGGTATCTGCAAGGTTGAAACCATCACCACTGTGCCCACTACAAGGATCGCTGTTAATGAACCAATCAGATAATTGCGCAGCAGACGGAAGATAAATGCACGATATACTTCCAATCCAATCCCTCGCTCTCTATGTCTAACCAGTTCTGCCCTGATAAAAAAGGGAGAATATAGGATGTTAACGCCTATATATTTATCGGCTGTTCTCATTAAAAAAATTAATAAAGTCCTGCAAATATTGCTTTTTCTCGCGGATGGCTCGCGGATGGCTCGCGGATGGCTCGCGGATGGCTCGCGGATGGCTCGCGGATGGCTCGCGGATGGCATAAAAAAGGCTGCTCCCTTGAGGGAACAGCCTTTTTTATGTTTTCAGGTCTAACTTTGGTTTCGGTTATTGTAACGTATCTTTTAAGGCAGCTTACCTTCTAGCTTGTTTTGATTTTCGCTGCCAGAATCATCGTACCGCGCGGCTGGTCTCCCATGGCATCCGGTTCAAGCGTGATTGCCACTGTATCGTAATCATTCGCGGTATCCAATGTATAATAGACTGCCCCCGCGCCATCCCGGCTTAGGAATGTACCTGCATTCTTAGGGGTATCCCCCTTGATCAGCCATACTTGGAATGCTTGATTACCTTCCAGTGCAGGCAGCTTCTCCGCCTGTACAACGAGGTGTGTTCCCTTGCTGTCAATCACGATGGTTGCAAGACCCTGTGCGACAATATCCTGCGTGGCCGGGCTCAGTTTCACAGCCTCACCCGTTTTCATCCCCTGCGCCGGGGCCAGAGCGGAAGCAAGCTGCTCCTGCAGCTGTGCGTTCTGCGCCTGCGCCTCGGCAAGCTGCTCCTGCGCGGCCGACGAGCCTGCGGCTTGCTGCGTCAGCGAGTCGATCCGGCTCTGCAGCTGCGCCGCATACACGCCGAGCACCAGCGCCGCTGCCGCGAGGCCCGCACTGGCTGCGCGCCAAGCGCGGCCACCGCGCGCACGCGCACGCTCTTGCGGCTGCCCAGGCGCAGCTGGGGCAGCCTTCTCGGCCCGGGCTGCAGGCACCGCCGCTGGCGGCAGGCCAGGCCCGGGCTGCGCCGAGCGCGCTTGCTGCGGCGCAGCGTCTTCCTGAAGCACCGCAGATGCGGGTGCTTCAGCCTGCTGCGCAGGAGCGGCCGCCGGCGCTTCGCCGGTGCTCTCCTGCGCCTGGCCAAGCACGCTGCCCAGCACGCGTGCTCGCATGCCCGTCGGCGGCGCCACAGGGTTCGCCGCAAGCGGCAGGAAGCTGGTCACTTCCTGCAATTCCTTAACCTCCTGACGGCATGCTTCACAATTAGACATATGTGCTTCGAATGCCGCCACTTCCTCTGCTTCCAGTCCGCCCAGCACATACATCGGTGCCAGATCAGACCACTCCTCATGTCGTTCTATCATGGATGTATGCCCTCCCTTCCCGCGTCCGGATGCAATTCAGCATCAGCCAGCAGCTTTTGGAGCTGCCGCATAGCAAGCCTGACACGGCTCTTCACCGTACCCAGCGGAATCCCGAATCGGCTGGATACTTCCTGCTGCGTTAAACCTGCATAATATATCGATTCAATCACTTGTTTCTGGTCCTCATTCAATTGGGTCAATGCCTCTTTGATGCGAGTGCCCTCCCATTTGCGCTGGACTTCTTCTTCTGTATTTGTATATTCGTCAGCATATGCCGCCAGTGTCTCTTGCTCAACTGAAGTGGCCGCTGCTCCTTTCGATCTCCGCCTCAGCATGTCCACCGCGATGTTGCGCGTAATCGCGAACATCCATGTGGTCAGCTTCCCCTGTGAGGCATCAAACCGTTCTGCATTATTCCAGATGCGCAGGAAAAGTTCCTGAACAGTCTCTTCTGCCGTCATTGGATCACCAACAATCCGGTAGGCAAAAGAATAGACGGCCCGTTCATACCGGTCATATAACAGCTCCAGCGCCGAGGCGTCACGTTCTGCTATTCGCTGCATTAACCTGCTGTCCTCTATCGATTCAGTCATCCGAGGGCCCCTTTCCGTATCTTCCCTCATATTATAACCTACGCAGAAACGTTTGAAGAGGATTACCCCAAACAACATTTTATGAGAATTATTTTACCCAACCATCTTTTGGGAATATTTATTCTGGCAGTTTTTAGGGTGTTTCTAAAAACGATGAAGGAAGCCAATTTTGCCGAATTTTCGTTCCCATCCAAGAAGTTTACCGCAGGCGTGCCGGGGCACGTCAAGGGAAACTGACGCCGCAGAGGGCAAAAAGGGGGTAAATGATGAACTTCAGCGTGTTTCAAAACACGCCCTAGATTGTTCCCGGAGATTTTTTTTCAAAAGTTTCACTTCGTTCTTTTACACTTCTTTCTTAAAAATGCAATGAAATGGCGTGTGTCCGGGGCTTCTCTTCCTTATTATTGCAATAAATTACAGACTGTGGTATGATATAAAAGTTGTATTAACAACCTCATATGATTTTCCGTCTTCTATATTAACCCCGGAATATTTTCTTCATGCTGCGACCGCAGCGAATAAGCTCAACTAACCTATGGAGATTGACGAACCTGAATCACAATAACCCGGTAGACAAAGGGTTTACAAGATGTTCCCATTCACACTGGCGCGGTCATCGGAGCCGCAAGGACAAAAGAGAGGTAGGGCTTTTGTTGTTTTGGATATCACTTATTCTTGAGAAGATTGAAAACATACATCAAGCACCCGGAATTGGGTTCCGGGTGCTTTTCCATGTCTCATTTATTTTCTGATTTGTTTTTGTGGTTTAATCACCTTTTTATCCCAGATGAAAATCACATCTACCATTTACGATTCGTTGATCGCTTCAGGCTTGCCGGTCAGCCTGAACGTGCAGTCCACGTTTGGACTGCGGCCTCTCAACAGAGGCTTAGATAAACATCGTTTTGGAGATGATCACGAGCAGGATAAACAGAACGAGAATGGTTCCCATGGAGCTCCAGGCTCCTCCACCATAACCATAGGCAGGTGCGCATCCGTGCTGGTATCCTTGCATCATCGGGGCCTGATTAGGCTGATAGCCGTACCCATATCCATACCCCATCGGCATTGTTCCGCAGCCGTAACTGTACATCTCATGACCTGTGTACTGATATCCATACATCTGCTCATGTCCTCCTTTATGTCCGTAAACATGCCCCTGTCCGTTCGGTGAGTTAGGTTTAACTTCGCTCATCGTTCATTCCTCCTTAACATTTGCCTACACCCCTAAGCTATGTATCTGCCCTGTTCATGGACCGGGCTATGGCCCTCATCTGTTCAAAATAGGCGTTTAGCTGCCAATCACTACGCAATAGGCTGGGTGCAGGTTAGTCATCCATAGATCTGAACTTGTTTTTTTCACAAGAACAAACGTACACCACTGACCTTCCAGCGATCTGCATCTAATCCAGCTTGTCCACTCTCATAAAACCCTGCCGGTTACCCGGCAGAGCTCGTCAGATTATACCCAGAACGACTTCGTGATAATTACCAGCAGAATGAACAGCACCAGGATTGCTCCAGTGGAAGTCCAGCCGCCGTATCCACCTTCCATTACGTTACCCATGCAGAACCCTCCTCGCCTATCCATTAAGGTCTAAACGGTTTATTAAACCAGGAATGCTTTCGAGATGATCACCAGCAGGATAAAGAGAACCAGAATCGCGCCAGTCGATGTCCATGCGCCGCCGTATCCACCAACTACTCCACTCATGTAAAACCCTCCTTTAATTTGAGGTACAGTTCACTATATGCAGCAGACATACAGTGGACCGGGCTCATATATAAAATGGGCGAAATCCCTGTTAGACCCTCTTCTTAACCAGCATAAGAGATCGCTATCCTGCTTATGGAGAGGCATCCTTCTCGTCTAACACTTACCTTAACGGACGCTTAGTGCTATAATTTATAAGATTTATGATCTGTATATTTCCATTATTGGGATATATACATTTTTTTATTTAGAAATGCTGTTATTTTAATATTCTAGGGAAAGGAGTAGGCGAAATTACCTTGGGGTGAATGGACACGATCTTATCTATTCTTACAAGAGGAGCATCAAGACCCGTTTAGCAGCCAAGAAGATACCACATGTCATTTCCTTATCATCATAATTTAGAGTGTAGACTTTACCCGATGACCTAAGAAAAGAACCCATCCGATGGGAAGCATATTAGGGGATTAGAAAGATGAAGAAACTTGTTATGATTCTTGCATTAACTGTACTGCTCAGCGCTTGCGGTAATTCGGAATCAGCGAAAACGCCTGACAACCAGACAGCTGAAGCGAAGACTGCTGCCGAGAACGGATCAGCGGAGACTAAAGCAGCTAAATTCACTACATACAGCGGGGAAGGATTCTCGTTCTCCTATCCGGAATCCTGGAAAAGCGTAGATACAAGCCAAATGCACGCAGCGGTCAAAGCCGCTTTCTCAAATCAGTCTGCTTCAGCAAAATTTGCAGATAACATTAATTTGACCATTGAAGCCAACACTTCCGGTTCCGTTAATCCTGAGGAGCTTGCAAATCATACAACGGACTACTACATACAGAACGGCGAGTCTATAGGTATATCCGATTACAAAAAGACGAATTATAGTAACAAACCGTACAAAGAAGTAACTGCAGGCGTACTGGAGGGAAGCTACACCCACTCTTCGGGAACGAATATAAATCTGGTTCAGTTTATGATTCCAACCGATACAGATCTCTATACCCTGACATTATCTTATGCGAAAGATACTTATAATTCAGATGAGGTCAATGAGATTCTGAACTCTTTGAACATTACTGCCGCTTTGGCACAAACAGCTCCTTCTGCTCCAGCAGGAGATTCATCTTCTCCCGCAACTGCAGCGGATTTCTTTAACGATTTAACTCCGTACATTACGTCTGAGACAGCCGCGCTGGAGCAGGCATCTTATGATTTTTTGGCAAAACATACGGATCTGTTCTCTGCAAATACTGCTGAACTTCGCAAAAAGGTAAAAGGACTAGTTAATACCGAAGTAACAACACGGCATCTCAACAAAAATGTGGCCAATTATTATGATACATTTGTCCAAATCCGTGGACAGGTTGTTCAGGTTGAAGAAGATAACTCCCTTGGCTCGACTTTCTCTGAAGTTCTGCTCATGGATGATTATGGAAACCACATCACGGCGCTTTATCCCGACACGACCGGGGATCTGCTTGACGGTGACTATGCAACTGTTATTGGAGTGCCTATTGCCAATTATTCTTTCGATAATGTCAGCGGCGGATTCACCAACTCCACGCTGATCGGTGCATCGTTAGTCACTGCAGAATAGACTGCAGCAAATGAATAAACTCCAAACAAGCTGACTTCAATGAAGTCAGCTTGTTTGGCTTACCGTTCTAATCAACGGTACTTATTTTAGCCATAGCATGCAGTATGACAAATCCAAAAACGGAAAGCCCATGTGTGAGACCTGTCGCCATTTACCAACTGGCCTTTATAATTACTGTGCCAGCAGGCATCCCTTAACCTTTATCAGCGGTATAATGAGCTTGGCGCACTACGCTGGTCAACGCGCAACCAGACCCGCATGGAACTTTTGTTAAGCTCCGCCAGTTGATCTTCTGTTTTCTTCTCACTACTCTTTAATTCGGTCTGTTGTGCAGCGAAACCAGTTTGTCCTGTACCGACTGCAGCTTCTGCACGCTGGAGGCATCCGGTTTGTCACGCCGGTCATCTATCTTCACAGATGTGGAGACACGCTGGGCTCCTGACAGAAACGGAGCTTCATGCAGAGCCGCGATGGCGGTGAACACTTCATTCAGCGGGCCTTCAATAATTGTACTCATCGAGGTCAACTGGTATGTAATACCTCGCTGCCGTTCCAATACCTTTTGCATGTCCGCTACATAACTGCTCAGACTGGTGCTTCCCGTCCCAATCGGAATAACCGTTACTTCTGCAATTGCCACTTCGCTCTGCCTCCTCTGGGCCCGGATTGATCCGCTGCCGCTCATGTTTTAGTCGAGTTTTGACTGATTTTATTTTACCAGTTAAAAGTGCTCCAATTCAAACTGACGTGATGACGTCATTCCATTTTTCTTAAATTTTTTTTCGCAGAATCTTCAAATCTTCCATTCCTTTTCCTTTGCGGATTCTTGGCTTAGATGGTATACTCGGAATTACGTTTCATGGTTTCCACCCTGTTTACAAACACTATATGTTGGGGTACATTAGTATCACAGCAACAAAATATAGTGAAACGGGATACCCCACTTCTTATACCCAGCATCTGGAATCTATCGAAAAACAAGATGAAATCACCTCCAAAGGCACGTCCCTGTAGGTGTAAATCGCTTTCTCGAAGACAGGGCTGGCATGGAGGTTAACGGGGCTGTTTGGACTGCGCCCGGCACCTTTATTCACAGGTAAGAAATGATCAGACAACAGCTTACATACAGCAGCTTGTTCTGTCGGAGATTCATAGATAAGACAGTCAGAAGCCAGAACATGGATGGGCATTTTCAGCCGAAAGGCAAGGGGAATGCTTTTTGTATGGGCATGTACTGTTCACCCCTTGCTTGAATGATTTCATCCTAAAAGTCCTTTTTACCACCGCGGCAGTCCGCAAAATGCGTTTTTACTCACCGTTGTAGACCTCCAATTCTTATTTACAAAGAATTGTTTCATTTTTTATTTTTATCATTATCTTTTTATCATGTGAAAGCGAGGAATATTCATGCCACAAGTTGTGACCAAGCCGAACAATCGCCAGCTTGCCTTCGATGAGATGCGGATCTCGGTATATGCCGATCGTATCCTGGAAGGACTGGACATGCTCGACAAGGAACGTCTGGTTCGCGGAGTAACGAGCAAACTTCGTCGTGACGAAGTTACCGGAGATGAGATCAGCAATGCTTTTATGATGAGCGCTCTGGAACTGGTAACGAAAGAGGAGCCGAACTGGAAATTTGCAGCAGCGAGATCCCTGCTTACTTCCCTTTACAAAAAAGCGGCAACCAACCGCAGATACAAATCATACCCGGACGAGCCTTACGGCGCATTCCACCCACTCATCGTTGACCTTGTCAAAAAAGGCATCTATCGCGAAGAATTGCTGGAATGTTACACCAAGGAACAGATCGACGAGCTTGCGGAGTGCATTGATTATCGCAACGATCTGCTCTTCGATTATATCGGTCTGCTCACACTGGCTGAGCGTTACCTCGCTAATGATTTTGACGGGAAAGTCATGGAACTGCCGCAGGAGCGTTACATGGTCATTGCCATGTACCTGATGCACCAAGAGCCTGCTGAGAAACGTATGGAGCTGGTAAAAGAAGCATACTGGGCGATGAGCAACATGTATATGACGGCAGCTACGCCGACAATGTCCAATGCAGGTAAAAAGGTAGCCGGACAGCTCTCCAGCTGCTTCATTGATACGGTAGATGACTCTCTCGAAGGTATCTTTGATTCCAATACAGACGTAGCTCGGTTAAGCAAAATGGGCGGCGGCATCGGCGTTTACCTCGGTAAAGTCAGAGCGCGTGGTTCAGATATCCGTGGTCACAAAAATACAAGCTCGGGCGTTATCCCTTGGATTCGTCAGCTGAACAATACAGCGGTGAGCGTGGACCAACTCGGAACCCGTAAAGGCGCAATCGCCGTATATCTGGACGTTTTCCACAAAGACATTCTGGCGTTCCTCGACCTGAAGCTCAACAACGGAGACGAGCGGATGCGTGCGCATGACGTTTTCCACGGTGTCTGCCTGCCTGACCTGTTCATGGAGCGCGTTGCAAGTCGTGGTGAATGGAGCCTGTTCTGCCCGCACGAGATTAAAAAAGTGATGGGCTGGAAAGACGAAAACGGCCGCGCACTTGGACTGGAAGATTTCTACGATGAATCCTTCGGTCAAGGTACATTCCGTGAAAAGTACGAAGAAGCCGTGAATCATCCGCTGTTGTCCCGTATTACAGTACAGGCGATTGACATCATGAAACGTGTGATGAAATCGCAGCTGGAGACAGGTACGCCGTACATGTTCTACCGTGATACCGTAAACCGTACGAACCCTAACCGGGCACATGGCATGGTGTACTCGTCCAACCTGTGTACTGAAATTATGCAGAACCAATCTGCTACCGTGGTGGAAAAAGAAGAACTGGTGACGAAGGATGGTCAGACACGCATCGTGATCTCCAAAGTGCCTGGTGACTTCGTGGTCTGCAACCTGAACTCCATCCACTTGGCTCGCGCCGTACCTCATAACGTACTGGAGCGCTTGATTCCGATCCAGGTTCGTATGCTGGACAACGTCATCGACATCAACAACATTGAAGTGCTTCAGGCCCAATACACGAACAGCCAGTATCGCGCTGTCGGTCTGGGAACATTCGGACTGCATCACCTGCTTGCTCTTGAGGGCATTCGTTGGGAGTCCGAGGAAGCCGTCACCTATAACGATAACCTGTATGAAAAAATCAATTACTTGCTCGTACAGGCCAGCATGGAACTGTCCAAAGAAAAAGGACATTATCCGAAGTTCAAAGGTTCTGACTGGGAAAGCGGCCATTACTTCGATCAACGCGAATATACAACGGGTGAGCGCGTAGGCGAATTTGTAACTACAGATCAATGGAAAGAACTGCAAGCGCAGGTGAAACAAAACGGTGTACGTAACGCCTGGATGTTTGCTATCGCACCGAACGGTTCCACTTCTATCATTGCTGGTTCAACAGCTAGTATTGACCCGCTCTACGAGCTGCTGTCATATGAAGAGAAAACAACATACAAAATTGCTAACCCGGCTCCGGATCTGTCCGAGAAGACGATCTGGTACTACAAAACGGCATTTATGGTGGATCAGCATGCTTCGATCAATATGGCTGCTGCCCGTCAGCGTCACGTTGACCAGGGTCAAAGCTTCAACCTGTATGTTCGTCCAGATATTAAAGCGACTGAATTCCTGGAACTGCATCTTCATGCTTGGAGAGCCGGCATGAAATCGACCTATTATGTTCGAAGCCGTGCATTAACGATCGAGGAATGCGATTCCTGCGCAAGCTGATCCGCATAGGATCGTAACATCGTGATAGACATGGGTACCTCCATCCTGCCACGCTAACGATGATGACCACCGGGGCATCCTGTTTTGAATACAAAATAGCGCTGCCCCGGTACTTTTTTGCCTAAAACCTGACCACAGCATCGCAAGATGTTAAACATATACCCAGACAGTACAAGCATGTTCTGTCATGTAGTTTCACAGTGTAAATTCATTCAAGGAGTGAACGAATTATGCAAGTACAGAAAATTTTCAATACCGAAGCACCTAACCAATCAACACGTATTATCGAAGGTGAATGTTCAGGTATCCTGAACTGGAACGACATTCGTATGCCCCATATGTATAAGCTGTACAAAGTACTGCTGCTCAACCACTGGATTGCAGACGAAATTCCGATGTCCAAAGATGCTTCCCAGTTCGCCCACCTGGACGAAGAGGAGAAACGTACGTTCAAAATTAACATTTCTCTGCTGGCTGTACTGGATTCTATGCAGACGATGTTTGTCGGTGACGTGAAACGTTACTTTACGGATTCTTCCCTTGAAGCAATCTCTGCCATTATCGGACAACAGGAAGTTGTGCATAACCAATCCTATTCCTATGTTCTTTCTTCGATCGTTTCCGATCAGGAGCAAAAAGAAATTTTTGAGTACTGGAAGCATGATCCAGTACTGCTTGACCGCAACCGTTTCATCGCCGATATTTATCAAAGCTTCCGGGACAATCCGTCTCCACAGACGTTCTTCCAAGCGATGGTTGCCGACCTTATTCTGGAAGGTATCTTCTTTTATAGTACGTTTGCGTTCTTCTATAACCTGGCTCGTGATCAGAAAATGATGGCAACCAGCCAGATGATCTCGTACATCCAGCGGGATGAAAATCAGCACTGCTACTTCTTCGCGGAAGTGTTCAAACAGCTGCTCGTAGACTTCCCTGAACTGAACACACCAGAAAACATGGATTACGTGTACAAAACGATTGACCGCGCAGTTGAGCTGGAAACGAACTGGGCACATTATACACTCAGCAACGTTCGCGGCATCGACCTGAACGAGCTGGAAGACTACATTAAATACACAGCGAACAAACGCCTGCGCCTGATGGGTATGGAAAAAGCATATGAGGGTGTTGACGTAAACTGCATGCCTTGGATCAAACCATTCTCCGACGAAGCGCTGAACGCAACGAAAACCGACTTCTTCGAAGCCAAATCCCGTAACTACGGTAAAGTCGGCGACGATAACGGATTTGACGATCTGTAACAATATTACCGTAGAGCTGGAGCCAAAGCTTAATCAGGAAGCTGCTCTCTCTGTTTATGCAGGAGCTCGCCTCTTGAGTGCTCTTCTTATGTAAATGAATCACTTGAAACCAACCACTCCCTTCTGCTGGGATAGCTTCAAGGCTGCCAGCTGAAAGGAGTGTTTTTTTGTCTCTAAACCTTGTAAAATAGTTGGAAGAGTTTCCTATTCTTTTACTATGAAAAGAGGTCTAATCATGGATAGAGAGTTGCTGGAACAGATCAACACATGGCATGCACAGGAAGATTACGCTCTCATCGTTAAACGTCTTGAAGCATTACCCGAATCCGAGCAGGATGCCGAAACGATCGGACAGCTTGCAAGAGCATATAACAATTTGGAAGAGTATCGTAGAGCCATTAAACTATTGCAAGGCGTGAAGGAACAAGGCCAACTAGATCCGCTATGGCACTTTCGATTAGGTTATGCCTATTATTACGTCGCTGAATACAAGCTGGCACAGGCAGCTTTCGAAGAAGCGAATCGACTTGAGCCCGATGACGAGTCTACCCTGGAATATCTGGACTGGATTCGCCCCAAAGCAGCTAAAATGGATCAGGATCGCATTCGCTGGGAGACGGAGCAGGCAGAGTGGGAGCAAAGCGGAACACTAAACCAGCTTCAGGCTGCTTCAGGCACATACGATCCTGCAGCGTTCTGGCGGTATAGCGATTATGCGCAAGATAACCATGTGTCTGCTCCTTTTGACGAGGAATTAATTCAATCCATTGAACAGGAACTCGGCTACAAATTGCCAGCTTCCTATATTCAGCTAATGAAAACGCAAAATGGCGGTTTTCCTGCGCGCACAACGTTTCCGACACAAAAGGAAACCACATGGGCAGAGGACCACATCGCGATTACAAGCATCAGCGGGATTGGCCGGGACAAAATGTATTCTCTCGGAGGTGAGCTCGGCAGCCGCTTCATGATTGAAAATTGGGGATACCCCGACCTCGGAATTGTCGTCTGTGACTGTCCGTCCGCTGGTCATGATGTCGTCATGCTGGACTATCGCTTCTGCGGCCCTCAAGGTGAACCTTGTGTCGTTCATGTGGACCAGGAAAGCGATTATGAAATCACCTATCTTGCGCCTAATTTCGAAGTATTCGTCCGCGGTCTGCTGGATGAAGAACAATTTGATCTGCTAGACGAGGAAGGCTCTGACTCTCTTGATGAAAGACAGGCAATTACTGCTGTATTCACAGAGAACCAAAGCGTGTCAACATTCTCTAAAGAAGCCATCGCACCTTTTAGGTTCATTGATGCAGGAACCAATTCCTATTCCGTCATTCTCAATGCAGGTACATATCTTCAGGACGTTTTTGATTCACGCGCAGATGAAGGTTTCGAAGGTGGCGGGTACGATTGGGCCTCCCTCGCATCTGTGTTCCTTGAAGAAAAGATGCCGCATCTGACTTCGGTGATTCGTTTCGATCCGGAAGCCGATATGTTCTGTGCTTATACAGATGACAAAGATGCACTTATATCCTTTATTCTCGGGTTCAAGCGGGCCTGCGAGCAGCGTGATCTTATTCTTGACCTGTTTTCAAGAGCGGAGCTGGACTAAACAGAAAATAAGGAGCCCTTTTATGACAACTCGCATCTACTTTGCTTCGAATAGTCTCGGGCATGTCCCGGAGCCCGACCTGCAGCGGGCACTTGATCATTTCAATATCGGGGAATTAGTCCACTTTCACCGGACAGCTGAAGGGGTGATGGGACAGACCTTGCTCATTCAAACTACGCAAGGCGAGTTTATTCTGAAAGGCAATCCGTTATACAACGGACAGTTTCAGGAAGAGCAATTTTTCGTGGAACAGCTGTCTGCTCGAACAACCATCCCTGTGCCTGTTCCCTATCAGATTCAGGAGGACACGCAGCTGCTGGGCTGGAGTTACGTAATCATGCCCAAGCTGCCTGGAAACCATCTATATGATCCTGTTTTCCAAACGACTCTAACTTCACAAGATCATAAAGACATTGCTGATGTACTGGCTGAAACGTTAGCCGAGCTGCATCACTGGAAAGTTCCGGATGCCGGAGAATATGATCCTGTGGCAGATAAAATCATGCCTTTTGCCGGCTCGTATCTGGACTGGCTGTACGGAAGCATCCGCCACTGGCTGCACGATGCGGAGAAGTACTCCGTGATTACTGACGATGATTTGCGCTGGGTGGATGAGCAATTGAGGCAGTCCGAATCTGCTTTTTTAGTCTCGACGGTCCATGAATTTGTCATGGGAGATTTCAAAGTTGAGAATTTTCTTGTCCAAAAAGCAGATCCGCCTGCGGCTCCGTGGAGAATCAGTGGATTATTTGATTTTACGACGGCTTATTTCGGTGATGGCACAGCCGATCTGACTAAAATGACCGCAAGATACCTTCGGGAAGATCGGCCTGATCTGGCTGCGAGATTTCTTCGTCATTACCGGGAAAAGGTCTGTGCAGACGATGTGGAAAAATGTAAACATTTTCGTTCGCGCCTTCTTATTCATCTATTGTATCAACGTATTCTGTGGTGGGGTGAAGCGAAGGCCACAGGACAGGTAACTTGGGAAGCTGATCTGTCTTTTGCTCCGTGGGCAGAGCAATATATCGAGAGGGTGCTCTCTTTGCTCGACTGAACGTTCAGATCGTAAGACAAGCTTGCGGCTTGCAGGTGTTAAAGGACTCCATGACTACCGATGGATCTGCATCCATAGTGGTGAAAACCTGATGTGATAACTCAAAACGAAAGCAGCCAGTGATCCTTGTGATCACTGGCTGCTTTTAATTTGCTCTATATTATAGCCCACGTCTACTTGGTCTACCTCAGTTATAGTCACATCAAAGATCTACTGAATTCTATAGTGATCCAACGATTCAAATTAAAACTGTGTGGCAGGAGTCTTTTGATGTTTTTGCAAAAACTCGACCATTTTACGATAAACTAAAATTTCATTTGTTTTTCTGGAGAAACCATGGCCCTCATCATCCAATACGATGTACTCGACGTCTACGCCTTTCTCCTGCAGTGCGGATACGATCTGGTCGGATTCAGCCTTGACCACCCTTGGATCATTGGCTCCTTGGATGACCAGCATCGGGTTTACCATCTGATCCAGATACGTAATTGGCGAATCTTTGATCAAGCGTTCACGGTCACGTACCGGATCACCCAACCATTTGTCCATCATAGGCTTCCAGTCTTCCGGTACAGATTCCAGGAAGGTAAACAGATTACATGGCCCAAAGATATCCACAGCTGCGCGGAACAGCTCTGGATGACGACCTGCCAGCAGCAGGGTCATATAACCTCCGTAACTGCCGCCCACCACAAATAAACGCTCTGGGGAGCTAATACCCTGATCAAACAACCACTGAATGCCTGCGACACAGTCCAGCCTTGGCCCTTCGCCCCAATCCCGCTCTACCATCTTCACGAATGCAGCACCATAACCGGTACTTCCCCGGAAATTCGGAGCAAAGATGTGGTAGCCCTGTGCCAGCAGCAGCTGGAACATCGGCCGAAAGAACTTGCCCTCCGATGCCTGCGGTCCGCCATGCGGCCAGAATACGCTGTAACCGTTAGCTTGCTCCGGTTTGGCTTTGAACAGCAGTGCTTCAATCTCCAGTCCGTCATAGGAACTGTACCTTACTACATCTGGATATACGAGATCATCCGGGTTCAGACCCGTTACCCGATTGGCCGTTAACGGCTCCCAAGAATCAGATCCTGCGAGCAGACGATAGATGTTGTGCGGCTGTACAGCACCGCGTCCAAGAATGTACACGTTACCAGCTTTGGTCACGTTCACCTGTTCGATCGTATCAAGCGGCATGTCCATGCGGCGAGGTTTTTCAGCATCTTTTTCCAGCACATACATGTGGTACTCCGGCCCGGTCATTGTCCAAACAAATAACGTTTCAGATGCCTCATGCCAGCGAATTTCTTCTACATCTTCTCCTTCAATGTGACACAACGCTCGGAACTCTCCCGTATCAATCACATACTCAGCCACATAGGAATAGGCCGAATCATCATTGGTAATCAGCAGCAGGCGATCATTTCCTGCAAACAGAACATATGGAACCTGACTCTGTCGCTCGGTAACCGGTACTATGGAATGAGATTCCCCGTTCCGGTACAAATGGGCTGTCTGGTACGTGTTGGAATACATTTTGATGATAACATAGGCTTCTTCATTCGGGCTTACTGCGATCAGACTGCTGGTTGCCTCTTCTCCTTGATGCAGCAGCTTGTCCTCTCCCGTTTCCAGGTCACGGCAGCGTGAGTTCAAATAATTCGGATTGCCCGAACTGGTATTATAATACAACCGTTTCCCATCCTCCGATAAGTGAGCATAATAACAGCGGTCATTTGGCTCTGCCGGCACAATAGGCAGCGGAACTCCACCCTCCGGCGGCAGTGCATAGAGGTGATAATTTTCATCCCCATCTCGATCAAAAGCAGTGAGCAGATGACGCCCCTGCGGATCAGCCTTAATAAATTGACTGCTTTGGTCCAAATACGTCAAAGGATAGGGATATCCCCCAGGCAAATCCAACGCCCAAATATTCGGCTGACCATTCAGGTTGCTGTCCATATACAGCTTCTTCTCATCCGCTGATACGGCAAAATGCGAAATACGATACGTCTGAAAATATTGCTCCACATCCGGTTTTGGAAACTGAATCATCATAAACCTCCTTATGATTGAACCCGTGAATTTAACATTGGTAAATTAAGGTGCTATTTGTCCAGTTTATCGTTTATTCCATTGTTTTCACAATAGATATGTGAGCTTTAATTCCATTAATATTTTCTAAGAGGCATATCCTTACGTATAAAAGGTCATGTGCGGTTTATCCTCACGGTAATATGTCAACCGCTGCTTCAAGCTGCCTGTATGCAGTTCGAATAGATGTCCGTCCGGGTCTGTAAAATAAACCGATCTCCCATCCCGCTCATCTCTCGCTCTTCCGGGAATAATATCGGCTCCTGCAGCTCGCAGCTGCTCCACTGATGCGTCAAACTCTTCCTCTTTTACCGTAAACGCGATATGGGTATAGGTTCGTTCCGTATAATTCCGAAGAACATCCTCCTGGTTCAAAGCAATCCAAAGGCCCGCCAGTTCAAAGTAGGCCAGCTTGCGTCCTTTCACCTGAATTCGGGCACCCAGAGCCTGCTCAAAGAACGTAATGGATCGCTCCAGATTCGATACGGAAAAGCACAAATGATTGATTCCCTGAATGTTCATAGGGCTCCTGACACCTCCATCAAATTTAAAGATTCACATCCTTATTATGGTATATTTTTTGCATAGAAAACAAGCATGTTACTTCGTATCACCGCACCTTCTTCTGGGCGAACGCATAGGGTAGGTTTATCAAGAAACGTTCGAGGAGGATGTCAAAACCATGAACCCTGTCTATCCATTTTACGGTGAAAAAACGGTGTGCAAGCCGCAGAAGTTAGCCTTTCCGCCCCAACATCAGGATCGGCAGCCCGGTCTGGAATCGCTGATGGTGCCCGAACCGATCAGTGAAGATCCTGCTTATATAGGCAGCTGTAAGCTTCAAAACAAGGTTGCCATTATTACGGGCGGCGACAGCGGCATAGGGCGAGCGGCGGCAATAGCTTTTGCCAAAGAAGGTGCAGACGTAGTCATCGCTTATCTATATGAACGAAACGACGCAGAATGGACACGTGATCGGATCGTGGAGCTCGGTCAGCGCTGTCTGCTCATCGAAACAGATCTGCGGCTCAAACCAAACTGCGAAGCAGTCATTCGCAAGACCATGGAAACGTTCGGGAAAATCGACATACTGGTCAACAACCACGCCGTGCAGTATGTGCAGCAGAGCATTGTCGACATCACCGAGGAGCAGCTCTACCATACGTTTCAAACGAATGTGTTCTCGTATTTTTTCCTGATCCAGGCAGCCCTTCCCCATCTGTGCCAAGGGGCATCTATTATCAATACTGCCTCCATTACAGCCTACAAAGGCGATGTGCGGCTAATCGATTATTCTTCGACCAAAGGGGCCGTGGTGTCTCTCACCCGTGTACTCTCCCAATCCCTGGCTGACAAAGGCATTCGTGTAAACGCCGTGGCTCCGGGGCCCATCTGGACTCCGCTTATTCCAGCCAGTTTCTCGGCTGAAGATGTGCAGGTGTTTGGCACCGATACGCCTATGGGGCGGGCCGGTCAACCTTACGAGCTGGCGGCGGCCTATGTCTATCTGGCATCACGTGATTCCTCCTATGTCACGGGTGAATGCATCCATGTCAACGGCGGCGATATGGTGACTACGTAAGCTTAAATAAAAGTGTGTATTCAAACAGCTTGTTTGTATCTCTCATGGATATAACAGGACATGAAATAGGCCCGGATTGTAAATTGTAGATTGCAGGTTACAGACTGAATCCGGAACTCCCGAAATGGGTGAAGACCTAGACATGCATTAGCAGAGAACCGCACTCTGAAAGGCATGTATTGATGCTCCTCACTCTTGGTGTCAGGTTGGATTTGGTTGGTTTGGCAGGAGATTGGTTATCCCGTTGCGAAAAGGGTTAGAAGCTTTACTCCGGTTAAGAAACGGAATCTGACATCTCGCGACAAGGAGCTGATTGACAAATGAACTTTGATCCCCTTTACCAACCCTATCCCTCATACCGTGTGCCGGTATACGCCAAACAGGGCATGGTGGCGACGTCGCAGCCGCTCGCTGCGCAGGCTGGTCTGGATGTGTTGAAACAAGGCGGCAATGCGATTGATGCCGCCATCGCCACTGCGGCAGCACTCACCGTGCTGGAGCCGACCTCCAATGGCATTGGTGGCGATGCTTTTGCCCTCGTCTGGACAGAGGGCAAGCTGCACGGCCTGAATGCCAGTGGGCCTGCGCCTCAGAGCATTTCGATTGAGGCGCTTCGAGCGGCAGGCTGTACGGAGATGCCGAAGCTGGGGGTTGTGCCGGTGACGGTGCCTGGCGCACCGGCAGGATGGGCGGAGCTGAGCCGTCGTTTTGGACGGCTCACGCTGGCGCAAGCGCTGGAACCAGCCATCCGCTATGCGGAGGAGGGTTATCCGCTTGCGCCGGGGCTGGCCCGCCACTGGGCGCGGGCAGCCGAGGTCTATGCACGCCAGGGCGATGCGGAAGCAGGGCGTGCTTGGTTTGAGACGTTTGCCCCTGGCGGGCGTGCACCCGCTGCGGGGGAAGTGTGGCGCTCGCCGGGCCATGCGGCCGCGCTGCGCCGAATTGGCGAGAGCGAAGCGCGAGACTTTTATGAAGGAGAACTGGCGGAACGCATTCACGCTTTTATGGCCGAGCATGGCGGTTACCTCACCCGTGACGATCTGAAGGCTTTCCAGCCTGAATGGGTTGATCCGATCTCTGTCTCCTATCGCGGCTATGATGTGTGGGAGATTCCACCGAACGGGCAAGGACTCATCGCCCTATCTGCACTTAATCTGCTGAAGGGATTTGACTTTGCCGAGAAGGAATCCGTTCTGAGTTATCACCGGCAGCTGGAAGCAATGAAGCTGGCTTTTGCCGATGGAGAAAAATACATTACGGAAGAACGCAAGATGGGCGTATCTGTGGAAGAACTGCTGTCTGAAGCGTACGCCGCAGAACGGCGCAAGCTGATTGGAGATACGGCACGGGCACCAGAGGCAGGTGATCCGCGCGGCAGCGGAACAGTATATCTGGCTGCCGCAGACGGCGAAGGAAACATGGTCTCTTTTATCCAGAGTAATTATATGGGCTTTGGTTCAGGATTGGTGGTGCCGGGCACAGGCATTGCACTTCAGAACCGCGGGCATAACTTCTCGCTTGATCCGCAGCATGCCAATGCACTGGAGCCGGGTAAACGTACGTATCATACCATCATCCCCGGGTTTCTCACCCATGGCGGTGAAGCGGTCGGCCCTTTCGGGGTAATGGGCGGTTTCATGCAGCCGCAAGGTCATGTGCAGGTCATCATGAATACGATCGATCATCAGCTCAATCCACAGGCTGCGCTCGATTCTCCGCGCTGGCAGTGGATCAAGGACAAAACGATACTGGTTGAGCAGGGCTTCCCCCCTCACATTGCCCAAGCACTCGCTCGTAAAGGGCATGATATCCGAACTGAGCTGGATTCGTCCCCGTTTGGACGCGGGCAGATCATTTGGCGCAACCCGCACACGGGTGTGTTATGCGGAGGAACGGAAAGCCGAACGGATGGCTCAATAGCAGCGTGGTAGAGAGCATGGTAGAGATTAATAATGCAGTGATGCGTACTGGACGATTATGTACTTAATGGGATAGTTCTGGAGTGGATAACCTAAGGATGTAATAAGGACTTATAATACTGAAAAAGGCTTTTAAAATAGGCTTTAAGATAGGTCGTATCGATTAGACGTGACGTATGTAAAGGTCAAGCAGGGCAGAGCAAAGTAGAGTGAAATTACTCTGCTTTGCTTTTTTTATTTTCACGTTTAATTCAAGGCAAACTTATAACTGGAGAGAAGTCTAATGTAATGTAACAACACAATTGTAAGAACCACGTTTAATTCATGAAATGGATTTATATTTCTGTAAACTTTCATTAAACACCATTAAAAAAACACATTTTTCACCGATATAGTTAAAGGGAAAATCTCGCTGCATAGATGACTGGTGTCCATCTATCATCCAGTAAATTTCCATAAGCATACATAAAAGCACAAAGAAATGGGGGCATTTCAATGAAAAAAATGATGCACATCCGAATGGGGCTCACGATACTCATGGCCCTGACGCTGCTGGTACTGGCGGCCTGTTCCAACAGCTCTAAAGCGGCGGTTGCAGATACCAAAACCAGAGTGGGGATTGTCCTCACGGAAGTGGGACTGGGAGACCGATCGTTCAATGATGCTGCTTTTAACGGATTGGTCAAGGCCAGAGACGAGAAGAGCATTGTTTTTGACTATCGCGAACCCAGCAAGGATTTGACGGCTGAAGCTGCGTTTGAGGAGTTTTCCAAAGAGAAGTTCGATCTCATTATCGGTCTGAGCAATACGGTTCTGACGGATATGGAGAAGGCTGCCGCTAAATATCCACATCAGCAATTCCTGTTAATTGATAGTCAGTCTGCCCTGCCTAACATTGCATCCATCTCATTTCGTGCCGAAGAAGGAAGTTATCTGGCTGGTATCGTTGCAGGCATGGCTTCCAAAGAGAACCATGTCGGTTTTCTGGGTGGAATGGAGATTCCAGCACTCAAAGATTTTGAGCAGGGATTCAAACAGGGCGTACTCGCCGTTAACCCCGAGGCTGCTGTAGAAGCTGTTTATGCAGGTGATTTTGGCAATGCGGATCTCGGCAAACAGCTGGCTCAAAAAATGATCCAGGAACAGAATGTCGATGTGATCTATGTGGCCGCCGGTCTTACCGGTGTAGGCGCACTGGCCGAAATACAGGCACAGGGTAAATATGCCATTGGCGTGGATACGGATCAATTCTTTTTGGCGGAAAAAGCAATCCTTACATCCATGCTGAAAAATATAGATGTCTCCATCTATAACGCAGTGAATTCGTTCATTGAGAACAAACATACCTTCCCGAAAAAGGAAATCGTAGAGGGGCTGGCAGAGAACGCAGTAGGCTTGACTGGGCTGCACAACATCACGTTGAGTGAGGAGCAGCAGAAAACCTTCGATGATCTGAAAACTAAAATTTCTTCGGGTCAAACTAAAATTACATTGAATCCATAACCCACGGATCGAGGAGGTACGCATATGAAATTACAGGGAAAACTCATCATCAATGCTCTGATCTCAGTGCTTCTATGTCTTGCGCTGGTCGCATATATCATCACGGAACTGCTCGGCATGAATGCGAAAAATCAAAACTTGGTACCTGCCATGCTGAAGGTAAGTGAGCTGAACTCCAATCAAATTCAGACACAGCAGGCGCTGGATGTTTACTCCTTCTCGATGACGGCCGGTAATCAGGAAGCTGTACTGGTTCTTCTAAAAGAAGGCCAAGCCTTAATTAAGGAGCTGAACGATGGACTGCTGGAAACGGTTGAGGAACGGCAGCTCATTCAAACGGTTCAAACAAAGCTGCAGGCACTGGAAAAAGGCGCTGCCGAGGCCATGACCAGCATGAACAGTGCGGAAGCGAAGCGTTACAGCGCACGGGTTCGAGGCATACAGAATGACATTTATTCGCTGAATGAGATTACGCGGGAGCGGTACACACAGTACACGTTGGATCTAGAGAATGACATCCAAATGACCTGGCAGGTGGCTCTGGGCGGTGCTGCCCTTTTGTTCATCACGGTCATGCTGTTTAATATGTACACATCACGTCAGATATCCAAGCGCATTCGACTGCTCAAGGAAGCTGCGGGACATATCGCTAGCGGTGATCTGACCCAAACGCTGCCTGAACCTAAAGGGAAAGATGAACTTGATGATCTGAGCCGCTCCTTCGGGCAAATGACGAATAACATTCGCGGCATTATCCAGTCCATCGATACAGCTGGACAGCGAGTAGATCAGATGGCACAGGATATTGACCGCGGCAATGATACGGTACAAGCGATTGTGCAGCAGGTCTCCCGTACAACGGAAGAGCTGTCCATCGGCAGCCAGAAGATTGCCGAGGACCTCAGCGAAACCGTCATCGTAGTCGACAAAATGCAGTCTACATTTCATGGCAATCTGCAGGCCACTTCCCAATCCGCCATGGCTGGACGTGACGTATTAGCTACGGTGGAAGAGGGGAACAAGGCCATTAAAGAACAGCTGCGGCTGGCCGAAGTGAACCGCCAAGCGATGTCCGAAGTGGAACAGACTGTACTGGAACTGGAAGAAAGCGCGGCTCGCATCACTACAATGACAGGATATGTATCCGAGATCGCGAAGCAGACAACCCTTCTATCTCTGAATGCCTCCATCGAGGCTGCACGTGCGGGGGAAGCCGGACGCGGCTTCGCTGTCGTGGCAGGAGAAGTGAACAAACTCGCTGAGCAGTCTGCCCAGTCCGTCAAACACATCTATGCGGCTGTGAATGAGATTACCGAATCGATGGAAAAAGTAAAAAGCTCTGTGCTGCAGAGTACGCAGCTCTTTGGTGAACAGGAACAAGCCACTGGCCAGACACGGCAATCCTTCTCGGCCATCCGCGAAAGTGTAGAGCGGATCAGTGCGGGTATCCAGCAGCTTGCTGACGATATGCATCACTCAAGCCAGCTTAGCTCCCAAGTACAGCATGCCATCGAAAATATCAGTGCCATCACCGAGCAGTCCGCGGCCAGCAGCGAAGAGATCACTGCTTCTACTGCGGAGCAGCAGCGCTCCTTCAACGAAGCAAGCATCAAAGTCAAGTCACTGCGTGATATCAGTGCGGAAATGCATCAGGAACTCCAGCGTTTCCGTCTCTAGGATAACCTGGAGAGCAGCGGATGACATGCAGCGCGTGATCCTTCTAACTCGCGGTGTACGTATGGTGTACGCGTGGTGTACATACGGTGTATGCGTAGTAGTGCACGTGTGTTGTACGTACGGTGTATGCATATTGTATTGATTCTAGGCGTATCATGTAAATTTTGGGGGAATCATATTGGCTGGTTGTGCGGCTAAGGCTGCATACTGCTCATATATGGGCAGCCTCGCTGAGGGATTCGACGAAATCATAGTAATTCCGTGCTGAGCAAGACATTACATTTTATTGTAACGATCTCAGGTGACCTTATTTGAATGATTTTGAGTCGTTAGAGATTCTAACGATTTCCACGGAGCTTATTTTGGATAAAATTGAAGTAATGGCTCCATTTCCAACCTAAATGATCGAAATAGGGTTCCCTGGGATCGTTAGAGAATAAAGTTTGAGAATATACCCCAAATAAAGTTCTTCAGGATCGTTAGAAATTTCCACCTTCTAAGAGTGGATATTAGCGTTAGGTAACTCGCCTTCGTCAGTAATAGTTAGTGAGTCTTTTTTAAGTTGGATTTGTGGATTCGGTTCGTGTGTGTAGCCTTGGGTTCGATTCATGCGTTTGGTTCGCTGGTTCGGCCTTGGTTTTGGTAATGCTGCTGCAGCGTATCCAATGGTCGCTGACCATAAACAATGATTAAACCATGTTTCTATTATTATTGAGAATATAATACTAAAAAGGAGCCCTCCACAACTTGGTCAAGACCCCATTTAGTAGACATTATAAAAAGACCCTAGGCTGCAAACTGGCGTCGGTACTCTACCGGCGTCAGTTTTTTCAGTTTCCGTTGTGGCCGCTTTCGATTATAAAAACGAATATATTTTTCGATTTTGCTTTGTGCTTCGTTAAGCGTTCGGATATGATAAGGGTAGAGTCCTTCCGTTTTGAGATGCGAGAAGAAACTCTCCATCGAGGCATTGTCATAACAATTTCCTCGGCGAGACATGCTGATTCGGGCGCCAACCTTTGGCAGCATGTCGTGGTAAGCATGAGACGTGTACTGGAAACCCTGGTCGCTGTGAACGACGAGTCCGGTCACGTCTTTTTGCTTCGCAAACGCCTTACTGAATGTGCGGAGCACCAGTTCATTATCGTTGCGTTCGCCTATTTCGTAGGCCACAATTTCGTTATTAAACAGATCCTTTATAGCTGAAAGATATATCCAGCGCTCTCCCACACGATACTGGGTAATGTCCGTTACCCATTTCTGATTCGGTTTTTCTGCACTGAAGTCTCGCTTCAGGCAGTTCTCTGCTACTCGCTGCGCAGGTGCATACGGGCCACTGGAGCGTCGTTTACGACGAATCCTGGATTGAATACCGAGCATTTGCATCAGGCGGAGCACCTTTTTATGGTTCATCCAAGTCCCCTGATCTTGCCAAAGGAACAACTGGAGTTGTCGATAACCATATTTCCCTTCATATCGTTGATAGGTTTGAAGTACTTGGTTCATCGCCTTTGTATCGCGGTCAAATCGTTTACGTTTTATGTAGGCATAAAATCCACTCCGTGACACGCCAAATACATCACAAAGTTTCTGGATATCCCCGTATGCCGCTACTTTTTCTATGATCTGAAATCTTTCTTGTTTGCTTCCTCCTTCCAGATGACCAAGCACTTTTTTAGCAACGCATTCTCCCGTTTCAGTTTTTGGACATAACGGTCTTGGTCCAAGTATTCTTTACGTCGCCCTCGCTGATCCATCAGTCCAAACTCACCTTGTTCCCGATATTTTCTCATCCAGCGCTTCATTCGTCCTGGGTCATGAATTCCCAGATGCTCATTAATCTTTCGATAAGTCCAGCCCTCAACCGTGTGCAGACGAATAGCCTCATTTTTCAACGTCTCCGAATACGTTTTAAACTTTTGTCCCTTAATCGCCATAAAAAATACACCCCCTAGAATTTCATCGGTTAAACCCAGGGGTTTTTCCAATGTCTATTCTAAGGGGTGCACTTCAACTTGGATGGGGCTCCTTTTTTGATCCTTCTTTGATACCGCTTGTACGTAGGTTTAATCCATTAGTCAGGTCCAGCACATTTATATGTTAATGCTTTTGTATGATGCTGCTCGCTGGTTTAAGATGTTTCTTACAGCGCATCAATGATATCTCCAGCCAGCAGGGATGACGGGTCACCGCGCAGCAGAGCTGCTCGTTCGGCTGCCTGTCCATGCAGGTATACGCCGAATGCGGCGGACTGCTCTGCGCTTAGTCCTTGGGCAAGCAGACCGGCGATGATGCCGGTCAATACGTCCCCTGCACCGCCGGTTGCCATGCCGGCGTGGCCGGTGGTGTTAATGTACGCCTCGCCGGAAGGCGCTGCGATGACCGTTCGTGCTCCTTTGAGCACAAGGGTCACGCCCTGCTCGCGGGCGTACCGTGCAGCGTGTCCAATTCGGTCACGCTGCACCTCGGGGGTCGGCATGCCCAGCAGACGGCCCATCTCGCCTGGGTGCGGCGTAAGGATCGTCGCCGCACTGCGCTGTCCCCAGATGCGCGGCCCGCCCGGGCCTGCATCTGCCAGCATGTTGAGGGCGTCCGCGTCAATAACAAGCGGACGATCCGTCTGCTGCCACAGACGGCGCAGCCAGTCGGTGTCGTCTTCGAAGCGGCCAAGGCCAGGGCCGGTCGCAAGCACGTCGCGGCTCTCCGCAAGGCGCAGCACAGCTGCGGCGGTAGCCGCGTTCCATTCGCCGCTGCCGTCATCGGCTGCAGGGGCAAGCATTAGCTCGGGCACGGTGCCGATGACATGCGGCATCAGCGCCGCGGGCAGCGCCCATGTGGCAAGCCCGCAGCCTGCGCGCAGCGCGGCTTTGGCCGAGAGCAGGCCTGCGCCGCTCATCGGCATGCTTCCTGCGGCCAGCAGCACATGGCCGTAGGTGCCCTTATGGCCGTCCGGTGCCCGGCGGCGGCCTGTGTCCACGCGCAGCACAGCCTGCAGCACCTCTTCCGTCAGCAGACGGACCGAGGGGCCATGCTCCGGCGCGAGCCGCGCGGGTATGCCGATGCCGCGCACGACAATGCGCCCCGCGGCAGAAGCGCCCGGGTACTGTACCAGCCCGCGCTTAAGCAGCGCAAGGCATACGGTCACCCGGGCTTTAACACAGGGCTCGTACACCTCCCCCGTATCGGCATCCAGCCCGCTTGGCACATCGGCGGACACGACCGGCTTGCCGCTGTCGTTCGCCGCCTGAATTAGCGCCGCGTACGCGCCGCGCGGCGCCCCTCGCGAGCCGGTGCCCAGCAGCGCATCCACGATGCCCGTGCACCGGCTGAAGTCCACGGCTTCGCGCCCGTGGACCACGGCAGGGATGCCGAGCTGTGCGGCGGCATCTCTCTGCACTGCGGCTTCGCCCCGCAGTGCCTCCGGGTCGTCGGCGTAGACCAACGTCACGCCGAGCCTCGCTTCCACCAGATGGCGCGCCGCAACCAGCCCGTCGCCGCCATTGTTACCCTTGCCGATCAGCATATACCAGTGCTGATCACCGGGATGCAGCATCACCAGCGCCGGGTCGGCGATGATGTCGCCCCCATAACCCGCGCGATCGCCGGGCCCGGTGTGTGCCCGTTCCGCCCTTTTGGCCGGGCCATGATCAAGCCAGGGGCGAATGCCTGAATCGCCCTTACCATTTTCACGTTGAGCTTCATCGTCTGCAAACCGGCCACGACCACACTGGCCCCCCCGGCACAGTTTGATGACTTCCTCGGCAATCGCTCTGCCTGCATTCTCCATCAAACTGGCTGCAGGAATGCCAAGATGCCGGATCGTATGCTCGTCCACCGCACGCATCTGATCAGCCGTCACGATAAACAACAGTCATCCCTCCCGATCGACATGCTCATTTTATCTGCATCCGCCATTAACATTCATTAGCTTTCCGTTTCTACGTCCTGCCATTCCATCCGATCCAAGCGCCATCCTATACGTTCCTACTGCCAAAGGATTTCCCCAAAACGGCGTATGCTTAGTATCCCACCGTAAACCGCGCTTGAATAAACTGCGGATCATCCAGCTCATCTACTAAAGCCGCAGCAAAATCGCCTACAGATATGCTGCTCTCGCCCAAATCATCTGTAATTACACGGTTCATGCCAATCCGGAATTGACCTGTTCTCCGCCCTGTAGTGATCGTTGCCGCCGGACTCATATAAGTCCAGTGAATGTTTGATTCCTCAAGAAGTCCATAGGCATCCGCATGGGCCTGCGACAGCGGTTTTACTTCTTCGGGGAATCCAGGTGTATTCATAAGCATTTCGCCAGAATCGGTCATCAGACTCCCTGCCCCGCCAACAACAACCAGACGTCCTGCATTTGCACGGCGCACGCCTTCAATCAGTGACCGAGTCACTTCCAGCAGTTCCTCTTCCTCGCCAAACTTCGGCCCATAAGCACTGACTACCGCTTCTTGTCCGGCTGCAAAATCAGCGACCTGATCGGGGTTAAGTATATCCCCCTGCTCCACACGCAAGCGCTTATGTACCATCTCCACCTTGGATGGATCACGCACGACTGCCGTTACTTCATGACCGCGATCCATCAATTCCCACAAGATGGTTTTCCCAATTTCGCCAGTTGCTCCAAAAATCGCTACTTTCATATCCATTCCCTCTTTTCTGTCGATGTCGTCTCATCAATATCGTTATTGTAATGCGATTTCCTTTTGTTATATACCTTAAACGGCTCACGTCATCTTAAACCGGAAATGAGCACTTGTAAACTCGAATCAACATCCCTGTTTTATACAGGGCGCCAAGTTCATCATGCCAAAAAACCTTTGGTTGTCCAAAGGTTAACGGTCTATTTTTACACATCCTGCTCCCCCTGCCTCCACCACATTCCCTCTGACTTCGGACTTGTATATTCAAAGCCAAATTGAGCGTATAAGCGATCAGCAGGAACATCAGCCAGCAGACTGACGAGTCCTCGCGCAGGTACGGCTTCGCGTAAATAGTTCATAATCTCGATCATAATCACTTTCCCGTAGCCCTTCCCCTGCAGATCGGGATGGACCGCAATATCGACCACCTGAAAAAAACAGCCGCCGTCCCCGATGACACGCCCCATACCAATCAGGACATCGTCCTCTCGTAAACATACTGCAAATAAACTCCGCGGCAGTCCAATCTCGGCTCCTTCCCGGCTCATCGGGCTAAGCCCGGCAATCTGCCGCAGCGTCAAATATTCCACCGCAGCTGGCGGTGCATGTTCAATTTTCACCTCATCCATCCACTGTTCTCCCTTCTGATTTTAATGAACTGCCATTTAATGCTTCATCTAAATGCGTGGATATTTATGCTGATCTTCCTCTGTAATCTCCCTGATGACCCTGCATGGATTCCCGGCAGCAATAACGCCGGCAGGAATAGGTTTGGTAACGACACTCCCCGCACCAATAACGACATTGTCTCCAATCGTGACGCCGGGCAGGACGGTTACTCCTCCCCCAATCCACACATTATTTCCTACTGAGATCGGTAAGGCAATCTCCAAGCCTTGGTTTCGCTGTTCAGCATCGAGTGGATGTTCAGGTGTATAGAACCCGCAATTAGGACCAATGAATACGTGATCTCCAAAACGGATTCTACCCGCATCAAGCATAACGGTATTATGATTGCAATAAAAATGTTCTCCGATCTCAATGTTATATCCCTGATCGCAATAAAACGGCTGCTCGATCAGAAATTTCTCTCCTGTTTTTGCAAAAAGCTTCCGGATAAGAGCCTCTCTTTCCGCTAGATTGCTTGGCCGAATTTGGTTATAGTCATAGCACATTTCCTTAGCAAAAGTGCGTTCTTTAACTAACTGTTCATCATTGTTATTATCGTAAAGCAGACCCTTCTGGGCTTTTTCCTTCTCCGTCCATTTCACACTGATTTCCTCCAACACATGATTTCTCTTCGCACAGGTGTATCCTAACAGAAATCCGTGAATTCTCCAATTGTGAATGAAGGGTATCACATGCCTCACAGTCCATTCGCCTCGCTCAACCAGCAGGTGAATGGGCCTCCTGTATTTCGTATAAATACCCTAAGATATCCTCTAAATCAACGCTCCATCTGCTTGAATTCATCGACTTCCTGTGTAATAGTGAGAGAAAGCTTGCGTGAACCGTGTTTCAATACGTTAAGTTGGTGCAGAGGAGGAAAAATTGTGTTTCAACATTGGTTCGATATCCTGCCCTCATATCCTGGCGCTGAAGCGGCGCTGCTCGGGGTGATCGCCCTGCTTCTGGTAACATACCTGTGGTCGGCCACAGAAATTCGCCGCAGCCGGGAAAGACGAATACAAAGGGTACGAGATACATTATACATAAGCACAAAACTTTTGGGACAACTTACCATTTGGGAACAGCGAAAATATGAAGTATCTGAACACGAGCACCATGAGCTGCTGAAGGCAATGCTGACCTGCAGGACGGCCTCATGCCTCTCCCCGCAGCTGCATGACCAGATTCGTGAATGCGTTAAAGACCACGATACGGCCAGACTTGCACTTATGCATAAAGCGCTGGAACGAGAGTGCACCGCACTTTCGGAAGAACTCATCCGGAATGCCCATTCCGTGCACTGGGGCAGGTCCATCTGGACAATTATCCGCCCGGCTGCTGAACCTGCCGCACTTGCAGCCACTGCACTTTTATTCGGAAGTTTCTACAACAAACTCCTGAGAGAAGGCATCATGCTGGACTCATGGGAAGGAATTCTACCATGGATACAGTGCGCTTCCCTCATGCTGACCATCGTTTACGGTTATCTGCTGTGGGCCAGTCCCAAACGGGGGACAGCCGGCACCTTACTGAGATGGCTCTCGCTGCTGATTGCGCTGTGCGCGCTGCTTCACCTGATCGGACTTGCGGCAGCGCCTTACGCTCTTGCACTGCAGCTGATTCTTTTTGCCTCAGGATTCAGATTGACCGGATCACGTTCCCGCAGTGAGCGTCCCTATGCCGGGCATACCGACAGCGGAGAAGCCGGCAGCAGTGACATCGCGTCAATCTCTGAATCCGTGGAGGAGGAGATGAATGATACAGATGCCTCCCGAAAATTCATATCCAGTTCAGACAAGTGAAACATTCCAATTCAGAGAATTGAACAACTCGTCTCTAGTGATTATATTTGTCTTATAATCCTGCTTTCTGAACAGGTAAAATGGTTAGTGCACAAAAAGGGCTGTTCTCCAAGTCACTTCCGTGATTTGAAGAGCAGCCTTTCATCATTTATTTATATTGTTTAGCTGCAGGTTGTGTTTGCAGCACTTTTTACGTTTTCCACGTTTGCAGCGTTTGTTACGTTTTTTTTTGCATCTACGACCCTTCTCAGCTTATCATCCTAATTGCACTATGAAGTAAATGACGTATTTCGTAAATTCGCTCCAAACAACGTTTCAGATTTCATGTCAATACATCATGATCATACGTTTAGGCTTCTCTATCCTTTGGCACTCGCATTTGATCCACGAACGGAACGGGATGAGGTACTTCGAGAGGTACTGCCGGATTTGGAGGCGCTGCCTGAGGACGTATTTTCAAAACGCCTGCGCTCCGTTCGCTCCATCTGCACAATCTGACCCTCATGTACTACGATGTGCAGTGAACCAAACTCCATGTCATTCAGCTGTCCGGCAATTCGGTCCAACCATACCTCATCCACTTTTAACGGCTTAGCCATAGAGCCGCCTCCTCTTCTCGGGCTTCCACCCGTTATAATCCTGTTAACATCTGTATTCCAAAAGATTATAATTCATTCTTATCCAACCTATATACTTGGTTTATACAATATCAGGGCTTCCAGCGGCTGTCAATTGATATTTTGATCCCATACAGCAGCTTCCTTTTCCAGCTCTTTTCTTACGCTTTCAGTACAACTACCCCTTATCTGACACGGCTTTATGCCCAAGCCAGCTTTTGAGCAGCAGCGTAGCCAAGGCCAGGATTAACAATAGCGAGGCCACAGCAAAGGAAGCTGAAAATTGATATTCGTTATACAGAATTTCAACGTGCAGCGGCAGGGTGTTCGTTTCTCCGCGAATGTGTCCAGACACTACAGATACAGCTCCGAATTCACCCATGGCACGCGCGTTACACAAGATGATGCCGTACAGAAGTCCCCATTTAATGTTGGGTAACGTCACGCTCCAGAAGATGCGCCACCCGGAGGCGCCAAGCGTCACAGCCGCTTCTTCTTCCCGAGTTCCTTGATCCTCCATGAGCGGAATCAGTTCTCTCGCCACGAAAGGAAAGGTAATAAACAATGTCGCAATCACAATGCCCGGCAGCGCAAAAATAATTTTGATATCATGCTCGGCCAGCCATGGGCCAAACCATCCGTTTGAGCCAAACACCAGAACAAAGATCAAACCGCCAACGACAGGCGAGATGGAAAAGGGAAGATCAATCAGGGTAATCAGCAGTCCTTTCCCTTTGAACTGGAATTTGGTGATGACCCAGGCTGCCGCCACGCCAAAAATCGTATTTAGCGGAACGGTGATTGCGGCAACCAGTAGAGTCAGCTTCAGTGCAGACAAGGCATCCGGTTCCGTCAGCGCAGCCATGTAGACACCCCAGCCTTGCTTCAGCGCTTCCATGAGCACGATCACCAGCGGCAGGATCAGCAGCCAGATCAGGACGAGACTCGCAAGTCCGATCAGCAGCCATTTTACCCAAGCTGCCTCTGTTGTCGCGCAATTTGTACTGCGTCCGGTTTTTACAGGCGGAACAGGACCAAGGGGTACAGAACTCGCCATAAATACACCTCCTTCGGTTTGGGTGAGCGTGACGCAGCGCGGCTGTGTATTCCCGTCCGGGCCGCCACGAATGGGCAGGCCGCACGGACAGAATGCGAGGTTATTCGAGCTTCCTCTCCTCACCTCCTCTGATGCTGCTGCGATATCACGCTCTCCCTGCCTTACGACTCCAGCGCTGCAGGGAGTTGATGATGAGCAGCAGGATAAACGATATCAATAAGAGCAGCAGGGCTGTGGCTGCAGCTCCTGCATAATCAAACTGCTCCAGCTTTGCCATGATGAGCAGCGGCGCGATTTCCGTTTTCATCGGCATATTGCCTGAAATAAATACAACTGAACCGTACTCACCAATGCCCCTGGCAAAAGCCAGTGCAAACCCTGTCAGCAGCGGGGGGATCAAATCCGGCAGCAAAATAGTGCGGAAAATTCGCCATCGCCCTGCTCCCAGCGTTGCCGCAGCCTCTTCCACTTCTGCCTCAAGCTCCTCCAGCACTGGCTGCACGGTACGTACGACAAACGGAATACCGATAAACATGAGCGCAAGTGTAATTCCGGCCTGAGAGTATGCCAGCTTGATGCCCAAAGGCTCTACGAACTGTCCAATCCAACCGTTTCCGGCATAGATTGCCGTAAGAGCCACTCCGGCTACTGCCGTGGGCAGCGCAAACGGCAGATCAATGACCGCATCGAATATTCGTTTACCGGGAAATGAATACCGGACCAGCACCCAAGCCAGGAGCAGGCCCAGGAACAGATCAATTAAAGCCGCTGCTCCGGCTGTCAGGAAGCTGACCCGAAACGAAGCCAGCACTCTTGGATTGGTGGCTACTTCCACCATCGCTGCCCAAGTCAATCCTGTGGAGTTGAATATCAGTGCCGTCAGTGGAATCAGCACGACCAGACTCAGATACAATACGCTGTAACCCATCGTTAATCCGAATCCTGGCAGTGTTCGCCTTCCCCGGATTGCGATCCCCTTGCTCATGCCTATTCACCCTCTCCGCCGTCAGCCGGTAGGGCTGGTTGGCTGCGTACAGTGCAATATGTGCTCTTGTAGTGTTTCTTTTGTTGTGTTTCTTTTGCTCTCTTTTGGTTCTGCTGCACTTTCGTTGTTCTCCCAGTTCGACTCCTCGGTTCCGAGAAGAGGTGTTCCTAGCTGCCCGGTACGTAGATCTGATCGAAGACACCGCCATCTTTGAAGTGTTTGGCCTGGGTATCCCCCCAAGTACCAAAAACATCTTTTAACGTGAACAGCTCCAGCGCCGGGAACTGGTCCTTGAATTTCTCTTTCACACGGTCCAGCGTTGGACGGTAGTAATTTTCGGCAGCAATCGTCTGGCCTTCTTCGCTGTAAAGGTATTGGAGGTAAGCCTCCGCCACATCGCGGGTACCTTTTTTGTCTACATTTTTATCCACGATCGCCACAGGGGGTTCAGCCAAAATGCTGATGGAAGGCACAACGATGTCGAATTTGTCCGGTCCCAGCTCTTTCACCGAGAGGAATGCCTCATTCTCCCAAGCCAGCAGCACATCGCCAATGCCGCGTTCCACAAATGTCGTTGTTGATCCTCGAGCACCCGAGTCGAGCACAGGAGCGTGTTTGAACAGTTCTGCCACGAACTGTTTGGCCTTCTCTTCGTCGTTGTTGTTATGCTTCAGGGCATAACCCCATGCCGCCAAATAGTTCCACCGTGCGCCGCCCGATGTTTTCGGATTCGGTGTAATCACCTGGGTGTCTCCTTTGATCAGATCATCCCAATCCTTGATGCCTTTGGGATTACCTTTGCGCACCAGAAACACAATGGTGGACGTGTACGGTGAACTGTTATGCTCGTATTTTTCCTGCCAGCCTGCATTAATCAGGCCTTTATCTTCAATCGCATCAATATCATAGCCAAGCGCCAGCGTCACCACATCTGCATCCAGTCCGTCAATGACGGAACGGCTCTGCTTACCCGAACCTCCGTGAGATTGTTTAATGGTCACTTCCTGACCCTTCTCTTTCAGCCAATGCGCGGCAAATGCCTTATTATATTCCTCATAAAGTTCCCGTGTCGGGTCATAGGAAACGTTGAGCAGTTCAACTACTTTGCTTCCTTCCTTGGTCCCGTCTGTTCCTGATCCTGCTGAAGCACCTGCCGCACCAGACCCGCTGTTATCGGATCCGCAAGCCGCCAGCACCCCTGTTAACACCAGTGCCAGCCCAACCAGAATTCCCTTATGAACTCTCTTTCCCATCACTTTACACTCCCCCCGATATAAACTTGCATGATTAACTACAGGTTGGCAGAACAGCGGAACGCACCCGAAAAAAAAACAACAAGACGGAGGAACCCCTGCGCACTCTCCCCTCATCAAGTCATACCGACCCCAAGGCCGTGTATGCTTCATCCGGTAAAATGCGCTGCGGTGTTCCTCCGTCTATACGGTGAGAACGCTATGCTGTTCAAATGTGTGTACTCTTGTGTCTGTCATGACCGACTCCGCAACAAAATCAGCCATTTTCATTATTCCTACCTGTTTAGTAAGTTATATACGTATAATAAAGGCAGTCTATATGACTGTCAAACGTTTTTTCCACTTTTCACCGAAATTCTGCACCTCTGGAAAAAAAGAGGAACAACGGCTCCTTACTCGTTGTTCCCTTCCGCGAAGTTTAATCCTTCGCTGATCCTGTTCACATGACTGGAGCCGGGCTGCAGAACCTGCCCGTTCTTTATCTGCCCGCATACCGAATATTCGGCATTGGAGGCGGGTTCATTCCTTCACCCAGATAAAAGCCGGTATGCGGCGGCTGGTTATAAGCCGTATTTTGCCAAGCGATTCCGAGACGATATACCGGATCATGCATCAGAGTATAAATACGCTTGTCCGTCAGAGCTGTGGTGGTGTAGATTCGCAATGCCGAGCTGTCATTTGTACGCCATACGACCTCTTCCCGCCAGTCTCCGAAAAGGTCTGCCTGAAGGCTCGGTGTAGATTTGGTGCCATTATTGGAAGATACCCCGGAAGCAGTCAGCAGATTTACAGTTTTACTGTTGGCATAGTCCCATTTGTCGATCCGGTTGCTGTCCAGCAGCTCGCGCAGCAGATCACCGTCCCACCAGATGCCAAAATTCGTGGAAGAAGGCAGAACAGAACCGAGCTTCTGCCCTTTGGCTGTGTACAGGCTGCCGTCTGCCCATACTTCGGCACCTTTGTACCTTGGATCGATATCTGCTGCCATGCCGCGTCCAATATCTTTCGTTGTTTTGATACCCCAGATAAGCTGACCCGTACCTGCATCACGGAACGATACCCCTGCATTGGACGGTGTCTCGTGAACCTGAAATACCTCCAGCCCCGGACGATCCGGGTCCAGATCACTCAGATGCATCGCATCTCCATGCTTCAAACCTGTCGTGTACAGCCCTCTTCCATTATCGTCGACAGCCATAGCCCCATAAACAATCTCATCCCTGCCATCCCCGTCGACATCAGCCACACTCAGATTATGATTTCCCTGTCCGGCATAGCCTGAATTGCCTGCCGTATTGGAGTCAAAAATCCACTGCTTAGTCAGCTGTCCGTTTCGCCAGTTATAGGCTGCCAGCACACTCCGTGTATAGTACCCGCGAGCCATAACCAGACTTGGGCGTTCACCATCCAGGTAAGCAACGGCCGCGAGAAAGCGGTCGACCCGATTGCCGTAATTGTCTCCCCAGTCTGAGACATTACCCCGTGCCGGTTCATAGTTTATGGTGGACATCGCTTTTCCCGTCTGCCCGTTGAAGATCGTCAGGAATTCGGGTCCGGATAACACATAGCCGCTCGAATTGCGGTAATCCTTGCTGGCATCCCCGATCACAATGCCTGTACCATCCCGAGTGCCGTCAGCTGTTTTCATGGCGATTTCGGCTTTGCCGTCCCCATCCAAATCGTAAACCATGAACTGGGTATAGTGAGCGCCCGCACGAATATTTTTGCCTAAACTGATCCGCCACAGGCGAGTGCCGTTTAATTTGTATGCATCGATGAATACTTCACCGGTATAACCGCTTTGCGAGTTATCCTTGGAGTTGGAAGGGTCCCACTTCACGATCAGCTCGTATTGACCGTCTCCATCCAGATCCCCTGCGCTGGCGTCGTTGGCACTGTAGGTATAAGCCACACCATCCGGTGTGGTTCCACCCGCAGGAACTTGAAGCGGCACGCTCAAATAATTGCTGCCCCAGACACCTGCAGCGGCAGAAGCAGCCTGCTCGGTTCCACCAACAACAGCACGCACCGTATACTTTGAACTGCTTGTCCCGCCTGCATCCTGCAGATTGGTGCTGCCTGTTATAGGTGATGTATTCACTTTGATTCCATCCCGATACACATTAAAAGCCACATTGGAGCCTTCCGTTCCGAGCAGACGCCAACTGACAAACACACCACTGCCTGTTTTCACTGCCACCACACCCCGATCCAGATATTCCATCTGCCTCGGACCAGCTGCATGAGCTCCAGGCAGGTGGATCAGACCAGGCGAAGCGGAAAACAGTGCCGAGCCCAGCAGCATTATGCCGGCTGCCCGCCATGTGCGCTTCCAGAGTGATAATTGTCCCATTATTCATTGCCTCCCCAATCAAATTGGTAAGCCCAATGCCTTGTAGCGCATCTACAGATATGCAGGTAAAAATCAATTTTATGTAAGCGCTTTACTAATTATATTTTAAATTAAACATAAAATCCCATCTATAGGTCTTAATTAGTAAAAACGTTGGTCGTCAGACATTTCGTTCGTATCACAAAAGTAACTGTGATTTCATAATCCGTTCATCGGCCTGACAGATCCCATTGCACATTTTTCTAACGATCTCCAGAAACGCTATTCGGGCATGGTCGCACGGTTTTATTTTCTAACAATTTCAGAAAAGCTTACTGAGACGATCACCCCCGGATTATCGGACTAATCCAAAGGTTACGTTGTGAATTCAGATTTGGCAACAATGGAAGCAACCTTTTGAACAGAAGGGTCGTCTATAGGTGCAAATCACTTTAAAATAAAGGGAAATACCTCCCTGGAAAAGCGAGGCGACACGAGATGAAAAAAAATATGATGGCTGCTTTCAGCGCAGCGGCGCTGCTTACGCTCTCACTAAGTGCAGGTCCTCTCCATGCTGCGCCATCCAATTTCACGGATATTCAAGGATTACCAGGTGCAGACAAAATTGAATCCCTTCATCAGAACGGGTTAATCAAAGGGGTTAGTGACAACTTGTTCAAGCCGGAAGAACAGCTGAATACAGCCCAAGGCATTCAATTGATTGTAGACGGGCTGGATCTTAACCTTAACGCTATTCGTTTCATCAAAATGCCTGTACCGAGTGATTATTTTTCTGCTGTAAAAGATGGCGTCTGGTACAGCGATGCGTTCATCCGCGCACAGTACAACAGCATCAAGCTGCCGCAGAATATCGACCCCTCCAAACCGCTCACCCGTGAGCAGTACACCCTGTTCCTGATGCAGGCCATAGAGGCCAAAGGCGGTCTGCCTATGATCAAAATTCAGCCTGTTGATATCACAGATGAGAAAGAGCTTACGCCGGAGTACCAAGGTGCAGTACAGCGTTCCCTCGTGCTGAAAATCAGCACGCTGGATGCGAATGGACAGTTCAATCCGAAACAAGCCATTACTCGCGCTGATGCTGCGGTGATGATGTACAATGCAATGGAGCACATGGAATCCTTCTTTACACCGCAAATCCCGGAAACACCGGAGAAGTGAGATTAAATTTTCTCTTTAGTAAAGCCGGATTTTAAAAAGCTGATTATTTTGTAAAAGAAAACAGCACCAAATAAACTGCACTATTCTTTCGTAGAAAGAGTGCAGTTTATTTATTATACTGAGTTTGAATTTGAGATGGAGATTCACCTAAAGGTAGAGTGGAAATAAAGCGTGAGTTTGAATCGGAGCCTCTGTCTACGTGATTTATATTACACTGCAGAATCTGTCTCGTCTTTGATGCAGGAGGTTAGCTTGGTCAAACCCTTTAGCAGCATGGTCGTTTTCTAAATATCTCCGCCGCGATAAATATACGCAGACCATTTCGGAAAAACCTCTTTGAAAAATTTGTTTCCCAGGTCGGTTAAGTCCGAACTTTGCTAAACCAGGTCTTCCTTGAGTGAGCCATCCTCCTGAAATGGTTCTACAACGTTTAACTTATGTTCAACTAAAAATTTCATGTGTACCACTGTCATTGAAGTCACCTGCTGTCGATACGACAGACTTTTGCTTCTTTTCAGCATCGTAGGATAACTGTATCTTAATATACTCACACCTGCCGATCACCTCGATTATATGTACTATTGATATCATATTTTACCATACACAGAAATTCCCATTCAGACCGGAGCAATCTCCTGCCCACTTCTTTCTGTGCGTACACCAATACAAACACACAGCAGTTTGATCATCGGCAGCCTCTATCGCAGCAGTAAAATAACAGGTACAGGCCGCCTCATATTGAGCAGCTGAAACGAAGTTGAAGCGTAGTTGAAAAAGCAAAAAAGCGAGTACTCCCCCTGATTAGAAGGACCGTACTCGCTTAAATTATTACTGCTTATAATCCACGTTCAGATGATCTTAGAATGAACCTTTTACAACGACTTCAGACAATGGGAAGCGGCCTGACGGACGAGCCGGCTCAGCAGCCTTACCCACAGTGATCAACAGGGTTGGCACAAAACGTGCAGGGATGTTGAATGCTTCAATCAATTGCTGCGGGTTGTATCCACCCATCGGGCAGGTGTCATAACCCAGGGAGCGTGCTGCAAGCATGATATTCTGGGAAGCAAACGAAGCGTTGCGAATCGCTTCATCACGAGCGATTTGCGGACTTTGGTAAGCACCGTTAATTTGACCAACCAATGCGTCACGAACTTCCGCAGGCAGTGCACCAGCTTCAACAGCCTGATCATAGATAAATGTGTTGCGGTTAGCTTCCAGATCACCAAGAACCGCAATGGTAACGGAGCTGTCAACCACTTGTGTTTGGCCGTAAGCAATCGGGAGCAATTTTGCTTTGTCTGCTTCGGATTCAATGACGAGGAATCTCCAGTGCTGCAGATTCCAGGAAGATGGTGCTTCCGCAGCTGCGGTCAGTATTGCGTTCAGATCAGCTTCCGGCAATACAAAACCTTTTTCATACTTTTTAACTGCGTGGCGTTCGCTAATGACGCGAAGTGTTTCATTTTTTTCAGTAACCGACATTGTGTTCCACTCCCTAGTTGTGTTTGGAATATTTTATTTTTACGTTCGCAAAGCCTCTTGAAAGCTATTTCGCCCTCAAGCAAAGACCTTCCGAAAATAACATCAGCGCAGACGAACGCTCCCCATCTGTGTTCACGTTATGCCCGGAATCACCTCAATCTTCAATCCATCTTACACCGGAGCATACGCCTGTTTACACTTCTCCCCCATGCCTGGTCGAGCTGCATCATGATCCACCTAACGGATGACAATCATCAAGACTTCTCTTTCTCTTTGACAGAGAAACCTTCTATTAGACAGGCTCCTTCTCCACGCTCAATGCTTTGTCTTACATCACGAATGGATATTCCATCGAAATAAGCGCTCAGCGCCTCTTCTCCTCCATCGTATATAGCCCCCATCACACCCTGCATATTAGAGGATACTTTACAAGGTGAACCCGATTCACCTGAACACCAGCTTGGCCCCAGTGAACCTCCGGCTACGAGCCTGTACACTTCCCCCAGCTTGATCTCTTCACTTGGACGGCTGAGCAAGTACCCGCCATGGGCACCTTCCTTTGTTGTCAGGTAGCCATGTTTACGCAGAACACTCAGTACCTTGCGGACTCTGGCCGGGTGCGTCCCCACACTTTGGGACAGGTCTTCACTGTTGGCCATGCACTCGCTTCTCATGGATAGAAAAACAAGACAATGCACCGCAATGGTAAATTCGCTGTTCATAACTTACTCCCTTCCCGGCATAATGCGCCGATGAACTTCTTTCCAAGGTAAGTATAACTGTCATTATATGAATAACAGTTATGTTTGTCAACACCTGCACCTGGGCTTGGACCAAGTATGAATATGCCTGTTATACCAATACTTACAGCCCCTCTACGATCTGCTGAAAACACATTTGGAAAAGCAGGTTGGAGAAGCCATTTATATAAAAAAAGTGAGCCTTTCGCATCGCGAAGGGCTCCAATAAGATAGACATATGAAAGGGCTTACGTGATTATTATAATCGGTAATCCGCAATTTGAAAACGCTTTTTTTGTAAAGTTTGATTTTAATCTGATTTCATGATAACCCGGCTCATTTTAAAATAATGATTGCCAAAACTAATGTCATTAGTTATATTACTAACATCATTAGTTTACGGGAGGTTTTCAAGTGCGTATTATCCGCGAGTTCGATGTAACCCAAGTCACATTTTTCCCCCGCCTCTTTCCTGTAAATGTCTATCTGGTTGAAGAAGAGCAGCATTTGACCCTGATTGATGCAGGAATGCCATTCAGTCTTAAAGGAATTCTTACAGCAGCCGCTGCACTCGGTAAGCCTATTACTACCATCATCCTGACCCATGCTCATGCTGATCATGTTGGTTCACTTGATGGTCTCAAGGATGCACTTCCCGATGCTGAGGTGTGCATCTCCAGACGGGATGCCGAGCTGTTAGCAGGGGATGTTTCACTGCTGCCGCACGAGCCGCAGACGAAAATACGCGGCAGTGTGCCTAAAGGCGTCCGTACGAAGCCGGATCGCCTGCTCGAAGATGGCGACCAGATCGGTTCGCTGGTCGCCATTGCTTCTCCAGGCCATACGCCGGGGCATATGGCCTTTATGGATACACGCAGCCGAGTGCTGATTGCCGGCGACGCGTATCAGGTGCGCGGCGGTCTGGCTGTATCCGGCCGCATGCGCCCGCTTTTCCCGTTCCCTGCGCTGGCCACGTGGAATCGCGAAGCGGCACTAGCCAGCGCCAAGCGCCTGGCAGAGCTGGAACCGTCCGTGCTGGCCGTTGGCCACGGACGGATGCTGCGCCAGCCCGCGACCGCCATGCGCGCGGCCGCAGCGGATGCGCAGCAGCGGCTGCAGCCAGCCGGGGGCAGCGATGAGCCCCCGGCAAGGTCTGGACCGCGACGCGCTGCTCAGCGCCGCGATCCAGATCGTGGACAGCGACGGCTTTGAGGCGCTGACCCTTGCCGCTCTTGCGAAGCGGCTCGATGTGCGCTCACCGTCGCTCTATAACCACATCAGCGGGCTTCCCGGGCTTCGCCAAGAACTGGCGCTGATGTCAGTGCAGCAGCTTGGCCTCGCCGTAAACGAGGCTGCGGCTGACCACACCGGCGATGAGGCCATTCAGGCCATCGCCGCTGCTTACTTGGGCTTCGTTCGCCGGCATCCCGGGCTCTACGAAGCCTCGTACCATGCACCCGATCTGAATGAACCACAGCTCGCGGCATGCAAAACAGCTCTGCTGAACATGATGCTGCATACCCTGCAGCCATACCCCCTCACCGAAGCGCAGGCGCTGCATGCTGTTCGGGGATTGCGAAGCCTCTGCCATGGTTTTGCCTCAATCGAGGCACAGGGCGGCTTCGGCATGGATTTCAGTCCAGACGACAGTTTGCGTCTGACCGTGTCTGCCTTTCTTCACGGGCTGCGCCACCTTTCCGAAAACACATAACAAGGCCGCTCTTGTCAGAGTAAGAGGACAGTCTTGAACAAGCTGCACCAAGTCATTGAACCTCGCCCAGCCAGTCAAGCTTTGGGTACCGCATGAAGTTTCCATCTTCGCGGTACCTTTTCATTTTCCCATCGTTCGAATAAACATGAGCTCGGCGGGAACACTATTACATACATATTTTCCTAATAAAAAAAGGTCGGTATCTTCATCGTTTTATAATATATGCGTTCTATCGAGTTCCAGCGTTTGTGCTATAATAGGAACTGAAAAATCAGGTTATTTGTATTTCATCCGGTCTATCGGATTACATATCATTCCAGAAAGAGGGCGTTTACGTGGCTCAAATCTCTCCGTACTATCTTCAGATCGGGGCGACCGTTGGTATGCTGGTCATGGCCTTACTTGCCATCTTTATTCGCATGAAGGCCAGCCACCGACCAGTCACCATTCGTAAAATCATTATTCCGCCGCTCGGCATGAGCACAGGCTTTTTTATGTTTGCTGTACAGGAGACGCGTGTCCCATGGTTATGGGCATTCATTGCTTTTCTGGTCGGCTGGTTTATTTTCTCGTATCCGCTGATTCGCAGCACCCGGTTTGAACGCGTAGGAGAAGAGATCTTCGCCACACGTTCCCGCAGTTTTGCCTTCATCTTGCTTGGATTGCTGGCTGTACGCCTAATACTGCATGAAGTCATCCAGCAGTACGTCAGTATTCCGCAAACGGGTGGTTTGTTCTTCCTGCTCGCGTTCGGTATGATTGTGCGCTGGCGTGTATATATGTATAAGCACTACAAAGAAGTGCTGGCTGTTCAACATTAGGCAGCTGTAGTGTCGCAGTATCACAGCAACTCAAAAGACACGTTCATCACCATCCAAAGGTGCTAAAGAACGTGTCTTTTACTTTTCTTGCTGTCACTTTTGTGTTTGCTTTTGTCTTCAACTTCAGACACGAGAGCCCCACAGACCTGCTCAGCTGAGACTTGAAGCAAAAAGCCATTTATCATTCAGGGTCCGCAACTTTTACCAGCTGCTTGCCCAGATTATCTCCCGAGAAAAGACCCATGAAGGCTTCCGGTGTGCGTTCGAAACCATCTACGATGTTCTCCTCATACTGCAGCTTGCCTTCCTTGATCCATTTGGCCAGCTTGGCGCGCCCTTCCTTAAAGGACTTTGTATAGTCGCCCAGCAAAAAGCCTTTCATCAGTGCTGTGTTCGTTAACAGCAGTGTCTGTGGACGCATTCCGATATCCGGCTTCTCCAGATTATAGGATGAAATCTGTCCACACAGCGGAATACGAGCATTCCGATTAATATGACGCAGCACGGCATCCGAGATGTCGCCGCCGACATTGTCGAAATACACGTCCACTCCGTTTGGACAAGCTTTTGCAATCGCTGCAGACATATCCTGCTCCGTCTTGTAATTGAGCACAACGTCGAAGCCAAGCTTTTCTCTCAGATAATCGCATTTATCGTCAGAACCGGCAATACCGACCACACGTGCACCGACGATTTTACCGATTTGACCCGCAATCATCCCCACAGCTCCTGCCGCACCGGATACAACAACCGTCTCGCCATCTTTAGGTTTTCCGATATCCTCCATACCGAAGTATGCGGTCAACCCCGTCAAGCCGAGTGCACCCAGATAGGCTGTGATTGGAGCCTCATCTGAATCAATCAGTGACAGATCCGCTGTATTGACCGCAGCGTACTGCTGCCATCCCCACATGCCGGTGACCAGATCCCCTTTGCGCAAATTCGGCTCGGACGATTCCACAACCTGTCCAATCGCCCCACCCTTAATGACTTCATTCAAGGCATACGGTGGTGCATACGATTTCGTATCTTTCATTCGTCCCCGCATGTACGGATCGACCGACAAATATAATGTACGAACCAGCACCTGCCCGGCTTCCGGTTCTGGCAGCGGTACCTCAACGAATTCAAAATTTTCTCTGGAAGGTGCCCCTTCAGGACGGGACGCCAGTACAATCTGTTTGTTTACAGTCATCAAAATAACCTCCTGATTCCCAATGGCTTCAAGGTCAACCCTTGTCATCTGCAGTGAAACAGTGCACCACTGGCTCTATGTTGAATCTTCATAATAGTTTAAACCGAAACAGGCGGATCACAAACGTGGGCCGCCCAGAAATATACAAATATCATCACACGGCAGCTTTCAACCATGCCTAATACAATTTTTCAATCCTTACGGGGACTTCTCAATGACCCATCTAATAAAACCTCTCAACCAACCTTACTGTGCAGTCAAAATGACGGGGCCTTCCGCTGTGATCGCAATGGTGTGCTCATATTGGGCAGACAGGCTTCCATCCAATGTGCGTGCAGTCCAACCGTCTGAATCCAGCTTGCTGCGGAATGTTCCTGTATTCAGCATCGGTTCAATGGTAATAACCATACCTTCCTTGAGACGTGGGCCGCGATGTGGCGGACCGTAATGTGGAACCTGAGGTTCTTCGTGCATCTTTTCCCCGATCCCGTGTCCAATAAATTCACGAACTACCGCCAGACCTTCTCCTTCGGCATACTGCTGAATTGCATTGGAGATGTCACCGATCCGATTGCCTACAACTGCAAGCTCTATCCCTTTATATAGAGAGTTTTTGGTCACATCCAGCAGATGCTGTGCTTCGGGACTTACATTCCCCACCGCATAAGACCAAGCCGAATCGGCCAGCCAGCCATTCAAATTAACGACCATGTCGATGGTAACGATATCGCCGTCTTTCAGTACGTATTTTCCCGGAAAGCCGTGACAGATCACGTCATTAACCGACGCACATGTCGCATAAGGGTATCCGTTGTACCCCTTTTGTTCCGGAATAGCGCCATTTTTTTTAATAAATGCTTCTGCAAACTGGTCAATTTCCTGTGTTGTGATCCCCGGACGAATCAATTTTGCGATTTCTCTATGGCACGCAGCAAGAATTTCGCCCGCTTTTCTCATATATTCAATCTGTTCTTTGGTCTTTAAAGTAATCATGCCAACTACTCCTTGTCCGTTATGATCTTATCCTGTCTTCTATTGTAACGCGAAATGCCCAAAATAAAAAATTTCGGTTCTCTAGCCAACATCATATTATACGCCAAGCCGCCAATGGATGAATACTCTTTTCTCGAAAAACACGAAACCCCTCTCAGACGAGCATCGTATTAGCATAAATAACTGAAAACGAAAGGGTGAACGACTTATGTTTAAGAAGCTCATAGGAAAACTAATGGACTCCAAGTCCTCATCTCACCACAAACGTTACAGTTCCTCCAATAGACGATCCTATAAAAAATACAGCAGCTCCTCCGGCAAACGCACATACAAACGCTACTCATCATCGGATATGAAACACAGGGATCAACGCCATGGCTCCGGTTATTATAAAAGCAGGAAATACAGCTCCAGCTAAACGAAATACGGTTCTGGCCGGATTGACTGTACAAACCCTAGGTGATAGACCAGCCACCTAACTTACACTATGTATGCAGCGAGCTAAGATTCAGATTCGATTCGTTTGGATTGGGATTGGATTCCCTTATGCTTGGACTGCTGCTTAAGCTTGACTTGTCTTAATTCGGCCTTGGCTTGAGTCTAATTCTCAGCTGCGAGACATACTAAAGGGGTGTTCACCAATACCGTTCTCACGGTCAGCTGAACACCCCTTTTTATATTTATACTTGCTTTGCTCCGCTCTGCACACTTCCTTTACAGCAGCAGTTTCAAACCCTCCATCTCGAACAGCAGCTCTGCTGCCCCGCCCTCATAACCCGGACGAAGCCCCAGAAGCCGTTCCAGCATTTCATGCAGTTCAGGCGTAAGTCGAAGTTCCTCCTGCCAGCTGGCAGGGGCGCTTCCCTTCTGCGGCTCATACGCTGAGTACAGCATAAAAAGCAGAAAGTGTCCGATATCCTGCAGATCCTGATCAGGTACAGCTGGCTCATTTTCGGCCTCAGGCACATCCTTCATTCGGCGCTTCAACTCTGGCAGCAGCGGCTCCCCCAAGCGTCTTGCCAGGCCAAAATCAATCAGATACACCTGTCCCTCTCGTAAGATGACGTTAGGGATTCGTATGTCGCCGTGAATATACCCCTGCTCATGCACATGAGCAACCGGAGTCAGCAGCTGAATGGCGAATTCAATGCACTCAAGCTCTGTATACTGCTGCCCCTGCTCGAAAATTAAATGTTCCAGTGTCTGTCCGCGAATGTACTCTGTCACCATGTAATTCCGTCTTCGCACTGTAAATGCGTCCAGCAGCTTAGGAATTGAAGGATGATGCAGGTGATGCAGCACGTCCGCTTCCCGAAACAACAGCCGTGCGGCAAGTTTCCCCTTGCTGGGCTTCGACTCCTTCAATGCCACTTCTATTCCAGTCTGCTGGTCTACACACAGATAGGTAAGTCCATAACTCCCTATACCCAGCAGCTCCCGTATAACATAACGCTCCCCGACAATCATGTCTTCCCGCCCCGGACGGTCTGTCCACAGCCCAAGCAATCTACGCCAGCTTCGCTCCAGTTCCACGCTGCCTCCTATGCCAGTATGCTGACCCCGTTTATCGTAAACCGAAAAATGGCGGATCAGCGGCTGGACTTCATGTTGTATTGGAGCTAATTATATCAGGCCGTATAGGTTGAAATCACGATCAGCCGTAATGCAGGATGATTATTAATGTAAACTGATCAGTCATGATCATCAAGCTTCCTTATGTTTCTTGGGCAGCAGACCAAACAGCATACGGAGCGAAGTGACTTTGGACTTGCGTTTTCTTCCCTGGTAACTGCGCAGATTCGTGACCAGTTCGCGGTCCCGTTCCTCCTCCAGCTTTTCGTTCATCCATACACGCTGCTTCTCCATCTGTTCCTGCAGCGCAAGGTGGGTTTCCGCCAGATGCTGAAGTGTGAGCTCCAGTTCATCTACACGATGCTGCAGCAGCTGCACACGATCATCCTGTTCCTGCTTTGGTTCTACCGCACCGTAAGTGACCTCACTTACAAGCTGACCCAGCCCTTCATACGATCTCAGCTGGCCATGCTGATCCACTTCCAGCAGCGGTTTGGAATCAGGGCCAGACAGCACGGCACTGGCAGCAGCACACTCCTGTTCTGATTGCTCGTAAGCACTCTGCACTAAGTCCGGTTCTGATTGTTTTTCTGCCGGAGACAGCACCGTGACTACGGCATCAGCCAGCGGCAGATTATGCTCACGAAGCTCCGTCATCAGGCGTTCAATGCACTCGATATCATCGGATTTGAACAATCTTGATTTATTCGCAGCACGTTCGAAGCGATATCCCTGCTCCTCCAGCGCTGCCGCATATTTACGAAGAGTACTGGCGCCTATTCCCAGGCTCTTGGCCGTTTCCGTCGTTGCTCCTGCTTCTTCAATCATTTTTAATTCCCTCCCGGTATGAAGTCTTTTGGGCTTGCAAAATAACGGCTTCAGCGTTCCTGCAGCGAACTGTCATCGGATCGGGTAACCTCTCTTCTGCACAACAATGGATATGGATTAAAATAACCTTTCACACACACCCCATCAGAGTTCCTTTCTGCATGTCGATAAGTATTCGTCGATGTGCACGCATAACCCTTTGACGGTTTAGTTCTGTTTCTGCGGAATCATAAGAACTTTTGTCAGGTATCATTTTCGTAGAAAATTCCCTTTATCCGACAAGCTGCAGGAATGCTGTCATGTCGGAATATGGACATGCAGATGCTGTCTAAAATTCAGAGTTCAAGTGATTCATGTCATTTTTGTTAACTCCGCCGCTCCAATACGCTCCCGCGACAAAGGAAATCATTGCTGTATGGCTTTTTTATGTGTTATCTTATGTAACGTAGAATTGAACATCGGCATAAAATAAAGCACTATACTTAACATAAGAATAATCAGGTAACGGATAAATTCATTGTAAACGGAGGCTGAAGGCAGTGTTAGGCAAATCAGGTAAGGTGGCAGTCATCGGGGCAGGTCTTGTGGGTTCAAGTTGTGCATATTCGATGATTAATCAATCGATATGCAGGGAGATTATGATGGTTGATCGGACGTATGACCGGGCTGTGGCACAGGCTCTGGATTTTTCTCACTGCATGGACTTCACTCATAACCGAACCAAAGTCTACGCAGGGACCTACGCCGATTGCGGCAGTATGGATGTGATCATTCTGACTGCAGGAGCCAATCCGAAGCCAGGGCAGACGAGACTGGATGTTCTGGAGGAAGCGGAGTCCATTGCCAAAGATATTGTGGTCCCCATTATGGATAGTGGTTTTAATGGAATTTTTGTCATCGCGGCGAACCCCGTGGATATCGTTACGTATATGGTATGGAAATTATCTGGTTTGCCGCGTGAACGTGTGATCGGAACGGGTACATCCATTGACTCTTCACGGCTCAAAACACTGCTGTCCGAGGTATTCTCCATCGATCCGCGCAGCGTACACGGTTATGCACTTGGTGAACATGGAGAGTCCCAATTTGTTGCCTGGTCGCATGTGACGATCGGAGGCAAACCTATTCTGCATATTCTGGATCAGCATAAAGAACGCTTCAAACACCTGAACCTGGACGATATCGCCAAAAAAACGAAGGATGCCGGTTGGGAAATATTTACCCGTAAAGGCTCGACTCAGTACGGCATCGGAAATGCACTCGCCCACATTACCCGCTCCATCCTGAATGATGAGCACAAAATCATTGCCGTTTCCGCTATTCTGGACGGCGAGTATGGGCAGCGGAATGTCTGCGCAGGAGTCCCGGCCATCATAGGCGAAGGCGGCATTCAAGAGATTATCGAATTAAATCTCGACCAAGCCGAGTTTGAGAAATTCGAGCGCTCCTGCGAGATTTTGTCGGGTAATATCAACCGTCTGACCATCGCTTAAGCCCTATAAATCCTCCTTCCAGACGAACAAAAAAAATGCACCTCTTGGAATGTCAGCAGATAGACTACCGATTTAAACCGCTGACTATTCTAAGGGGTGCAGCTCAAAACACGATCAGCAAGCTAAAAGTATCCTCTATTTATTTTGGCCCAATAGATACTCGCACAGGTTAATGTACATTTCCTGCATTTTAAGAGATCTTAGAAGATAAGATGGATTAACATCAATTGGTGCAATCAGCTTTAGGATTGAAGCAAATTCTTCATAGGTTGGGGGTAATTCACTCCGCAGATAATCATCCGGAACAGAGAAGTATTGATTGCGCTCCCTGATCTCTTTTATTTTTTCACTGTGAAAGAGTATGGAATTTTCATCATTTTGAGCAGAGCGACCACGTAATCGATAGTTAAGTATGTACAATAGGTCCTGTAAAGATCGTGTTTGTTTTTCAGTGAAATCATGATCCAGCAGGTACATGAAATAAGGATGTTCGTCCGAGGCAGCCACTGTTTTAATAAGCTTGATTTGGTACTTCAGGAGCTCAAGCTGTTCTTCTACATTCATTACATTCCCACCTTTACAATTCGCTAAATGAATAAGATAGACACTCTATGTTCCTTTACACGATCAGCATACTCCTTTTCCCCAAAATACTTCAATAGAATTCCGAACGCTTCTCTCCCTTCAACGGATAACAAAAAGGACACCCCTATATATTGTCGGCGTGTCCGTATATATCATCTTAATTCAACTTGTCTAGATATTATCTCGAATTAATTGGGTGCAATTCGCGGCTCATCGGAAGGTCCCCACTGCTGCAGGACACGCTTCAGTTCACTCAGCATCACAGGCTTGCTGATGAAGTCCCGCATCCCCATTTCCAGACATGCCTCCTTGTCTTCACGACGGGAATTTCCAGTTACCGCGATAATCGGAGGAATACGATCCTGCGGAATCAGCCGGTGTAACAGATTTGTAGCCTTAAGCCCATCCATCACAGGCATATGAATATCCATCAGTACAATATCATACACATTCTGAGAGATCGCATCAATCGCTTCTACCCCGTTGGTACACACATCTGCCTGGTAACCCAGTTTCTCTAAGTATTCCTGCAAAATCTTCCGGTTGACCGGATGATCCTCTGCCACAAGAATACGCATTGAAACCTTGTCACTTTGACGTGTACGTTCATGCTGGAACTGGCTTGCCGACTTCTCACCAGATGCCTCAACACGAGCTGCCGGAATTGCAAACCGGAAAATAGAACCTTCTCCTTCAGTGCTCTCGACACTGATGCTTCCGCCCATAATCTCAACAAGTCTCTTGGAAATCACAAGCCCCAGTCCTGTACCGCCATATTTACGGTTAATGACCGGATGCAGCTGCGAGAACGACTGGAACAGCTGGTCCTGTTTGTCCGCAGGAATGCCGATTCCTGTATCTTCCACAGCAAAGTCAAGCACCGTATCCTCGGGTTTGCTTCCCTTAATCATATCTACGGTGACGTCAATACTTCCTTGATCTGTGAACTTCAGTGCATTGCCAACCAAGTTCACCAGAATCTGCCGAATTCGCATCGAATCTCCGGCCATATAATCCGGAATATTCGGGTTCAGACGATAGCGAATCTCAAGATGCTTCTCATCCGCTCGCGGCTTGAACAGCTCCGCGACCTGCTCCAGCATTTTGCGCAGCGAGAATGGCTCGTAGGCCAGTGCCATTTTACCAGACTCCAGTTTGCTGAAATCGAGAATATCATTCAGAATATTCAGCAGTGCATCACCACTCTCCTGAATGATCTGAGCGTACTCCCGCTGCTCCTCTGACAAGTCTGTACCGACGAGCAGTTCGGTCATTCCTACAATGCCGTTCATCGGTGTACGGATTTCATGACTGACAAGAGAGAGGAACTCGGACTTGGCCTGCGCGGCCAGCTCTGCGGTTTCTTTGGCCCGAACAATTTCACGTTCTCCAGTGACGTCATTAAAGACAATAACCGCACCGCGAATCTGTCCCTCGTCAATAATCGGAGTAACCTGATACTGTACGAGGAAGCTGCTGCCGTCTTTTCGCCAGAACACATCCTCCGTCACTGAACGCGTATGCCCATCCAGTACCGTCATATGAATTGGACATTCCTCTTTCGGGAAGTAGCTGCCGTCTGCACGGGAATGGTGAATAATTGGATGTGAGCTTTTCCCGATGAATTCATGAGCTTCGTACCCGAACATCGAAGCGGCCGCCGGATTCATAAACATCGTAATACCATCCGCATCCAGACCGTAAATCCCTTCGGTAACGGTATTGAGAATCAGCTCATGCTGTTTGCTCAATTCCTGAATACGTTCTGTGTATTCTTTACGCTCGGTAATATCCGATACGATGCCGTAGACGCCAACCATTTCTTTATCTACAATAATTGGCACATTCGTTACGGACACTTCAATTTTGCGACCATTCGAACTAACAACACGAGTCTCATAATACTGAGGCTCTCCTTCCTTCACAAGCGCGAAGAAAGCTTCACCTTTTTGCATTTCGTTCTTATCTAGATTCGATAAAAAAGACTGACCAATCAGCCTATTGCGCGGAATATCAAGCATCTGCACCATATTGCTGTTTACCGAACTATACTTGCCATCCAGATCCAGAGAATAGACCGCAGCCGGATTATACTCGAACAATGACTTATACCGCTGACGGCTTTCGCGAATACGTCTGTCCGCATCCTTCTGCTGCGTAATATCCCTGCTGATGCTGACAATTTGAGTTACTTTGCCATGTTCTCCAGCCACTGGCTTCGCCAGTGTCTCCATCCAGATGTAATGTCCACTCTTATGCAGGACCCTCATCTTGCAGCCATCCCCTATACTCGGCAGTTCCAGAAGATCAGGAAAATCTCCGGGGTAACAGTAGGACTTAAATGATTTCCCCGTTACTTCCTCCGGCGCGTAACCCAGCAGTGTGTATACAGATGGAGATACATACAAGAGTGTGCCATCCACGCTGCAGGTTGTAATCAGATCCTGTGCATGGTCTGCCAGTACCTGGTACTTCTCCTGTGTCTCCTGCAGTTCCTGTTCAATGATTACTTTATCCGTCACATCTTTGGCAATACCATAGATGCCAACGACTTGTTCGCCTTCTGTAATCGGTATATAGGTAACCTGTGCATGTTTCACAGAACCATCTTTATGATAAAATGCCATCGATTCACTGACTGAATGCCCAGCCAGCACCTTTTCGATAAATTGTGCTCGTCTCTTCTCACTTTCAGGCGGGCTGATGCGATCCCGACTCACCCCTGCAAGCTCTCCTATCTTATAACCGGATAACTTCTCGAAGGAAGGATTGGCATCCATATGATTCCCTTCAACGTCCATGACATAGATAGCATCCGGATGGTTAAAAAACAATGACCGGTAAGAGCTTCCCTCAGAAATAATTCGTTTCAGGGTTTCCGTTTTATTACGATCCAAAGGCCTACCCCTCTTTTCTCAGCCAAATCTTCTTCTTTTCACAAAATTGAATATACGCCGCTTTCGGCTGTAACAGGCTTACCCTCGAATAACCATGTACGCCTGACAAGAAACAGCTTTTTTTATTTTACCAGATTCTCGTCTAATTTTGCTTATAAAAGAGGATAAAATTCATATGGATCGAGATGAAAAAGATGGAATTGAGGTGCCTGGATATTAGAATGAAGAAACCTGAGACTGCTGCATACCGAATATTCGTATGCGCCGCCTCAGGAGAGGTTTCTTTTGTTGTTATACTTCCTTTTTGGCAAAATAGATCATACCCACAGCAATAAACAGTACGGCACTGCCGCCAACGACTGTTAATAGCGAAGTCAGCGGCACATTATATGCACCGAACCCTGCGCCCTCGATAGGAACCATCAGAATCATCGGCTGTGCCCATGGATAATACGGACCAAACGAAGCGGAGTTCACGACCAGAATATTAGGAATGGTCAGGGCAAAATTTAAGGCTAGCGGCGCAGCAAAGCTGCTCCAGATTAGAGAAACAAACATCTGCAGAGCCGCCAGCGGCACACATGCTAGAAGTCCGAGCAGCAGCTTGCCGGCAAGGAATCCCCAAGGTACAGGGTCCACATGGCCTTGAATCAATCCGACCAATACGATCATTCCGAACAAGAGCAGCTGTGTACCTGCCAGAAGCGAGAGTACTATGGTGAATTTGCCCAAATATAAACCTGCACGTGTAAGCGGAAGGACAAGCAGTTGTTTCCATCCTCCACCTGCATGCTCGAATCGGCATACAAATGAGGTAAATACACCTGTAAGCATCGGCAGCAGCAGCATACCGTGAAGCGTAACCATAACGCCCAGCAGTGCCCCCCAGTTACCCGAAGTGGAAGATAACAGACCGATGAGCAGCGCGATCAGTGGACTGATCAGAATCAGAAGCCAGACAGGAGATTTTGCCATTTTCAAACGTTCGGCAGATAAAATACGGAAGTAGGCTTGCATATTAGGCCACATCCTTCCGGCTGAAGTGCATCATACCCATCAGCATAATCAAAATTCCTAAACCTGCGCCCATCCCTGCGTATAGATATGCATTAGGGGCACTCCAAGCCATTTGAGCCCATGCCAGCGGGAACTGGGGAGAGATGGACAATGCGAACATACCGGTAATGGCAAGAATAATGCCGAAGGTAACCGGAAGCGCCTGATTTTTGGATACCAGCGTAAGCCATAATTCGATCGATAGTACCGGCAGTGCACCAGCCAGCGGCATGAGCCCCAGCTTCAGCGCCTGTGACCACGGTATTTCTTTTGCATCAAAACCAAGCACTAGGCCCAGTCCAACAATACCTACGCTCAGCAGCAGACAGGAGATGATAAGCAGCAGACAGGCCATCAGAAACTTGGCCAGATAAACGGCCGATCTGGGAATCGGCATCGCCAGCAGCTGCTTCCACGAACCCTGATCATGCTCGATACCAGCGATCATGGAGCTGAGAATGGTCGCACCCAGCATTAAAGCGAGCGGCACAAACACAATAACATTTCCAAATAATCCTCCCCACAGATTCTCTGCATACTGCTCTTTCAGATAATCCAGCCTCAATCCAAAATTCAAAGCCTGCATGGCTGTTAAGCCAATGGGGGCAAGAAACACGAGAAACCAGATGCCTTTGCCGCGAATTTTGAGCCAATCCGCCGATAATGCACGCCCTGTCATATGGAAGCCCCCTCGCCAATGACACGCATGAAGAGATCTTCCAAAGACTGTCGTTGTTCCTCCACCCGGTATACATCATGATCCTGCTCGATCAGACGGCGCACCAGCAGTGCAACTGCATTATCATCCATGTAAGGGAACGTTAGTGCGGCTCCCTGTCTCTGACCGAATTGTCCCTGTTCACGAGCCAGCTTCATTGCTTTTTCCGGTTCGGATACCGTTAGTCTAATGGAACTTCCCGTCTGACTGTGCAGACTTGCAATCGTATCCTGCAGCACCATTTTGCCATCCCTGATGATGCCGACCCGGCTCGCCATCTGCTCAACCTCGCTCAGCAAGTGGCTGGATACAAGGACTGTAATCCCATGCTCCAGCGGCATCCGTTTGATAAGCTCGCGGATCTCCTGTATACCCGCCGGGTCCAGTCCGTTTGTTGGCTCATCGAGAATAAGCAGTTCCGGGTCGCCCAGCAGAGCGCTGGCAATACCGAGACGCTGTTTCATCCCGAGAGAGTAGCCTTTTACAGCACGTTTAGCATCTTTGGTCAGATCAACGATGGACAGCACTTCAGCAATTCTTGATTTGGGCACATTGATAATACGCCGCAGCACTTCCAGATTCTCTACCGCATTCAGATGTCCATAGTAGGAAGGATACTCTACCAGGGAGCCTACACGGCGCAGAATATCCATCCGTTCCTTGCGAATATCCTTGTCGAAGACTCGGATGACACCTTTGGTCGGTTTGATCAGGCCGAGCAGCATGCGGATGGTTGTTGTTTTACCGGCACCATTGGGACCGAGGAAGCCGTAAATATCTCCCTTTTTAATATGCAGTTCGAGTTCACGAACCGCTGCACGGTCCTTGTATGTTTTCCATAAATTCGCTGTTTGAATAATATTTTCACTCACGATTAATCACCTCGGAACTATCGTAATCCTCCAAGGTTAAAGCAAGCATGGGTCCAAGTTTAAGTTTAGTTTAAAAAGTAGACATGCTTCCCTATTCAAAGCGCACGTTCATCCTCTTTGCCGCTGTAGAGATAGGTGCGAACACCTGCTTCGGAGCTGTCTACCCGCTTACGCAGGCCCATCTCACGAATCAGAAGGTCCACGATGGATAGGCCAAGTCCAGTACCCTTGGTTCCTGAATCCGGCTGCATACCGGGTCCGCGATCTTGGATTACTACAGCAGTCCGTCCCTGTACCTGTTCGGTGGATATGCGGATATACTTTCCGCTGGCCGCATGACGAACTATATTTTGAAACAAATTATCCAGCACACGACGCATACCCTGCTCATCCACCTCCCAGATTAACGGATCATCCGGCAGATCAATATCGATCTCGAATTCCTCTTTCTCCCACACCGGATACCATGATGCCGCCGCTTCTCTAACCATACGCAGCACATCTTTCTGCTCCAGCTTCAATGTATATCTTCCGCTGGTCAGCAGATTATACGAAAGCATATTGTCGATAAGCTCACCAAGATCCTGCATTTTATTCTCCATACGACTCAGCGCACGGATGCCCTGCTCGCTGAGGTTTTCTTTATGCAGCGCATGCATATGACCACGAATAACTGTTAGCGGCGTTCGCAAATCATGTGATAATCCTGCAACCAGCCGTTTGCGAAGCTGTTCCTCCTCCTGCTCACGCTGGCGGCTGTCTGTTAACTGATACACCATCTGGTTAAAGGATTCCTCCAAATGTCCGATCTCATCCGACCTGCGGATTTCCACCGGGAGCGGTATGCCCTCCTTACTCGGAGCAATCATCGCTGTCTGCAGACGAATCAGCCGCTTGCGGATTTTAGCGAAGAACAGTACGGACATCACGATAAATATAATAAAAACAATCAGCATCACAGCACCGAAATAGATAAATTCGAGCAGTCCATTATCGGATGAACTCTGGAGCAGGTCACGGGGAACTTCGATCACCATAAAACCTTGTCCTTTGTCTTCATTCTCTCCTCCAACATATGCAACAACGGTTAGAGGATCACGATTTAAAGCTTTTTTCATGAACTGTACCGTAAAATTTGCTGTCCATACCGCAGGAATTCGAGTCTCTTCTGATCTTCCGGTTACCAGTTCCCACTTCAGTATGACATCCGAATTAGAAGCCTCGGACATCCCTTTTGAAGTTCCCGAAGTGTTCAACGACTTTTGCTTGGACACCTCAGCTTCTGTACCCCCAAGCACCAGTGCCGTTTTCCCGGAAGCATCCACACGATACATGGCGGACTTCGGGTAACTCTTCTGCAGCTGCTTCATCCGTGAATCAATAGTTTGCCCTGAAGCCCCATCCAGCTTTTTCGATTCTATTGTCCACATATCCGTAATCAGTTGCGAATCACCATAAGGTGCATCTTCAACAGGTTTTGCATTGCTGATAATTACAACAAAAACGGTGGCTACGAGCGGTACCACAACAGGCACAAACAGGACAGCTGCCAAAATAAGAAGCATGTATCTGGACATAAGAGATCGCCCAAATTTCAGTTTCTGCCGGACTGGCTGTTCCGTGCTGCTGTCTCTGTCCCGCTCAGACTTCTTCGCCTTTCGCTTCCTAAACCAGATCATGGCTTCTTCACGCGATATCCCACGCCGCGCACCGTCTGAATAATAACCGGATTAGCCGGATCAAGCTCCAGCTTCTCGCGCAGGTGCCGGATATGCACCATCAATGTTTTGTCTCCGTCCAGATAAGACTCATTCCAGACAGCCTCATAGATCTGTTCTTTGGTACGAATCATGCCCATATGCCTGAGCAGATAAGCAAAGATATGGAACTGTTTCCCTGATAAAATAATCTCCTCTCCCGTCTGCTCATTAACGATCCGGTTATCCTGCTCATAGATCGAAAGGTGCTCCAGCCTAAGGACGTTATCGCTGGATACCGATGCACCTGCCTTGCGAAGCTGAACCTCAATCCGCGCAGCGAGCTCGTCCGGGTGGAACGGCTTGGTCACATAATCATCGGCAAAATCAAGCCCGTGCAGCTTATCATCAATGGATGTCCTGGCCGAGAGCATAACGATGGGTATGGCAGGATGTTCTTTTTTTAGCCGCTGACCTACTGTAAATCCGTCCAGTCCCGGCAGCATTACATCCAGTATCACCAGAGAACACTCCGCTGCGGCTTCGGATGCTCCTTCACCGCTTCCAAGCCACACGACCTCATATCCGCGTTCCTCCAGGTCTTCTCTCACCCATGCTGCAATTTCAGTATCATCCTCAATGTATAACAGTTTGGTTTTCATCTATGTATTCGTTTCCTTTCCATACCCTTTGGGTTAATGATATATCTGGACATTCTGCACAGCTGCAGATCCTCAGAGCTAAAGCGCACTGTCTCAAGATTAAATGCCAGCCCGGCTGCACAAGCTACACTGTCTGCAATCACTGAAAAGTTCAACCAGTTCAATGTTTCTCGCCTGGAATCAACCTCTATGACTTTATACGTTCCATTATAACGCAATCCGCTGTCACGTAATATGAGGCTGTCTCATTCAGTAAAGACGAATCTACATAGCAAATCCATGTTTTGTATAACTATTTTAGATCTGACGGGAGGAATTTACATGCTGCTCGAAGCCATCTTTCATCAACCCAAACGGAACTGGGCCTATGCCTATGACCAGGATACCATTCGTCTGCGACTGCGGGCCAAAAAGAATGATCTGACCGAAGTTTTTGCCCTGACAGGGGATAAATATGCATGGGAAGAAACCCGGGATATGGTTCCTCTGACCAAATTCACATCGGACTCCATGTTTGATTATTACGAAGGGGAGGTCAAGCCTCCGTATCACCGTTTGAAATATGCTTTTCTGCTCAAAAATGAAGATGAAAATATCTGGATGACCGAGACGGATTTCCAGGAAGAAGAACCTGATGATCCGGGCCGCATGTTCCAGTTCCCTTATATTCATGCCGGGGCTGTATTTACACCTCCCGCCTGGGTGAAGGATGCGGTTTTTTATCAGATTTTCCCCGAGCGTTTCGCAAACGGCAACCCTGAAATCAATCCCAAAGAGGTCGAACCCTGGGGCGGAGAACCTACACCATTTAACTTCTTTGGTGGTGACCTGCAGGGAGTCATGGATCATCTTGATTATCTTAGCGACTTAGGTATCAATGCGATCTATTTCACCCCAATTTTTGAAGCGAGGACCAATCATAAATACGATACCGAGGACTATCTGCGCGTAGACCGTCATTTCGGTGATGCGGATACCATCAAACGATTGGTAAAGATGTGCCATGAACGTGGTATCCGTATACTGCTGGATGCCGTGTTTAACCATTCCGGCAAAACATTTGCTCCGTTCCTCGACGTACAGAAGCATGGTGCCGCATCTAAATACAAAGACTGGTTCCATATTCACGAGTTCCCGTTAGACGTGAAGGATGGCATTCCAACCTATGAGACATTCGGATTCGAAGCACATATGCCCAAGTTGAATACGGAGAATCCGGATGTAAAGGCATATTTGCTGGAGGTAGCCGAATATTGGATCAAGGAAGTTGGCACAGACGGCTGGCGTCTTGACGTAGCAGACGAAGTAGACGATGCCTTTTGGCGGGATTTCCGCCGCGTTGTCAAAACAGCCAACCCGGATGCTTATATTCTGGGAGAAATATGGAATGAATCTTCTGCCTGGCTGCAGGGCGACCAGTTCGATGCTGCGATGAACTATCCGTTTACCGCTGCTGTGAATGGATTCTTCGTTGAAGATAAAATGCACGCTGAACAATTTGCCAACTCGATCGGCCGCCAGTTATCAAGATACCCGCTTCAGGCAAGCGAGGTCGCATTCAATTTGCTGGACAGTCACGACACTCCGCGGCTGTTAACCCTGTGCGAGGGTGATCAGCGCAAGATGAAGCTGGCTGCATTGTTCCAGTTCAGTTATATGGGAGCTCCTTGTATCTATTACGGTGACGAGATCGGGCTGGACGGTGAACATGATCCGGGATGCCGCAAATGTATGGAATGGGACGAAGCAAAGCAGGATCGGGAGCTGTTTAGCTTTTATCACAAGCTGATTGCCCTGCGTCATGCTCATCCTGCACTGCGCGCTGCGGGAACCGTTCGTTTCCTGCAGGCCAAGGCAGGAGGCAGCCAGCTTGTAATGGAGCGGCAAAGTGACGAGGAGCGCATTCTGATTCTGTTCAACCGTTCGGAGGAAACAGCCATCGTTGAACTGGAAGCAGGGGATCAGCCATGGACCGAGCTGTTTGAAGGCAGCCACCGGACTGCCCTGGAAGATGGTGTACTTGCCATAGAACTCCCTGCCTACGGATATGCGGTGATGCGTACCGAGTTAGAGAATACCTAGAAGAGTGAGCAGGTCAAAACCTGCAGGTGTAAGATCATTCAGATCACGCATTTGAATTCTGTACACGTTTGATCGCCAACTCCAAGAAAGCGTGCGGGATCCTGAACTTTCAGGGTCCGGCACGCTTTCTCGGATTATAAGGTATTGAAATGTTTAATTTCAATCAAACAAAGGTGAACAGCTGATCGTTCATCGGCTGTTCACGCGGCTGCCTATAGTCAGGCACGATTCGGACACATCTTATCGATCAATGACCTTTAAACGTATTGGTGATCTTACTCAGAAGCGGTTTCTGATGTTTCTGACGCCTTATGTGCCGTACCAGCTGTCTCTTCAGATTCTGCACGCTTCGCCTTGGGTTTAGCCAGCTTCTCCATCATTTTACGACCCGTTGGTGTCTGGGCCAGCCCGCCCTGCGCTGTCTCGCGATGACGGCTTGGCATAGCGCTGCCCACCTCCAGCATGACATCGATAACTTCATCAGACGGGATGGCACTGCGAACACCAGCGAGCGCCATGTCAGCCGCAGCCAGTGCCGTAACGGCTCCAAGTCCGTTACGAACGATGCACGGAATTTCAACAAGCCCGGCTACGGGATCACAGATGAGGCCCAATGTATTTTTTAAAGCCAATCCAACGGCATGCACGACCTGCTCCGGTTTACCGCCTCTCAGCTCCACCATCGCACCGGCAGCCATGCCAATCGCAGAACCAACCTCTGCCTGACAGCCGCCTTCCGCACCGGAAATAAATGAATTGTTGGCAATCACATATCCGATGGCTCCGGCACAGAACAGTCCATTCACCAAGTGTTCATCAGTCCAGCCGAAACGCTCCTGCGAACTGATGAACACCCCCGGAATGATACCGCAAGATCCCGCCGTTGGCGTAGCCACGATACGTCCCATTGAAGCATTCACTTCAGATACGCACAATGCATAAGCCATAGCAAGGGCAGAGGCATCACCAGAACATGTTTCCCCTTGGCGAATATATTCGGCCATCTTTTTCCCGTCTCCACCTGTCAGTCCACTGCGCGAGGTTGTATCTTCTGTAAGACCTTTGCGAACGGCTTCCTTCATTACCTGATAGTACTCCGACATCTGCTTCACCACGTCTGCTTCCGGTGTGTTCGTCTCCTGCACCTGCTCTTCAATCATCAGCTGCGCAATCGTTTTGGACTCCGCTGTGCAGATTGAGTTTAACTCATGCAAATGTTTAAATCGCATTCGGGTCAACCCCTCTCTTCAGATCAATCACACGAATATCCAGCACATGATCCAGTGAACGGAGTTTCTTCAAAACCTCTTCACTCGGAGGTGCATCCATTTCCATCGCCGTTAAAGCTTCACCATCGCGCGCCTTCCGGTCCACCTGCATGTATCCGATATTCACGCCGGAGGAGCTGATCGTTGATGTCACAGATGCGAGCACTCCTGCCTTATCCGCATGACGCAGGACCAGTGTCGGAAACTCCCCGCTGATCTGTACACGAAAGTCGTTCAATGCATGTACAGATACACTGCCTCCACCAATGGAAGCCCCCTTTAAAGAGCATTCCCGATCACCGTGCCATAGTTCAATTTTGACCGTGTTCGGATGAGGAGCCGGCAGACCACTCGTGTAGAATTCTACCTCCATACCCGCTTCAGCCGCATACTGCTCTGCATCGGGAATGCGAGGATCATCTGTAGCATAATCGAGCAGGCCCCCGATCAGTGCGAGATCAGTCCCGTGCCCTTGGTAGGTATCTGCAAATGAACCATACAGGGTAAGCCTTGCACGTTCTGGCGTACAGCCCAACCATTGACACGCAATTCGGCCCAGTCTTGCGGCACCGGCTGTATGTGAACTGGATGGCCCTGTCATCGACGGACCGATAATTGAAAAAACATCTTTAAATCGCACCTTATAACCCTCCAATTGGTTTCGTCATCGTCATTCAGACAATACCCGCCACTATGTTCCTTGATCTACTGAATGATGACAATAAAAAAGGACAGAAGAAGGCCGTTAGCCCTCTCTCTGTCCTTGATACCTGAGAGTTTCATGATCACAGCACCGGGCAGAACAGGATCAAGTACATTCCAGTACACGTCTGTTCGCCGGCTGAAGAATCATATACCCCTTGGGTGGCGCTTCTTTCGCGCACTCTCCAGAGCTGCGTCCAACGATGGTACATTTACCTGAGAGATTAACGATTATGCCGGGTGCATAATCGCTTGCTCCTTCGGTGCCTTAAGCCTGCCTATACATTCCAGTTTCGGCATCTGCTGTATGCAGCATATCGATTGGTAACATATTGAATCAGCCCGCTCAGGTCTCTCCCGCTCGTTATCATTCGCTGTATTCTTTTATTTCATTACGAAATTTCAAGTGTTGGCATTCATTCAATCATATACAGAGTAATATGACGCACTGCATATGTCAACAAAAGTGACGTAATCTCAAAGCACTTCATTTTTCTCTATATTATATGCGCTTTTCATTAGGATTGTTCGATGCTTGTTCCATATCTTTCATACCCGGAATACGACTTACTTTGCTTTCGGAATCTGAAGAGCTTCTGCCCATGCCTGCAGTTTCTCCACTGTCCATGAATCATTCTCACCCATGATCGAGTAACGCATGCCCTTCTCACTCCATGACAAGTTGCGGATGATAGACATATACGAACCTTCCGTATCGCGAATACTTACCTTCTTTTCCTCTGGCAGCAGGTTCTCATCTACGTTTTCCTCTGGTGCTGTGAATACAGTCATACTGATCTCCGGCTTGTTATCTTTCACATAGTATAACGTCACCTCATCCCGGCCGTGCTCACCCATGGACGAAGTCAGCTCAATTCTGGACAATTCCATATCTTGACCAACGTACTGCAGGAAAGCCCCTCCAACGGCCTTCTCTGCCTCTTCGAGAGATACCTCTTTGTTATTCATCACATCATTCATTTTTTTCACTTCCACATCTGCCGGAATGTCCAGCTTGAACGTTTCGTCCGTGAACTCGGGATTGTAATCAATCCGGTCATACAGAACTTCTGATCTGGTATCCCCATACGTACTGGTCGCTTTGACAATCATCCACTTTTTGGGGTTTATCCAATACTCGGACGAAATGGACAGTGAATTCTCGTCCTTCGGCGTTAGTTCAATATGGACCACCTCTTGACCTTGAAGCTTCTCTTGACCCAGCATCTTCACGTTATGCGTATCACGCATCCGCTCCAGCTGATCTACCAGCATCTGCTTCTGGGTTTGGTTAGGCTCCTGCTGGAACGCGGATGAATCCATTGAAAATGCAGTTTTTGCCTCTTTCTCATAGATCAGAACCTCTGATCCGTTATGAACAGCAGAGCTTACATTTCCATTATCATCTGTCTCAACCCGCTGCTGTCCTGTTTTTCCATCTACCCATTCCTTCACCTTTATGGTGTTCGTAATCTTCTCATCCGTCCACATCTTTAACACACCTTCTGCATAGTAGGACGCCGGCTCCGACTCGGCAGTAATAATTTTTTCAATCATGTCATCCCCTGACATACCAAGCAGCTCCTTTTCTGCACAACCTGCAAATAGTGAACCTGCGATCAAGACTGCCCCTATCAACTTCCATCCGTTTTTAATCATAAATCATCATCCTTCCTTAGATTATATCCAGTGTTTCATCCGGGTTCCTTCTTTCCGGCAATCGGCAAGCAGCTGCAGTACCGTATTGTTCAGAGGACCACATACGTATATCCCCTCCGTGTTTTAATGCGATTCTTCTCGCTATGCTTAATCCTAATCCAGAGCCTCCTGCATAACCGCCCATCTGCTCTTCGTGATATTGAACGTACGGCTCAAAAATCCGCTCGAGCTGTTCTGCCGGAATAGGAGGGCCTTCATTGTGCACGACTATCAGTGCTGCTCCGGTTCTGTACGCATCCAGTTCCGCGCCCAGGGATGGATCGACCCATCCGGGCAGTTCCGCTTCGGAATCAATTACAGCGAGCCCGATACTCCCTTGGGGCGGAGTGTAGCGAAGCGCATTATGCACCAGATTATCAGTCAGACGCATCAGTGATTCAGGATGAACCCGGTAATCGTGACTTGTACGTACAGACATCCGCATATTGTAGTTTTCACGTTCCGCAAGTTCTCTGTAACTGCCAAGCAGCATTTCGAAGAACTCTTCTCCTTCTACCTCAACCATAGCCAGCTCTGAATCACCAGAACCTAGTGCTGTATACGTTTCAAGCTCTCCTATCATCCGTTTCATACGCTCCACATTTCGAGCAATAACCTCTTTATATTCCTGTCTTTCTAATCGTTTGGAGCCTGTATCCATACTGAGTGCTTCCGCGTAAGCACTGATCGACATCAGAGGTGTCTTTAGGTCATGAGACAGAGAAGCCACAATCATCTCTTTTTCTTTTTGCTGCTTCTCCACTTCCATCTGAGACTCTCTGATGGTCTGCTGCATTGCATCAAATTGCTGTAACAACATACCCATTTCGTCACTGCGAACGCCGCCCCTTATCTCATCCGGTCTTTCTCCACGGGCAAACGCGTCCATCCTGTTCATCAACATCTTCATAGGGAAGAAAAGCTTGCGGGATAACAACCACAACACCGTTCCGTACAAGATAACAAAGAATACAACTGCCCCGCTGATCACCCAGATTGTTCGAATCGATAATCCTTCCAGCCAAGCTTGACGCAGCATCGTTATTTCATAAATTCCTGCCAGTTCCCCTTGATTCCAGACCGGTTTTTTCAGCGAAAACGTGCGATGGCGCATCTGCAGGTTATACAGGTTCCGATATAATTCAGAGCTTCTTACTGTATATCCACTTGTTGACCAAGCATTTCCGCCAGAAGTGTAGACCCGAATACCAGAGGGCAGATATAGATTGAAACTCAGCTGTTCGCTGGCAAGGGCAGATAGAGTTTGATTACGCCCCGGGGATTGCAGTGAGTACAGCGTTGGATCATTCAGCACCTTCTCTATCGGAGCAAGGCGTTCGGTCAACTCCACATACTCCCCTACTGCACGCTGATTCTCATAATAATTGTATAAGGAAAACAAGGCCCAGCCTGCTGCCACAGGCAGCAGCATGACAATCAGGAAAGCAAGCATCAGCCAATATTTCAGCCTCATTCGACCCGCTCCCCGATAAAACGATAACCACTTCCCCATACGGTTTGAATCCAGCGCGGCTGGTGCGGCTCGTCTCCCAGTTTTGCTCGCAAACTTTTGATGTGCACGGTAACTGTGCTGGAGCTTCCTTCAGCCGATTGACCCCACACATGTTCGTAAATTTCTGTTTTCGTGAAAGCCCGATTTGGATGTGAAGCCAGAAGAAGCAGCAGTGCTCCTTCTTTTCCCGTGAGCTGCAGTTCCTCACCGTGCAGTTTCACCTGTTGATTTAACGGGTGAAGCGTCAATCCATCATTGTATTGCAGAAGAACAGAATTGGATGGAGAACCGGAGCGGCCCCCTTGATACCGCCGATATCTGTTTAGATGGGCTTCGATCCGAGCCGTAAGTTCCGCCAGACTGAAAGGTTTGGTAATATAATCATCCGCGCCCAGGCCGAGACCTTTCAGCTTGCTTTCCTCCTGCGTACGAGCACTCATGATCAATACCGGAACATCGCTGATTAACCTGACATGTTTACACACTGTAAATCCGTCCATCTCCGGCAGCATCAGATCCAGCAGTACAAGATGATACTGTCCGTTTTTGAAATCTTCCCAGCTCTCCAGTCCGCTTGACGCCCAGGTCACTGCATACCCTTCACGGCGCAGATGGTCCATCAGAATACGGGCAATTTCCGGGTCATCTTCTACCAGCAGTATGTTATCCTTGTCTGTCATTGCACTTTCATCCTCCCATGACTAAAGTGTAGCGAAGAATACGTATGATTCCGCAAAGTTTATACTTTCTTTATAATTACAGTACAGTACGTACCTCAAATTGTTAGATCGTACCCCAAAACAAAAAAGAGCCCCCTGAACTTCAGGACGCCCGAACAGTACATCACATCACAATGCCTCTTCATAACTCGTATAAACATAATTGATTTCTATTTATCCTAGCACGGCCTCTCCCATCTGGCAAACAATCCCAAGTATTCAGAATTCACAAAAAGCCCCCGGATGCATTGATCCAGGGGTTCCGTCTTCTTCTTATGATGTTATCCAAAACGACCCATAATATATTCCTGCGTCAGACGGTTGTCCGGATTGGTAAAGATATGTTCTGTTTCCCCATGTTCAACCAGACTGCCGAGATAAAAATAAGCCGTATAATCCGAGATGCGTGCCGCCTGCTGCATGTTATGGGTGACAATAACGATCCGCAGCTCCTGCTTCAGCTCCGAGATCAGTTCCTCGACCTTACCCGTCGATACCGGGTCAAGAGCGGACGCTGGCTCGTCAAGCAGCAGAATCTGTGGGTCAACAGACAGCGCGCGTGCGATGCAGAGACGCTGCTGCTGACCACCCGAGAGTGCCAAGGCTGACTCATGCAGCCTGTCCTTGACCTCATCCCAGAGCGCGGCGCGGCGCAAGCTTTTTTCCACAATTTCATCCAAATCCTTTTTACTCTTCGTACCGCGATAGCGGGGGCCAAATGCGATATTGTTGTAAATGGACTTATGAAAAGGGTTTGGCTTCTGCCACACCATGCCGATCTTCTGACGAAGTTTGATCACATCCGTACCCGGCTCATTCAGATCGTTACCATCCATCCAGATGTGTCCCTCCGTGCGTGAACCGGCAATCTCATCATTCATCCGGTTCAATGAACGGAGAAATGTTGATTTACCGCATCCGGACGGCCCAATCAGGGCCGTTACACTGGCTTCGGGAAAAGTCAGGCTGATCTGTTTCACGGCCTGAAAATGCCCATAATATATGCTTAACTGTTCCGTACCAAATGGTATGGCCATGTAGGGTTCCTCCTTATTTCGAAGCTGTCATCCGGCGGTAAACCACCCGGCCGATCCAGCGTGCACTCAGATTGAAAGCCAATACCAGAATGACCAGCACGGCAGAAGCACCTGCTGCGATTTCTTTGGAATCCGGCCCAATGCCTTCACTGTTGACTTTCCAGATATGCACCGCTAGTGTTTCCGCAGGGCGCAGCGGGTTAATCGGTGACCTTGGGCTTGTCGGATTCCAATCCGTAAAGTCCAGCGGCGGACTGCTCATACCCGCAGTAAACATCAGCGCTGCGGCTTCACCAAAGATCCGGCCAGAGGCCAGAATGGTCCCTGTGATCAAGCTCGGCAGTGCCACAGGCAGCAGGATGGACGTAATGATTTTCCATTTGGACAAACCTAGGGCAAGCCCTGCTTCTTTCTGCTCTTTAGGAACAGCCCGGAAGGCCTGCTCCGTCGTACGGACCATCAGCGGCAGGTTAAATATGGCCAGTGCCATTGCACCCGATAACAGGGAGAAACCAAGGCCAAACGTATTGACGATCAGCAAAAGTCCAAACAAACCGATAACGATCGACGGGAAGGATGACAATACTTCGACAACCAGACGAATGAAACTTGTAATCCGCCCCGGTTTGGCGTATTCCGCCATATAAATACCTCCGCCCCAGCCGAGCGGGATCGTAATAATCAATGTTAGAACGAGCAAAAATACAGAGTTAAAGAGCTGCGGTCCGATACCGCCGCCGCCTTTGAGCAATTGCGGTGCACTCGTCAGGAAGTGCCAGTTGATCTGTCCAATGCCCCGGAACAGAATAAATCCGAGTAAACCGAGCAAAAGCACAACAATGAAGAGAGCCAGAATTACGATGACAACTGTTGCAATTTTATCCGCTGTTTTTGGCTTCATTCTCATACCCGGTTCCTCCTTTCAAGCAGGCGAACCAGAATGACAAAGACAAAGGTCATTACCAGCAGGACAAGCGCCATGCTCCACAATGCATTGTTATGAACAGAACCCATCGTGGTATTACCCATACTCAGGGTGATTACACTTGTTAATGTTGAAGCGGATTCGAGCAGGGATTGCGGTACATGCGGCGCATTACCGATAACCATCTGTACTGCCAAAGCCTCACCGAACGCCCGAGCCATACCGAGAACAATACCTGTCAGCAAAGCGGGAAGTACTGTCGGAATGATTACGCGATAGATCGTCTGCCATCGTGTGGCACCGAGCGCATAAGAAGATTCACGCAGACCTTTGGGTAGAGCTGACAGCGCATCAGCCATAATGCTGGTTACGGTAGGCAGAATCATCACGGATAGAACCAGACATCCGGCTGCAATCCCGATGCCGGCTCCTCCGAAAATACTGCGCAGCATAGGAACGATTACACTCAGACCGATAAATCCGTATACAACAGACGGAATACCGGAGAGCAATTCAATCGCAGGCTGCAAAATCTTTTTACCTTTACCGGGTACAATCTCTGTCATAAAGAGTGCTGCACACAGACTAAGTGGACTTGCAATTAAAGCTGCCAGCAGGGTGGTTGTGAATGAACCCGTGATAAACGGCAATGCACCATATACTGCAGGCTCACCTGCCGGATTCCATGTTTTGCCGAATAAAAATTCACGCAGACTGATGCCATCCTGGAAAAAGGTCGATAACCCTTTGGATGCCACAAAATATACAATGGAAAACATGACAACGATCAGGAACACGACACATATCGACGTATAAATCCGTCCCGTCCACTCTTCCCAGTAATGTTTCTCTCTCAAGGGCCGGCGTGGTTTCAACTTGCTGTTCATCACCGTTCCCCCTTCGGTCTGTTCCATAACAACCATCCTTCTATAGTGGAATTAGTGCAAAATATGGGAAAGTTATTCAGCAAACCGCGTAAAGAGGCAGGACATGGGTCCGCCTCTTTCGCTGTATGCGCAAGTCCAAAGCGTGTTACTGAGTCACATTACCTGCTGCATCGCGTTTTACTTTCATGCCGGATACCGGAATGTAGCCCAGATCCTTAACGTCTTTTTGTTGGATTTCATCACTGAGCATATAGTCGAGGAATGCTTTTGTTGCCGCATCCGGCTCACCTTTTGTATACATGTGCTGATAAGCCCATACCGGATATGTTCCTGCTTCTACGTTCTCGACTGTAGCTTCAACACCACCATATTTCAGAACTTGCAGGCTGTCATCCAGGTAAGACAGAGCCAAATAACCAATTGCTCCTGGCGTTTCAGCTACAAGTTTCTTAACTGTACCGGAAGAATCCTCTTGAATTGAACCTTGAATATCTTCTACTTTCGTTCCAAGCGCAAAGTTCTCAAACGTTGCACGTGTACCGGAGCTGCCTGGACGGTTAACAATGACGATGGCTTGGTCTTTACCGCCAACATCTTTCCAGTTCTTGATTTTACCGGAGAAAATATCAACCAGTTGTTCTTTCGTCAGATCCGTTACACCTGCATCTTTGTTGCTTACGGGTGCGATGGCTACGACTGCTACTTGGTGATCAACCAGTTCTTTAGCTTTCGCTTCGTCTTTCAACTTCTCTTCTGCAAAAACGTCAGAGTTACCGATTGTGGCTTGTCCTTCGGAAACCTGTGTCAGGCCCGTACCACTACCGCCACCTTGTACTTGAACCATTACGTTCTTATATTCATCAACTGCCATAAATTTTTGTCCAGCTTGCTCTACCAGAGGCTGCAGTGCTGTTGATCCAACAGCCAGAATGTTACCGCTGAGTTCAGCAGCAGCACCTTCTCCTGATCCACTGCTTGCGGCTCCATTTGTCGTACCTGCGTCGTTTTTCGATCCGCATGCTGCAAGCACCAGTACGAACGTTAAGGTCATCAAAATAAACGGCAACTTTTTAAACATGTTTTGTTTTCCTCCCCCAATGTAGTGATGGCGTTTTGTGAATTTGTGTGATCACCATCAACTCTTTAATCATTGTAATTTCGGTATGTCATCTGAAAATCAATGTTTTGTAAACGCAATGTTAAAAATATGAATGGGGATAAAATACGAAACATATTTTTGATTGCTGGCAGCCGCTTCGGGAACGGACGTTGTTTCAATCGCTGTTATCCCCGGATATATTGATTAATATTCTAGAGGAGTATATCCGGGGATAAAGGCGAACGCTCCGCTTTTCCACAATCGTTCCGTTGCCTCCGCTGCGTCAGCGCTCATCTGTTTCTAAAACATTTGATTCCCCATCCAAAAGGGAGGGGCAGGGGAAAGAGTACTCCGTGCTGGGCGTTTCGGTTACGGATCATTCTTCCGATCGCTGTTGTCTCCAAATCGTTATGGATTTTATTTTTCATATGTAAACATTCCGAGACAAAGGCGAGCGCTTCGCTTCTACAGAATCGATTCCGTCTCCTGCACTTGATCACTTCTTTGGAATTCCAAAAGCTTTGATCCCAGCTATGGGTGGTAGCAATAAAAGGCCTGCCTCAGACAAGGCTGGCCTCAAGAATATATGAAGATAAGATTTTTTTTCTTTCTAACTATAAGAAACGTAGAAGTTGATCAAAAAAGACGCCTCATATGATATGTATTACACATATCATATGAGGCGTCTTTTCATTTCTATCTCTATTTGTAAACTCATTGCTTATTGTTATCCCAAAATCCACAGCCATAATGCTAGTCCTGCCAACGTAATCAACAACGTTGGAACCGTCAGGATGATGCCTGCCTTGAAGTAATATCCCCACGTAATCTTCACGCCTTTGCGTGACAATACATGCAGCCACAGCAGGGTGGCCAGTGATCCGATCGGTGTCATCTTCGGACCCAGATCGGAACCAATCACATTGGCATAGATCATAGCCTCTCTTAAGATCCCCTCCGTATGCGTCCCCTGAATGGCAAGCAGATTGATTAACACTGTTGGCAGGTTGTTCATCACGGATGATAATACAGCAGCCATCAGTCCCATACCCAGTGATGCAGCAAGCAGACCATAATTCGCTACAGCATCCAGCCAGCTGCTCAGGTGATCTGTTAACCCGGCATTACGCAGACCGTATACTACAATATACATGCCCACCGAGAAGACAACGATGGACCAAGGTGCTTCTTTGACCACCCGCTTTAAATCTACCGCTTCACTCTTGCGTGCAAGAATACCGAATAAGAGCGCCACCGCACCTACAATAACGGAGACGGGAATCGGGAGGAATTCACTGGAAGCATAGGCGACCAGCAGCAGACCCAACATAAACCAGGCAATCTTGAAGACACGCGGATCACGGATTGCTTCCTTCGGGTCTCGGGCAGCGGTGATATCGTAAGTCTGCGGAATGCTTTTGCGATAAAACATAAACAGCATCGCCGTACTCGCTGCAATCGAGAACAGATTGGGCACAATCATACGCACCGCATACTCTACAAATGTAATGCCGAAGAAATCGGCAGACACAATGTTTACCAGATTGCTGACGACCAGCGGCAGTGAAGTGGTATCCGCTACGAATCCGCTCGCCATAACAAAGGCCAGTACCATGCGCTCATCAAACTTCAACGCACGAACCATCGCCAGGACGATCGGTGTCAGAATAAGCGCTGCACCGTCATTCGCAAACAAGGCAGACACTGCCGCGCCCAGCAAAATGGAATAAAGGAACAGCCTTCGTCCGCTGCCTCCAGCCAGCCTTGCCATATGAAGGGCCGCCCACTCGAAAAACCCGGTTTCGTCCAAAATCAATGAAATCATAATAATACCAACAAAAGCCAGCGTAGCATTCCATACAATAGAAGCTACATCCGAAGCGTCATTCAGGGTGACTACCCCGGCTGCCAGAGCCAGGATTGCTCCCCCTGAAGCACTCCAACCTATTCCAATGCCGCGAGGCTGCCAGATCACCATCGTGATCGTCAAAACAAATATTAAAATTGCTGCATATACCATAGTTCCTCCTGCTGTCCTGACTGAACATGTTTATATTGACGTTCCATAATTAAAATACATCGCATGCCTTGCGTGTAAGAACCAGACGATATATTTATACAGGCCCACAGGAGGATTGTCTATCTTTATTTTCTTCTATATTACAAATACAGGATATTGACCTTCGACATTCAAGACTTGTTGTCGTTTTTGGCAGGATCATCCACCATTTTGAACATACCGAGCAGTCCCTGTAACTGTTCTGCCATGCTGTTCAAATGAGCAGAAGAAGACGCAATCTCCTCAACGGAAGCAAGCTGTTCCTGCGAAGAAGCAGATACTGATTCGGTGCTTGCCGCCGATTCTTGCGTGACGTTCGAGATATCCGTCATCGTTCGAACAACATGAGACGCACCGCTCTCCAATTGTTTTGTCGTTTCGGACAATGCATCCAGCGTATAGACTGCATTTTCCACAGCTTCACGAATTTGAGCAAAAGATTGTTCAGATGTATTTACAGCTTGTATACCATCACCAACCCGGCTTTGGGCTGCATTCATCGCTGTCAGAGCCGAATCCATATCCTGACGAATATTATGGACAAGTTCACCAATCTGGGCTGCAGAACTGCCGGATTCTTCAGCCAGCTTACGCACCTCACCAGCCACGACTGCGAATCCACGCCCTGCATCGCCTGCTCGGGCTGCTTCAATAGACGCATTCAAGGCAAGCAGGTTGGTCTGTTTGGAGATGGAAGCAATGACGTCAACCATACTGCCAATCTCAACCGAACGGGTATTAAGGGACTGAACAACTTTTCCTAACTGCTCTACAGTCTCCTGGATGATGTTCATCTGTTCGACAGCCTGTCCCGCTGCTTTATTCCCTGAAGATGCTGCACCCGACGTATCCCGCATTGTTGTTGTAATGGATTGGACGCGCTCTGACATCAGACGCACATCCTCTGCCATCCGGCTCATCTGTCCCGATCCGTCCTTCACACTGTTCACCTGCTGCTCAGCACCCTCAGCAAGCTCTTGAATAGCCATTGTTGAATGTTCAATAGCTTTAGTTGTCTGGTCTGCACTTGCAGACAGCTCTTGCGAAGATGCGGATACCTGCTCTGCCGTTTCCTGTACGCCCAGAATCATCATCCGTAAGTTATCCACCATACGTTCGAAGTATTTCGCCAGTTCACCTACCTCATCCTTACGTCTGCTATCCATCTTCACGGTCAGATCACCTTTACTCACTGCACGGGCTGATTCCTGAAGCCGCTTGATTGGACGAAGCATCGAACGAGTAAACCAGATAATAAAGATTACAGCCAGAAATACGGAAGCCAGAAGAACGATGAGTGTAGCTAATCGAATTTCTTTGCTTGCGTCGGTGACTTCGCTCTTGAACATCGTACCTGCTATTTTCCAGCCAGTGGCTTCATTGGTAGAGAAAATCATCATTTTGGAGCGATCTTCGTATACATAGTCGAATTGACCTTCCTTACTTTCGTACATCGGTTCCAAAGCTGCACTGTCTTCTTTAGTACCTGCTTCCTGCACAGGGGAAACAACAACATTTTTGTTGGCATCCAGGATAATAACATATCCTTCTTTCCCGACCTTGATAGAGGCCTGATCTTGCAGATTCGTCAAGTCCAGTGACAATCCTATCACGGAGGATTGATCTTTTAAGGTCCTAGAGATAAACACAACGGCTGTGCCGTCTGTATTTTGGGTGACTGGAGAAACAGCAATTGTACCCGGCTTCTCCATCGCCAGCTTGTACCAATCCCGCTCTCTTGGATCATATGCTTCACCTCGCAGACTGCTCTCTGTTGGCTTGCCGCGAACCATGACCCCATCCTTCGTCCCTACGAAAATATTAAGAGCATCTGGATGCAGCCCTAGATACTGAGCGAGCTTGGCCTGAAGCTCAGTACTATCATTCTCTCCTTTGATCAAGGTCGGTTCGAGTGAATCCGAGAAGAAATTAATGTCAAAAATTTTGCTGTTGACCTGACTTTCCACTATTTTATTGGCCGTACTTACACTCTGCACGGCACTGTCATTCAACTGCCCCTGCACCGTATCTTCTGCGATATACAAAGACACTATACTAATCGCCAAACTCGGTACCAAGAGTACGATCAGGAACGAAACGAGCATTTTATTTCTGATATTCCAGACAAAAGTCTTCTTTTTACTCTTCTTTTTGTTTATATTCGGTTTTGCTTTGACTGGTTTGACAGGTTTCTCACTTTTTTCAGGTCTGTGCTCCTGGATTTTGTTCATTTGTTTTTCCCCCTTGTATTTATGAAGCCATTCTCTTTGTTATGTATAAACTTTGAACTTCTATTGGCTTATATTATATATCGGCTAACAATGAGGTTTATTTGATAAGAATGCGGTTTACGACAAACAGGCTGCTTCCTATTGGGAGCAGCCTGTTCTGTACTATAAAGTTAAAACATGATTTATTTCACAGCTTTATACGATGCACCCAAGTACGGCCCGTCTGGAGGATACGCTGCCGGTTTCCCAAAATAATAGCCCTGCGCGAGTTCAATTCCCACCGAGCGACAGAAATCAAATTCTTCGATCCGTTCAATACCTTCAGCAAGCACTTTGCCGCCAAATTGACTAGACATCTGGACAATGTCCACAATCTTCTGCTGTTTGATGCGATCCTGATCACAATGATCGATAAGGCTTCGGTCAATTTTGACAAAATCAGGCTCCAGCCGGTTCATCAGCTCAATGGTGGAATACCCGGCACCTACATCATCCAATGCTACCGACATGCCATGAGCACGATAAACCTTAAAAATATGCTGCAGCGTCGACAGATGCTGAATCTGTTCCGTTTCCACAACCTCGAAGACGAAGTCCTTGGGGTCCAGTGAGAGGCGTTCAATAGCCTCAAATGTATGTGTCAGGCAGTATTCGGGGTTATAGATGGAGGAAGGCAGGAAGTTAACAAAACGTTTGACACCACGAGGCAGGAGCCTCGCACTGGTTTCAATAGCCTTAATACGAGCTGTTCGGTCCAGAAATGAGTGCAGCCCCGTTTCATGTGCCACTTCAAACAATTCATAGGAACTAAAAGCTCTTCCGTGTTCCGCCGGACGGAGCAAAAACTCAAATCCAATAATGCACTCTGAGGCATCGACGATCGGCTGCATATAACTGCTAAACTGGCGTTCCAAAATGATGGAAACGATATCGGCATGTTTGACTCTGGAGTGCTGCATGGATAGGTTGATCCATGCACCATCAGCATCTCCTGCAAAAACATCAGAAGCAGATCTCATCTGAGCCATAAGAGAAATGGATAACATTCTCTCCAAATGAACGATCTCTTCCATTCGAATCTGCAGCTCCTGCACATCTGAAAAATGGAACCAGAGCATCTCTTCTGAATATTCAACATGCCTTCCCTTGGTTTGCAGCGCTTCCAGCAAAGCAGGGGAGACGGGACGCAGGTACAGCGTACCTTGACCCTCTATTGGATAGATCGGACTGCAGCCACTGCAATTCATGTAGAACCCCCTTGCCAGTTTATCAAGCTGTACGTCATTAATGTTATCACGTTTATACCCAAAGTTTGTAAATAGTATATCATGCGTGTTGAAATTAATCTCTATTGTTTTGATGACTTCCTATATGACGTTTATAGAAACAGTTGTATTCACTTCTCTCACAAAAAAGACCAGCAGTCTGATGACTGCCAGTCTTTCCTCTGTACCCATTATTAAAGTCTATGAAGCAGGAATGACAATTTTTTGTCCAACTTTCAGGTTGTACACATTTGTAATTTGATTTGTTTTTAGAAGTACACGCCAGTCCACACCATACTTCAGGCCGATGCGGTACAAGTTGTCCCCTTTTTTCACGACATGCACCACCTTAGTATTTACAGCTGGTTTTTCCGGCTGCGGTTTAGGTGATGGCGTCGGTTTCGGCGTTGGCGCCGGTGATGGTTCTGGTTTCGGTTCTGGTGTTGGCTCGGGTTTTGGAGCTGGATCAGTTCCCGGTTTTGGCGTCGCTGCCTCACCTGTCAGTTTCAATCCGTATTCTGCAAAACCATCTTTATTAGTACCAATGAAAGACATTGCCGGATTGGCTTCAACCAGATCTTTGGCATCTGGAGAAGAAGCAAATACGACTTCAAGGTCATTCAGTGCTTTTGTTACCCCGGCAGATGGCTGGATTGGTGCCAATGACCAGTTGCCGTCTGCTGTGGGGTTAATTGTTTTGTTTTCACGAATATAGTCGATAATGACTTGACGGTTCTCATCCGGTGCTGCCAGAACGATACGTTTGCCATCCGGGTTAGCCAGTTTGGATGAAGACGCACGATAGTTATTGGTTGCTACGATGAATTTCTGTGCTGGATCAACCGGTTTGCCTTCAAAACTCAGATTTTTGATCCGGCTTGCTGATGCATTGACAACCGCTGCTTTGCCGTCATATTTGGCTGGTTGAGTGACATCGATCTGATAGGTTACCCCGTCAATAACATCGAAGTTATACGTCGGGAAATCCATGTTAATCAGCTGCTGCTGACCGCCTTTGGCTGGATGGATCTGGTTAAATTGGCCTGCTGACCATTCTAACCACTCTTTCAACTCAGCACCATTAACCATTACAGCATGTACCGTATTGGGATACACGTAAAGGTCTGCCACATTTTTAATCGCAATTGTACCTTTAGGAATGTTGGTGTAATAGGAAGCACCGGAACGTCCACCCGCTTTGAAAGGTGCACCTGCCGACAAGACAGGAACATTCTCATAATCGGTACCCTGCAGCTTCTTCTCTACATACCATTTCTGTGCATTGGTTACGATCTGAATAGATGGGTCATCCTGCACCAGAGCAAAGAAACTGTTGATTGGTGCTGTCGATTCACCAACTGGACCACGTACATACTTCAGTGTGCCCTCGTGCTCGTCATGGACAGCATCAACAATTGCCTGATCTGCATCGACCAGCGATTTTTTGTTTGCTGTATCATAGATCGGACGAGCTTCCGTTTTGGAATCAACCACTTTCCATTTGCCGTCCACCTGCTCCAGATCCAGATCAATGATTCCGAGATGGTCACCCCAGAAGCCCGGCTCTACAGCAGGAACACCGTTGATTGTACCCTTCTCCAGATCTACTCCTTTTTTACCTTTGAAGTCTGCACTAGGGAACACTTTGTGGGCATGTCCAAACAGGATGGCATTGATGCCTTCCACTTGACTCAGGTACAGCACGGAATTCTCCATCAGGTCGGTTTGCGGAATATCTTCAAATCCGGAGTGAGGAATCGCTACGATAATGTCTGCACCTTCGGCTTTCATCTTCGGAATAAACTTTTTCGCGGTAGCAATAATATCCTTGGCTATTACTTTGCCTTCCAGGTTGGCGCTGTCCCACTGCATGATTTGCGGCGGCACAAAGCCGATCACACCCACTTTAATGGTATGCTCCTTACCATTTTCATCCGTAACTTTCTTGTCCAAAATTTTGTATGGGGTAAAATAGTTTTTGTCGTTTGTTTCATCTTGATCACCATCGTCCACATAGACATTGGCATTAATATAAGGGAAGTTAGCTCCCTCCAGCGTCATGTCAAGGAAATCGAGACCATAGTTGAATTCATGGTTACCGATGTTGCCTGCATCATAGTCAAGCAGATTCATCGCTTTATATACAGGGTGAGTTTCACCCTTTTTCAGAGGATCGATCTTCGCTACATAGTCTCCCATCGGGTTGCCCTGAATCAAGTCACCGTTGTCGAACAACAAGCTGTTTTTCGCTTCTTCACGAGCTTTCTTGATCAGCGAAGCTGTTTTGGCCAGACCATATTGATCTGTCTCTTTGTCCGAATAATAGTCGTAATTGATCAGGTTGTCATGAATGTCTGTTGTCTCCATGATCCGCAATTTGACTTTGGCCGCATCTGCAGCCGATACAGGTACCGGAAATACCGCAAGCACGTTTAACGCAACGAAAGCGGCAGTCAGGCTTGATAACACTTTTTTGCTTTTCTTCAAAATAACCCCTCCCGGTTATGTACATCGAATCATGCCATATTCGCAAACAACAAGCACAGAAAATAATAGATTTCATGGGTTGTGCGTGCTGATAATCCAATGAAGATTCATTAATGGACATCAGGTTAGTTTATCTCACATGAACACCTATTCATATCTGTGCGCGTCATTTACATCCAAATCATAACGTAATGTTAAACCGTTGAAAAGCATTAATTTTTACGTTATCCGCACATACCTGGTCAGAATTACATTTTCATGCGTAAATTCGACAATTTCCGCAGTATTTTAGGAAATAATTAGGGTTATTTTATTTAAATTACGTATATTACATCACCATTACACCCAGCTGATCTAAGCTGCATTGATCCGATATCACCAAAAAAACCGTGAAGCCTTGAGAAGGCATTCACGGTTATTATAGGGCAGCAGGCTTCGTCATCTGACAACGGAGCTCCGCAAAGAAACTGCTGAAATAATGTCAGAATGAATCACTGTTCCCATACATGATGTTCATGGTCTTTGCCAGTATATTCAATTCTGGAAGGTGTAATATCCAAAATGACATAGTTAGGGTCATTAGGTCCATCGAACCATGCCTTTAACTCATCATTCCATACCTGCTCACGCAGACCCTCATTTTTGGTTACTTCACATGTACCCTCGATCTCAACCACTTCCTTGGAGCCTCCAGCTTCGTAACCGAGCAGCAGGCTGACATTCGGATTTTTCTCCAGTTCTTCTACCTTATGCGTACGGCGGTTGGTAGCCAGATGAATGTTCAGTCCATCATTGAAAAGAGCCATATAACGAGACTTCGGCTTGCCATTCTCTACGGTTGAAAAGCTGCAAAACGGGTTATTTTCCAAAGCTTTCACAATGTTTTGTTCCAATTCGTTCTGGTTCATGGGAGTTGCTCCTTTCAGGTTGGGGAGTGTTTGACAAATTGTGCAGAAACGTTACGTAAACGGATCGTTCTTCCGATCGCTGTTATCCCCGGATTTATTATTGAATAGCTGTTTAATGGGAAATAATCCGGTGATAAAAGCGAGCGCTTCGCTTCTTCAGAATCGATTCGGTTCTCTCCACTAAGCACAATTCCTCAAACTTAGAGTTACATTTAAAATTTGGAGACAACGAGCGACTTCCTTGCTCTTCAGAAGCGATCTTGTCCCCTTCACTAGTGCTGCTGATCTTCCAGTGGTAAAAGCAGCTAAAAGCCAGAAAGCTTTTAAAGCCTTTCTTGGATTATTAGTAAAAATCTCTGTCCTTTACATTGAACATAGATCTCCTAATACGCGGTACAGTTGTGCCTACTAATTAAGAACAGATGCCTGATTAGTGTGCAAATGCCTGTACTTATAGTGTACCCGCCTCACCTATGTTGAATCCCCAAACCCAGAACGTATACGTGACAATTTTAGAAAAGTTATGCCTAATTCAGGTCGCCAAGGTAGATACGCTGCTTTCCTTTATTTAAAAGCAATTCACCGATCGTTTTGGGATACAGACGAATTTGGTCCAGTTTCTCAAGCGCAATCCACTCCACGGCCACCTGATGATCATCCGGGTTAGAACCTTCAAAGACAGAAGCCTCCCGGTCAACAAGACTGCATGCAAAATAAAATTCGACCTGATGGATATCAGCATCCCACTCGGCAAACTCATGATTGGCTCCGATGTACTCACGAATATGTAAAAGCTCACCTACCTGCACAGCCTGTCCAATCTCCTCCAGGCACTCCCGTGCAGCAGCATCTTTCAACTCCTCGCCTTTTTCCTGTCCGCCGCCAGGGAAAACATAAGCATCACCGTACTGGTCTTCCAGACGAATCAGTAACAAACGCCCCTCCTGAACAATGACCGCTTTGGCCGAATTCCGTATGGGTTTCATGGTATGATATGTCCTCCATTCTCCATCCATATTAACTTATTTTTCGTGAAAGGCAGTCATGACTATTCCCTCCGCTTCGAGAAGCAGGCGGATCTCCCGAGCGAATGTCAAAGCTTGTCTGCCATCGCCATGGATACAGAGCGTATCTGCAGTAATCGGAACCTCACTACCCGACGTAGAGACGACTACTCCATCCACAACCATTCGCAATACCTGAGCCAGCGCTTTTTCCGGCTGTTCTATCAGTGCGCCTTCATGACTGCGGGGTGTTAACTGGCCCTCCGAACTATACGTGCGATCTGCAAATACTTCATTCACTCCCCGCACACCAATTCGTTCGGCTGCTCTGATCAACTCACTACCAGCCAGACCATACAGGTATGCCTCCGGACGTACTTGATAGACCGCTTCGGCAATCGCCTCGGCAAGTTTGGCATCGGCTGCCGCCATATTGTACAGCGCTCCGTGCGGTTTAACATGATGCAGCTGTCCTCCACCTGCCCGGACAAAAGCATCCAATGCACCAATCTGATATACGACCATGTCATAAGCTTCTCTAGGCGTGATATCCATCATTCTTCGTCCAAATCCCTGCAAATCAGGAAGCCCGGGATGTGCGCCAACCGCGACGCTATGAGCTATTGCCCGCTCAACCGTCAGGCGCATGACAGCAGGATCACCGGCATGGAACCCGCAGGCGATATTGGCTGAGGTCACCAAAGGCAGGATGGCCTCATCAGACTCCATTAGAATCCGGTGAGCCCCATAGCTTTCACCGAGATCACAATTGATATCCAGTGTAAGTGATCTATCCATTATACCGCCTCCCATGCAGCCATTTTTCTCCGAATCATCTGATCCATCAGCTGCAGCTCTTTCTCCCGCTTCACGTACAGATTTCGCGCTTCTTCTTTCGTAATCGGTGCAAAAGAAAACCGTGTTCCCGGCTTGGCTTGAGCCAGAATCGGCAGATCTACCGCAGCTGTCTGTGCAATTACAGGATACCCTCCAATGGTCTGATGATCTGCCATTAACACAATAGGCTGTCCATCTGTCGGTACCTGCACGGTGCCATAAGAGACTGCTTCGGATAAACGCTGCAGCGGCTGAGCCAATTCCAGCTTTGCGCCCTGCACTCGGTACCCCATGCGATCCGATTGAGGTAAGACCACGTAATCGCCGGCATAAAACTGCTTCAGGCTATCCGCCTCAAAGTACGAACTGTCTTGACCCGGCATCACCCGAATAACAGGTCTTCCGTCATAGCCGGGCCCATTCCGCTCCGACAATCGCCATGATGGAGCTGCCATAGATTCGTTCTCGCCTGCATGCATCGCCATAACACGTATCCATTGCTGTACTTCATCCGAGATCATGCCTGCAGTTAGCACATCGGATGTACGCAGCGCCCTTCCATGCATACCGCCAATCCCCGTTTTGAGGTCCGTGCTTCGACTGCCCATCACTTCAGGTACATCAATTCCGCCAGCCAGTGCCATATATGCACGCATGCCATGCCGGCATACTCCAAATTTCAATATACTTCCGGCTCTCAGCAGCACGGGACGCCACAAAGGCACGCGCTGCCGATCTACCGCAGCACTCAGATCGGCACCACAGAGCGAAATCAATTGATCCTTCTGAAATCGAAGCTCGGGTCCTGCCATCGTAATTTCAATTACCGCTTCACGCCGTGAATTGCCGACAAGTATATTCGCCGCTCTGGCCGCAAACGAATCCATAACGCCACCCACCGACACACCATAACGGCGAAACCCCATTCTGCCTTCATCCTGGACGGTGGTCAACAAGCCGGGACGAATGATCTCCACACCCATCATTCAACCTCCCTCCTTGCCATTTCCACATATTCCTGCATCGTAATCGGTTGAAAACGAACCACATCCCCAGCTTTAAGCAGACTCGGCGAGTTCAGTTCCGGACGGAACAAGCGGACTGGCGTGCGGCCGATACACTGCCATCCTCCTGGCGTTGCTATCGGATAAATTCCCGTCTGCGAACCGCCAATGCCTACCGTTCCTGCCTCTACCCGAAGCCGTGGCGTTCCCCTTCTTGGTGTGGCAATTCGCTCCGGTAACCCTCCCAGATAAGGAAAACCCGGAGCAAATCCAATCATATGTACGAGGTAATCCACAGATGAATGGATCGCAACAACTTCCTCTGTCGTTAAATCATGTTCCGCAGCTACATGTGCTATGTCCGGCCCGAACTCTCCGCCATAACATACCGGAATGGTCATGATTCTGGGGGATGCCGGTTTTCCTTTCGGTTTCGTATCCTTGGATTTACCCGGCTTACCGCATTCATGCGGGTTATCTAAGTGATCTCTTTCCTTCAGGCTGCTCAGCCGCTGCAGCAGTATACTGCTGATCTCGTCATATGACAACAAAAGCGGATCGTAAAATAATGTGACTGACAGATAGGATGGCACCCACTCTACTGCAGCTGTCACAGCACCCTTTTCCAGCAAAACACATACCGACATTACCCTCTGATGCACTTCTTCCGAGAGTACACTGCCGCAGCGGATCACGATCCCATGCTCCCCGAGTGGAGACAACATTTCCTCCGTCCAGTTGTAGGTGGTTGCGGCCATGCCCATCTCTCCCTTTGAGCTTTGTTACCTTGCTGATTGAATTGGTTATTATTCCATGTATCCCTCTGCACTTCTCTTATACCTTTCTTATACTTCTCCGCCTACCAATGCTTTTAACAGCAGCGAACGAACTACCGGAAACGGCTCACCCTCTTTATTACGTACAGCAAAATAAAGAGACTGCATAAACATTCTGATATTCACACTCATGTGACTGTTTTCCTGCAGCGTCATACCATCCCTGACGTCTTCGCTCCTCGCTGTCTGAAGCTGGGCAACCCAGGCTTCAAGTGCTGCCTGTTCCAGCAGGTTACGATTCAGAATAGCCACGGCTGCCTGGGCCATACGCTGATCTTCATCATAGATGTACGCTCTGCCGGACTCCATAACTTTTATGGAGAGTGCATGGAGCAGCGCCTGCAAATCAGTCTGTTCAAGATACGTTGACTGTGCCAGATCCTCCGCAGCGTCGGCAGCATGAGCCGAAGCGTGTGCCCACCCTTTGTCCTCTACATAGCCGCGAACATCCTTTTCCTCTCTCAGATAAGTAATCAATCGCTGCTGAATCCATGCCGCATCTTCTCTTTGCAGGAAAGACCGCTGACGGTCCATACTCAAGATGGGCGGCAGGATCAGCACAGAAAACGTTCGAGTAAATACACTGTCTGTTTCCTGTTCTCCGATTCTGTAGAAGAGATGTTCATCATCCAGTGCCAGCTGCATCAAAGCCTTAAGCTGATCATCCGCAAAGACGTTCTGACCAATCCATGTGGCGAGCGTAATATAGATAAGCTCATCCCGGAGGACAGGGTCCGGGTTACCGATATGCTTCATCATATGCAGCGCGAGTTCATAGGGCTGTTCGACCTGATCTGCAGCATGGTTCACAGTTTGGATCTGCTGCAGCTTCTGTTTTAACGTGATTGCGTCCATTTACAACGATCCTTTCCCCTGTGCCAGATGTGTACTGCAGTTGTACAGCTCACACTGCCACACCTGATCTTGATGTATCATCCGTGTAATGGATGTGTTCCCCAATTTCACGCGAATATCCAGCTCCGGCACCAGTGTTCGCAGCGTATTGCGAAGCACAGCCCCGTGACTCACCACGATCACTCGTCCATCCGGGTGCTGGCGAATGATATCTTCAAGCACAGCTATGCCACGAGCAGCTCCTGCCTCGGGAAGTTCTTTTCCCAGATCCAGGGAACTCCAGTCTGCCCCCCACTTCGCAATGCGCTCCTCCTCTGTCGTCCCTTCCACCTGTCCTCCGCTCATTTCACGTAACCTCGGGTCCAGATGAATCTCTTGAATATGCAGCCGTTCTCCGATGATCCGTGCCGTCTCACTTGCCCTTTCCAGATCACTGGCATAGATGGCATCCCATGATTCCTCCGCCAGCCTTACTGCCAGCAAAGCCTCCTGTTCTCTGCCTTCCTGATCCAGCGGGTTGTCCGTCTGTCCCTGTGAACGCTTTTCTTTATTCCATGCTGTACTGCCATGACGTATCAATGCGATATGTGTCATTCTTGTTAGTCCCTCTTTTCCATATGAAGCTCGTCCTCTGTAAAATGTTTTGTTGTTTTTGGCTTGGAAAATTTGCCTTTGTTATAGCTGTCCGATCCACTTCGTGGTATAGAAAGACTATCCCACGAGGCTTGCTTCAGCATTTTGGCAATATGAATAATCTGCCCCACATGATAAGGATAATGTGCCAACTGCCGCATAATGGCTTCCATGATGGTATGGCCTTCATTCCGAATATATATGATCCGGGACATTTGCTCCGGAGTTATCGAACGCAGTGCTCCAAGCAGACAGCCCCAGCCCTCTTCCCACTTGGCAAGCAGCTCTTCCCGGGTATGAAAATCACCAACAAATTCAGCGTCGCGTTCACGCCATGGCTTCTCTCCATCCGTTGTCAGCACATCCGTCCACCGTGATCTCATATTGCCCCACAAGTGTTTAACAATCACTGCAATACTATTGGTATCTTCATTCCACGTTTGGAATAACTGCTCCGGCTCCAGCTGCGCCATCGCGCGTTCGCCAAGCTGCTTGTAATAGATAAACTGTTTCTCGGCTGTCTCCAAAAAGAGCTGATTCGTATCCATTCGTCTTAACCACCTCTCCAAATGTACATAAAGCGCTGACTGATATTATGCCGGAAAAGAAAACGTGCCATCTGCATTCGGTTCAAAATTGATGACTCTACTTACAGCATCCAGGTTTAACTCTCCATAGATGTGTGGAAAAAGCTCGTTTAACTCATATAGATCTTCATAAATCAGTTCCGCCTTCAAAGCTCTCTCTTCAATCCCAAGCAGCAGGAGGTCGGTACGGCCCGCATAATACTGCCCGGCTACCCATGGAATCTGAGCTGCTGTGGAACAATGAATAAAGCCGTCGGTCTGGAGACTTTCCGGTGCGTACGTATCTCCTTTGGAAACTTCGTCCCATAACGAACGGGAAATAATACTGTAGATCATTGGGCTTTTCCTCCTTCGATGCTGTGATGCAGCCATTATTAATCAAATATTATAGATCATCCCGAATGCGGGCGTACAATTTCTGGTCGGTAAACACACCTTTTATTTTCAACTGCTTGCGCAGCAATCCTTCCTGCACCATGCCCAGCTTTTCCATTACACGTGCAGAGCCAATATTACCCGCGTTGCATCTTCCTTCCAGCCGATTGCAGTCCAGCTCCTCAAAGCAATAATCCACGACAGGCTGCATCGCTTCTACAGCCAGTCCCCTGCCCCAATACGAGCTGGCGATAGCATACCCCATTTCAGCGCGCTGCATGGATTCATCCAGATTAAAAATTCCGCCTCTACCGATCAGCTGTCCTGTCTCTTTTAGCACAAAGGCCCAGAGATAGACCGTTTTTTGCTCATAGTTTCGCAGCACCCGTTCCAAATAACCGATGGAATCTTCCTTCGTCTGATGGCACTGCCACAAGCTCTGCTCACTTACTTTCGGATCAGATGCGAACGCAAAATATGGATCCAGATCATCCATCGTAAGCCGTCTGAGGTACAGCCGCTCCGTTTCAAATTCCGGTGATGCCGCAAAAAGTTTGTCTACATTCATTGAGGTACCTCCTTATGAATTATATTGGTTTCAGGACTTCATCACTTGACTCAGCAAAAATCGGTCTACGATATAAACACACAAAATCCCGATCAGGTATCTAATCAAATCTATGACAAGAAATCCCTGGCCCAGAATCAGTGCTCCCCATACCGTAGAACGCAGATGATTCAGCCAAGGTACGTGAATCATCTGCGAGAATTCAATAAAGAAGCTGAACGTGACACTTGCCAGTACTGCACCTGCACGGCCCCAATGGATACAGACTGCACGCACACCGAAATAGATCATGCCTGCCCAGAGTGCGTCTCCAAAATGATCGTATATCCATTGCGGCAAGAATTCTCCATATTTTCTAGAGGCCAGTCCTGCTGCCATCGTTATGATCAAGGCAGTTACGTATACCAATCTATTTTTCATGAGCATTCTGTTTCTTCCACTACAATCGCCCATCCAGAACCTGTGTAATAAATTCGGTTTTAGCCTTGGTATATGCTTCTCTGTCATCTTTATTCTCATCAGCAAGCCTCAACTTTAGTGCTGCGTATGCCTTGACCAATTCCGGCCGCTCTCTGAGCACATCCCGAAATCGAATCTGACGCTCCCAGCGTTCCTCACCTGAACGCATGAGATGAAGGTGCACTGCCCTCTTTTCATCCTTGACTCTGACCCAGAAACGCCTATACTCCCGGCCATCCAGTTCAGGCGGAACATAATTCCAGCCGGCAGGATGAAGCCGCTTGGTAATAAGAGAGATATCATCCCAAGACTGCACGGCCCCCATTAAATCAATGATCGGTTTGGCAGGCAGACCCGGCACGGACGTGCTCCCAATATGTTCGAATGTATGTATGTCTAGGTGTTGTAAAAGATCTCTTAACTGCTTCATTTCTTCTTGAGCCTGTACTCTCCAGGAAGCGTTAGCTTCTACAACCTCTACTGGTTCGGTGGCCCACGCAGGCCAATTCTCCGGTTTCAGATGTTCCGTCATTTCCAAGATCACCTCTTAATCCAGATTAATCTAAATTCAAAAAAGGAGGCGCTAGGCACGCCTCCTTCATAGTATATAACATTGATCCAACCAGAGGTTGACGCATATCAAGCCTTCAGTGGAAATCAACCTGCTTCAGGCCCTTACAGGGCAAGAAGTTTTATTTATTTTACTGTTACGGGTATCGTCACTTTTTTATTTCCCCATTTGGCAGACACAATCGTCTTTCCCTTGGACACAGCAACAATCTTGCCATTGGTCACTGAAGCAACGCCCGGCTTGGAACTGCTCCACACGGCACTGCTTGTAACCATCGTTGTTTTCCCTGTATCATATTTAGCCATCACACCCAGCGTAATGCTGGATTGTGGAGACAAGACCAGGCTCTTCTGACCCATAATCAGCTTCTGGAGCGTTGGCACCACAGTGACGGTTACAGTCACAGTCTGGTTTTGATACGTACCTGTCAAGGTTGCTTGTCCTTCCGTCAACGCTTTGACCGAACCATTTTTCACCGCAGCCACACCGGGATTGGATGAGGTCCAGACAATGGATTTGGATAAATTCACCTTTTTCCCATTAGAATAGGTTCCCGTAACTTTAAGTGCCTTGGACTTCTTGAGATTGAGCTGTACTGCTGTAGGTGTGATTTCCACCTTGGTTATAATGTCCGTCACCACTACAGGCACCTTAACCGTGGTTGACCCATATTTCCCCTGCAGCAGCACCCGGCCAGGAGTGACCCCTTTGATCTTTCCATTTTCGAGCACAGCCAAGTTATTGGATACAGTCCATACGATATCGGATGTGACATCCTCTTCTTTTCCATTTGCCCGTGTAATACTTACCTTTGGCAGTGCACCTTCGTTTCCTTTGACAAAGCTGTACGACTTAGGTGAAGCCTTGATACTTTTAATTTTGTCCTGAACCTGAACAGCCACTTGAGCTTTGACTCCGTCCACTTGTGCAATAATGACTGCTTCGCCTGCAGCAATCGCCTTCACTTTGCCCTTGGTAATCGTAACGACAGCGGAATTGCTGGTGGACCAAGTCACTCCGCCGGTAACATCCTGTTTGTTATCAAAACCTTCAACCGCCGCCATCACCTGATAGGACGCTGTTTCACCTACACTCATCATCTTGGAGCTGCCGCCTGTAATTTCAATTGAAGTTATATCACCAGCTGCAGCCCAAGCAGACGCAGGTATCACAGCGGTGAGTGTTATAACCAGAGCAAGCAAGCCTCGAAGCACCCATTTCATTCTATTCATTTCCAGTTTCCTTCTCCCATCATCCGATATTTTCCATCTTATCAACCAATATTTTACTTCTACTATACCTTATATCGGACAGTCGGTGGTTAAAGTTAAATGACAAGCCGGAATAGATCAGGGACGATTGAAAGAACCTGCTGGATATAGCTGCTGCTGCCAATAACCGTAAACGTATAAAAGCTATCACTCCTTCAACATCCACAAAGGTTCGCACAGAAGATGAAATGATCTTACTGATGGAGACTGCCCGCAACCGTTTCAGAAAAGCAATAGAATCCGGACAGATCGAAAGTATTAACGAGCGTGAATGGAAGCTGCGTTAAGAATATATACTTCTGGAAGCTGTAAGACTGCTGATATGGATCTGGTAATGATTAGAGATGATCTGGCATGAGCTTTATTTGATAGACTAGGTTTCATTCGTGAAGGCAGCATCAGCAAAGAATATAAATTAGCAGCCCGCCTGGAACAAGAGTACCAATGGGTCATTGATCATATGTTTGAATAAAGGGACCAGGCAAGGGTCCCTTTGTTATTTGTTTTTCATTCGTAGTTTCATAATCATTCCTAGGGGGTAGTGCACTTCAGCGGGTTTCAAGACACGCCCTGGTTTAATCTCACCTCTACAATTCGTTATCCTGCTCACGTACTGGCAAAATCAAACGTTCGGCTCCGCCCATATACGGCCGCAGGGCTGCCGGAATATGAATGCTCCCGTCAGCCAGCTGGTGATTCTCCAGCAGCGGGATTAGAATACGCGGCGAAGCCACGGCTGTATTGTTGAGTGTATGGCAGTACACCAGCCTGCCATCCTCATCAAGACAGCGAATGTTCGAACGGCGAGCCTGAAAATCATGCAGATTCGACGACGAATGCGTCTCACCATATGCCCCGCGGCTTGGCATCCAGGTTTCGATGTCATACTGTTTGTATGTCTTCTGGGACATATCACCCGTACATACTGCCACCACACGATATGGCAGTTCAAGCAGCTGCAGCAGTTCCTCCGCATGTTCCGTAATCTCCTGCAGCATACGTTCCGATTCCACCGCATCCGGCGCGCACAGGATGACCTGCTCCACCTTGGCAAACTGATGCACACGGTACAATCCCCGCACATCACGTCCACCCGACCCTACTTCACTGCGAAAACACGTCGATACGGCTGCCAGCTTCACCGGCTGCTTCACATCAATGACCTCATCCGCATAATACGAAACCAGCGGTACCTCCGATGTACCGACAAGCCATTTGTCCTCACCCTGCAGCTCATACACCTGATCTCGGCCTGTCGGGAAGAATCCAGTGTTCACCAAAGCGTCCTCTCTGACCATGAGCGGAACCTCCATAGGTGTGAAACCCTGCTTCAGCAGCAGATCCAGCGCAAGCTGCTGTACAGCCCGGTGCAGCATCAGGCCAGCACCCTTTAATACATAACTTCGAGTGCCGCCGATCTTCACGCCGCGCGGAATATCAATGAGTTCATGCATTTCTCCAAGTTCCACATGGTCTCTTGCGGCGTATTCAAACACTGGAAGATCCCCCACTCGGCGCAGCTCTACATTATCTTCATCCGATCTGCCCACAGGAGTATCTGGCGACACGACATTTGGAACCAGCCACTGCAATCGGGTCACTTCTTCCTGAATCTGCGCAAGTTTCGCTTCCTCCTGCTCAAGCTGTTTATTAAGCTGTTTTACCTTCGCCCTCATGTTCTCCGCCTGCTCACGCTCACCTGTCTGCATAAGTTTCCCGATATCTGCCGACAGTGTATTGCGCAGGCGGCGTCCTTCTTCTGTATGCTGCAGAAGCACTTTGCGCTCGTCATCCCGCTGTATCAACGCGGCAATATCAATCTTGATCTTTTTCCCGTCTGCTGCGGCCTGAACCTCTTCTGCATGTGCCCGAACCCACTTCATATCTAACATGGTCACCGTCTCCTTTGGCTAAAAAAATACAAAGAGCGCCCTCATCCCTTGGGACGAGGAGCGCTCTGCTCGCGGTGCCACCCAACTTGCCGAATCCGTATAAATATCCCTGATTCAGCCTCTTGGTCCGCGATAACGGGCGGTTCCGGTTAACTTGGGAAAGTTTCAATTCGCTCCCTGGCGAAAACGCCTCCGAGTTGGATTCTCTTCAACGGCATGATCCGATCTGCAATTGTGTTACTCAGTATATACGAAGACAGAATATAAATGCAACTGATAGATATCCCATTTCAATAAATGATGGAGCTTTCTTCATCCGTTTGTCCAAATCCTGAATCATTACAATGCCCACTTACGTATCTTTACAAAGCTGGATCAAGTAAAATTGAAATAACTTCTAAAACCTCAAGGGGTGAGCTTATGTTTTACTTCATCGTCTTTCTGTTGATTAGTTTAATCGGATTCGTCTTTGGAACCAGAGCCCTGATCATACCGGATTCATGGCCATTCAACCGTAATAAAGACGAGTTAATGCAATCCGACATCATCCGTATCAAATTCCGAGGTATTTTCCTTCTTGCAATTAGCATCGTTATGTCTTTAGCTTCGATTAAGCAATTATTCGAGTAATCGATCTCAAGTTGGATGGTTTTCCTGTAAACAAACTGCACTATGGTTTGATCAGACTACAGATGAGGAGTTGTTGCTTTATGAATATGAGTCCTAACCCTTTGAACTCACAAGAGGCCGAAGCTGCCAAACGAAGAGCAGACGAACTTGCCCACCAAGCTCAGCGAGGTACTTGGATGAGCGGGATTATCACCACGATTATTATAGCCGCTGTTATAATTGGTATTTTATATTGGGTGGCTTACGCTAGAACTTCTTAAGGGAACGCAATTAGCCATTGCCCAGGAAATACTCCTTCGTGACTATTAAAATGAATTAAACGGATACAACGGCTGCTTGTCCTTTGAACAACTTGCCAAATACATACCGTACTAGCGGCCCCAATACGATCAACTGATACGGTAAAGCCAGACTAATGTTACGAGCAATCGTATGAAAATATGCGCCGAACACAGATGCTCCGTCTAACTGATCAGCTGCATAGGCTGTCATAATCCCATATAGAGACATGATCAAAACCATCCCGACAACCATAAAAAAGGACATGGTAACGATCCCTTTGATTCTACTGGATCTCGCAAAAGGGATGGAAAAGGCCATTTTTCTCGCTGCAGGTCCAACGATGAACGACTCCACCACAAAAGCGATGACAAAACAGATTACGAATTGCAGCAGCATCTGCATCGCAGACATCTCGCTTAACATTCCCGTGTGCCATAGATTGAAGGTCATCATGACGACGACCATTCCCGTACACATCATAAGTCCAAAAATAACTTGTTCTTTCTTGCTTCCTGGCAATATACTCATCCTTTCTGTACTGGGATCATTATAGAGATTGTGACCACCCTTACATAAGTGAACATTATGTGAACGATTTGTTGACTAGGGTGTGTCTGAAAACGCTGAAGGAAGCCAATTTTGCTAAATTTTCGTTCCAAGCTAGGAAGTTTTCCGCAGGCGTGCCGGGGCACGTCAAGGGAAAGTGACGAAGCAGGGGGCGAAAAGGCGGTAAAAGATGCACTTCAGTAGTTTTCAAGACACACCCTAGACACACTCCCTTTACTCGCCTATAATTACACCTAGTAATGCCCGTAACTTCATAGTTTCCCAGGGGAGTCGGAATTGGCCGGCTGAGAGTGTATCCCATCAAGATACTAACCCTTAGACCTGATCTGGATCATGCCAGCGTAGGAATCGGAGTATATTGCAACGGCACAGCCATAAGCTGAAAGCCATTCTCTCACGCCTGCACGCGTCCCGGATTACGGGGCGCTTTTTTTGTTTTCTATGGACAAACAGAAACAGAAAAATGACGTTATTCGGACAACCTGCAAGTATAAATTCGTCGATTTATGCAAAGGGATTGGATATGAAGCCAAGGAGTACCCCGTGCCATAGGCCGGACATACCGAAGGAGAGAAACACGATGAAATGGCGTAAAACAATGGGATTGTTACTCATGTGTGTACTGCTGATAACCGCAGCTGCATGTGGTGGCAAAGAAACGGCTCCAGTTGAGCAGAAAGGTGCGGCCAGTTCAGGGAAAACGAACGATGACAGTGGCGCTGCACTGAAAGATGTGAAGGTCGTGCTCGACTGGACGCCTAATACGAATCATACCGGTCTGTACGCAGCAGTGGATCAGGGTTTTTATAAAGCTGCTGGCTTGAATGTAGAGATTGTACAACCAGGTGCCGGCGGTGCAGATACGATGGTTGCCTCGGGTGAAGTGCCGTTTGGCGTCAGCTACCAGGAGAGTGTAACTCAGGCCCGCACGCAGGATGTTCCACTGGTGTCCATTGCAGCAGTTATTCAGCATAATACATCCGGTTTTGCCGCTCCGGTAGATCGCAAGATCAAATCCCCCAAAGACTTTGAAGGTAAAACTTACGGCGGCTGGGGTTCTCCGGTAGAAGAAGCCGTGATGCAGTCCATTATGGAGGGCGAAGGTGCTGATGTATCCAAAGTTAAAAACATTAACATGGGCGATGCCGATTTCTTCACAGCCGTGAAACGGGACATTGATTTTGCCTGGATCTTCTACGCTTGGACAGGAATTGAGGCTGAACTGCGCGGGGAGCCGATTGACATGTTATATGTGAAGGATTATGCCAAAGCGCTGGACTATTACACCCCTGTGCTTGTAACCAACGAGCAAACGATTCAGAAGGACCCTGAACTGGTGAAAGCTTTCCTGAAGGCCACTTCTGAAGGATACCAATATGCGATTGATCACCCTGAAGAAGCAGCGAATATTTTGATTAAAGCTGTACCCGATCTGGACAAGGAATTAGTAGTGGCAAGCCAGAAATGGCTCAGCCCGAAATATAAGGATGATGCACCGCGCTGGGGTGAACAAAAGGAAGACGTATGGAAAAACTACACCGACTGGATGTTCAGCAAGAAACTGCTGGATAAAAAGATTGATGTAACGAAAGCCTATACGAACGAGTTTTTACCACAATAAAATGAATCTAAATGTAACACTGAAATATGATATTTACACGTTTGAACGAAGAGGAAAGAACTTAAAAAAGCAAAGCGATCGTCTATAAGGTTCGCCGAGTTCCCCCTTCTACATCAACTTCTTATTTTAAATACACCCGAAAAGGAGTTTTGATCTCTCATGGCAAGTACATTACTCAGCATTCAAGTTATTCCCAAAACGCCGAACGGCGAGAACTCCTATCCATACGTAGACCGTGCCATCGAAGTGATTCAGCAATCCGGCCTGAAATATCAGGTCAATGCACTCGACACTACCATGGAAGGCGAACTGGAGGAGCTGCTGGAGGTTGTCCGTAAAATGCACGAAGTACTCGTGGAAGCTGGCAGCCCAAGCATTATCTCACAGATCAAAATTGCACATAGTCCAGACGGATTCAGCATGGATACGCTGACGGAGAAATACCGCTAATGTCTTCCTATTTCAAAAGTGTATGGCCGCCCTTTGTGGCGGTTATTCTCTTTATTGCGATATGGCAGGGGGCGGTCTCCCTGTTCCATATTGAGAAATGGATGCTGCCTGCACCCTCTGACATTGCCCATGAAGCAGCTTCTCAAGCCGATCGACTTGGCATGCACGCTTCTGCAACAATTCAGTTAACACTCATCGGTTTTGCGGCAGGTACGGCCGTTGGTCTGCTGATTGCAATGGTGCTGCATCTGATCCCTTTTCTCAAATCGGCCTTGTATCCACTGCTTATTCTTAGTCAAAATATTCCGACCATCGCGCTCGCACCGCTTCTGCTGATCTGGTTCGGCTTCGGCCTGCTGCCCAAGCTGATTACGATCATTCTGGTCTGCTTCTTTCCAGTGGCCGTTGCGGCCATGGATGGGCTGACACGCACCGATGCTGCCATGATGAACTATATGCGTATGGCGGGTGCGAAGCGCCGTCATATCTTCTGGAAGCTGGAGCTTCCCCACGCTCTGCCGTCCATATTCTCGGGCATCAAAATCGCTGCGACATACAGCGTGATGGGCGCCATCATCGCCGAGTGGATCGGTGCTGACAAGGGCATCGGCTATTATATGATGCTGCAGAAGTCAGCGTATCGGACAGATCGTCTTTTTGTCGCCATTATGATTATCGTAGCGCTCAGCCTGCTGCTCTTCCTGCTGATCGCACTGCTGGAGAAACTGCTTGTCCGCTGGCGTCCACAGAAACGCTAGATTGAATTCACTGCTGGAAACAATGCTTGGGATTGTTAACAGCTTAGAAAGTTATCGTATTTTGTACATTAGGATGTGATCCTCATATGAAACAGCAACAGGACCAACATGCCGAACATGATGCTTCAGCTCCGCTCCCACCTGCGCTGGACATCGCCGATGTTCACGTGTCCTTCAAAGAACGGCGGCGTAAACTGCCTGTGCTGAACGGCCTGTCTCTGACAGTGAAAAAAGGGGAATTCGTCGCTATCGTTGGCCCTTCCGGCTGCGGTAAAAGCACCCTGTTCCACATCATCGGCGGCCTGCTGACACCGCAGAACGGCGATGTGTTCATGAACGGCAAGCAGGTTACCGGAGAGCGCGGGCATATCAGCTACATGCCGCAGCAGCCCGCTCTTTTTCCATGGCGGACGATTGAAGATAATGTGCTGCTGGCTGGCGAGGTCGCATCTTCCGCAGCTTTCGCTGCCCCAGGTGCTCAGCCCGCTGCGCGTGCCGAAGCACTTGCAGCGGCACGGCAGTGGCTGGGCAGTGTTGGCCTTGCCGGATTCGAGCGGGCATACCCTCATCAGCTGTCAGGCGGCATGCAGCAGCGTGCCGCTTTCCTGCGGGCGCTGCTCAGCCCGCAGGAGCTGATGCTGCTCGATGAGCCGTTCAGCGCGCTCGACGCCCTGACCCGAAGCGACATGCAGCGCTGGCTTCTGGATATCTGGGAACAGAACCGCCGCTCAGTGCTGTTCATCACCCACAATATCGAGGAAGCGCTGCTGCTGGCAGATCGGGTCTATGTGTTATCGAACCGGCCTGCGGCTGTGCTGCATGAGGTTCAGGTTCCTTTTGACCGGCCGAGACAAGAAACTATTACGGAAGAACCCGCTTTTCTCGAACGCAAACGACAGATTGCGCAGTGGATGAAAGAAGAACAGCAGAAAGCCCGCCTATTATGATAGCGCGGGCTTTTAAGTTATTTTTTTCCTAATTTGGTGATCCAACTCGCTCCATTTGGCGTTATATATATGAATACCCATGATACAAGGAGGAACTCCTTCATGCATTCCCAAACGTTTGCACCGCTGATCGACGCCCATCTTCATTTGGATAAATACAAACCGGAAGAACAGGAGGAGATGCTGCTCAGCTTCTCATCGCAGCAGGTCGAGGCTGTCATTGCCGTCTCTATGAACCTGGATTCCGCTCATGCCAATCTGAAGCTCGCCAAACAGCATCCACGTTACGTGTACCCTGCGTTTGGTTACCATCCCGAACAGCCGATGCCATCTCTTACCGAACAGGAGCAGTTCTTTCAATGGATCGAAGAACACATTGGACATGCCATAGCCATTGGTGAAGTCGGCTTACCCTATTACAGCCGCGAAGAAGCACGGCGGTCAGGTCTGGAATTTGATCAGAGGGGATATATTGATCTGCTCGAACAGTTCATTATGCTCGCCAAAAAGCACAACAAACCCGTTATTCTGCATGCGGTGTACGAAGATGCGGGTATCGCCTGTGATCTGCTGGAGAAACATCAGTACACGCGTGCTCACTTTCACTGGTTCAAAGGCTCAAAACAGACGATACGGCGTATGGCCAACAACGGTTATTTCATCTCCTTCACACCGGATATTCAGTACGAGACAGAGATTCGTGAGCTTGCCCGGCAGTATCCGGCAGAGCAGGTCATGGCCGAGACAGACGGGCCTTGGCCCTTCGAAGGACCCTTCCAGGGACGTATGACACACCCGGCAATGACTCGTCAGGTGATCCAGGCCTGGAGTGAGATTACGGGTATGGGAACCGAGCGCGCGACACGCTTGTTTTACCGAAACACAAAACGTTTCTACCGTCTGCCGGAGTAAACACATCATGAAAAGAAGCCCGCACCAGCAATGCAAAGAGCCAGTCTGCTTCATGCTGAACGGCACTCCGCTAGTCATACTTGACTCGGAGGTACCGTCCAGTCATGTTCGACTGGCTTTTCATCTATATTTTATTCATGCTGTTGTTGGTGCTTCCGATTGCAAAGTTCTTACTGTCCTATGGTTTACCCCTATTATCGCTTCAGGAAACCTTTGCGTTCCAGGAATGCTCTTACCTGCAGACGTGCAGGCTCGGTTAGACGAATCGCCATTTGTTCAGACCAAGGGGTTGTACGTTCCCCGTTTGTCCGCTTTTTCAAGTATTCTGCCGTGATCTCATCATACTCCTGCACACCCTTCAGGCTCTGCTCCGGTTGATACCGGTTATGATGCAGTACAGCCTTCAGCGGCAGTCGCGGACGAATACCTGTTTCTTGATCGGCAACTCCAATGCACATGCCGTATACCGGATAGACCCCATCCGGCAGTTCGAGCAGTTCCGCCACTTCTTCAATACGGTTACGGAGTCCGCCGATATACACAATGCCGAAACCAAGGGACTCGGCTGCCAGTGCGGCATTCTGTGAAGCGAGCGCAGCATCAATTGTAGCCACCATAAAGTTTTCAGTTGAGTCCGCATAGGACTCCTTCTCCGGAAGATGGCGTTTTGCGGCATCCTGCAATCGGTACAGGTCAGCACACCATACGAGAAAGACCGGGCATTCATTGATATATGCCTGATTCCCTGCCAGTTCAGCCAGCTTGGCCTTCTGCTCCTGATCGGTTACAGCGATAATGGAATATGCCTGTACGTTGCTTGAAGAGGATGCCATCTGCCCTGCAGCTGCGATGGCTTCGAGCTGTTCCTCACTGACCGGGTCCGGCTTGAATTTGCGCACGGAGCGGTGCCTCATTATCAGTTCAATCGTTTCGTTCATGGCTGTTCACTCCTAATCCTCGAAGTACGAACTCCACCGTCTGTTCGGCAAGTTCCTCTGTGTTCATATCCTGATAGTCAAATCCAAAACGCGAGTGCTTCGCCCGCTTGTGTGCAAGTGCGGCTCCCATAACCTGAAGCATGGCGTACGATGCGGACTCAATCTTAAACAAGCCCTCATCTTTGCCCTGCTGCAGGTATTCTCTCACTTTGTTCCAGACCGGGTCCAAATATTGAAATACGGTCGCAGTCCGGTGAGTGCGAAGGGTGATTTCCAGCTGCACAATGTCACTCATCTCACGATCCGTCATCGTAAATCGCACGACTTCCCCCACAATTCGGCGTATACCGTCAACGGGAGACAAGGATTCTGCAGCCAGTGCACTCAAAATATGCTCGGGAAAAAAATGTTCAAACAACGCGTCAAACACCTTTTCTTTTCCGCCAAAATGGTAGGATACCAGCGACACATTCGCGCCCGCCTCATCACAGATTTGACGAACACTTGTCCCGTCATACCCCTGCTCAGCAAAAAGTTTTTTGGCTGCAAGCAGTATCCTCGTTTTGATGTCCAATTCCGGTTCCGTCATTTGTTTCTCTCCTCTTATCCGTTCATGTCAGCTGCTGCAGCCCCTTATCCTGACTGCTGCCCTCACTCATTCTATCTATTATATTACACCAAGCACCCCGATGAAAATCATCGGGGTGCTTGGTTCGTACGATACAGCTGACTGATTCACGTCTGCGTACGTATATTAGCTGTTTGCCGGAGCCGGACTTGGCATACCGGCCGGTTTGCGTCCTTTTTTGAGCAGCGTCACAACAAGAGACAGTACAACAGCTGCAAGCAGTACAACCACGATGGAAACGGCAGCAGACTGCACGCCTGGCCCACCAAGCTGCACGCTTAGAATGCCCTGTACCGCATAAGTTGCAGGCAGGTAATGACCAATCCCGCTGTAGAAGCTGTTCAGCAGTTCACGCGGTACCATTGCACCGGATGATACCAGCTGCAGGGACAGCGAAATGATATTGAACAAACTGCCTGCCGGTCCAAAGCAGATCAGGAAAAACTGCGAGAAGAACATAAATGTACACAGGAACAGTGCCTGGAACAACCAGAATGCCACAAATCCTTGTGCGATCTGTCCACCCAGTGCGACAATCAGGGAAGACCCAAGTAAGGAAACAACCAAGGCTGAACCGACATTAATAACAACCCTGGCACCGAACAATGTCAGGCGGGAGAACATAGTGGACAGCATGCCCATCGCAACCTGGAGATTCATTCCCATAATCATGGCGCCTACATAAGACGCGAGCACCATCATCATCGGTACCATCTGGTTATTCATGCCGTTCACCGGATTAATCGATGTCGTTTTGCCTTCCACCCGATTGGTCAGGTTCGCAGCTGCCTGGGCAGCCTGATCTGAAGGAGCACCTGAAGCGGTCAGAACGGCTTGTACGCCTTGTGCGGAAGCTTGTTTGTTAATGGTGTTGGTCACGCTCTGCGACACACCCTGCATCATGCTTTTGATCGTTACCGGATTAGCTTCATTAATCGTGTATTTGATCTCGGCCGTGGAACCTGCCGTCTGAAGGGATTCATTAAATCCGGCCGGAATATTCAGCACCATATGGACTTGATGATGCTTCAATTGATCCAGTGCCTCAGCCGCATTCAAGTTGGCTGCCGTGTGGAAAGGCAGTGTCTTTGCCAACTGATCAGCAATGCCTTTGGACAGCTCCCCATCTTCATTCACAATGGCTACAGTTAATTCATTAGTCCGGTCATTCACTCCGGAATATGCCGTCATCCAGATCACACTAAAGATAACCTGGAACATCAGTGCAGTAACGATCCCTATAATTACTGGTGGTTTTTTAAATAAAGTGCGTAAAGCTTGCAGCATATGATTTGGTTCCCCCATCTTCAAAATAGTTCTAATTTGATTTAAACATTCGTTTGAATCAAACAATCGTTTAAATTTTAATTGTATATGTCAATATTGTCAATAAGTTTTCGTTAAATTCAGAAAATTAAAGCAAACTTTCATGAAATAGTGTTTCTATTTTCACGAAGTTTTTCTGGCAATTTACATATGACCACATTTACATAAAAAAATACACGGTCCGCCGCTAAGCTAACCGCGCATTCCTTTGATTTTTCAAATATCTGTTTCTTTCCCGGCTCCCCTTATGTTCCCCCAAGTAACCTCTTTGCTGTATTACTTGGTTCGAGCCAGCTTCATACGCTGCAGACGCAGTGCGTTCAGTACAACCGATACCGAACTGAATGCCATCGCAGCTCCTGCCAGCCACGGCGCGAGGAAACCTGCTGCTGCAATGGGGATCCCGATTACATTGTAGCCAAGCGCCCAGAACAAGTTCTGTTTGATATTGCCCATCGTGCGGCGGCTCATCTCTATGGCATCTGCAATGCTGTTCAAGTCACCGCGCATCAACGTAATATCTGCCGCTTCCATCGCCACATCCGTTCCGGTTCCAATCGCCATGCCGATATCGGCTGTTGCCAGTGCAGGAGCATCGTTAATGCCGTCTCCAACCATCGCTACCTTCCGGCCGCTCTCCTGCAATTTCTTCACTTCGGCCGCTTTGCCTTCAGGCAGAACTTCTGCCAAAACGCTGTGAATTCCCGCTTGCTCCGCTACCGCAAGAGCCGTGCGTTCATTATCTCCCGTAATCATTATGACATCGATGCCCATCGCTTGGAGACGTCCAATTGCCTCCCGAGACGTATCCTTGATGGTATCCGCCACCGCAATGATGCCTGCCCACTGACCTTGAGCAGCAACCAGCATAGCCGTACGCCCCTGTTCCTCCAGTTGGTTCATCTGCATCATGGTTTCCTCCGACAGATCTACGTTTGCGTCTGCCAACAGACGGCGTGTTCCCACCAAAATCACCTCACCAGATACTTCAGCACGCACACCATATCCGGGTATATTCTCAAACGCTGCTGCCGGTTCCAGATCCAGACCTTTATCCCGAATGCCGCTGACAATCGCCTCGGCTAACGGATGCTCCGAATTCTGTTCTGCTGCTCCAACACGTTTAAGCAGCTCGGATTCAGTCCAGCCCGGTGCGGTGACAACATCAGTTAATACAGGCTTTCCTTGGGTAACGGTTCCTGTTTTGTCGAGCACAACCGTTTGAATCTGCTGGGCCGTCTCCAGATGTTCGCCTCCCTTGAACAGGATGCCGTATTCCGCCGCCCGGCCCGATCCGGCCATGACGGAGGTTGGCGTTGCCAGCCCCAGTGCACATGGACAGGCAATAACAAGTACAGCAATCGCCTTCTCCAATGATCCGGCGAAGTCCCCCGGGCTGGCAAACAAATACCAGATCAAAAAGGTCAGTACGGCAATACCCACAACAATCGGCACAAAAATACCCGAGATCACATCGGCAATCCGCTGAATAGGCGCTTTCGACCCCTGCGCCTGCTCAACGACTTTGATAATTTGGGATAAGGCTGTATCTGAACCCACGCGGGTCGCCTGAATGCGGAGAACACCGTTTTTGTTCAGCGTTGCACCCGTGACCGGATCACCCGGCTTTTTGTCTACAGGCAGACTTTCACCACTAAGCATAGATTCATCGACAGAGGACTGTCCTTCTTCAACGATCCCATCCACCGGGATGCTGTCCCCGGGCTTCACCAGAACGACATCACCGACCGCTAAATAAGAAGCCGGAATTAGAACCTCCTGCCCGTCACGGATAACCCGTGCCTCTCGGGGAGCCAATTCAATCAGGCTTTTGATTGCCTGTGAGGAGCGGCCCTTTGCGACAGCCTCAAACCATTTTCCAAGCAGAATCAATGTGATCAGGATTGCACTGGTCTCATAATACAGCTCGACCATAGGCACAGCAGCTGCACCAGCAGCCATGCTCACATCCGTTCCCATCGCCCCGTGTTCCATTCCCTGACCCATCCCGGCACCAGGCAGATAACCGCTCGTTAACGTCAGATACAGACTGTAGAAAAAGGCTGCGCTGGTCCCCAGTGCAACGAGTACGTCCATATTGGCACTGCCATTACGAAGTGCCTTGTATGCTCCGACATAGAACTGCCATCCAATAACAAATTGGACCGGAGTCGCGAGGAGCAGCTGGAACCATGGATTCAAAAACAGATCCGGTACATAAATCCCCGATGTAAACGAGAAATGGCCCACCATCGCCCACAATAGCGGAATGGATAAGAGCGCGGAGATCATCCACTTCCACTTCTTGCGCTGCGAGCTCCCGTTCCCGAACAGAAGTCGATTCCTCCTGTGTTAATTGCAATTCGGCACCATAGCCCAGCTGTTTGATCTTGGCTGTAATGTCCGAAGGTTTAAGTGTACCTGCAGCATATTCAATATGCCCCGTCTCCAGCGCCAGATTAACGTTGGCTTGTGCAACACCCGGAAGCCGGGACAATCCTTTCTCAATACGTGCAGAGCAGGCCGCACAGGTCATGCCTGTAATATCCAGATCAACCGATTCAGTCACCGTACCATAACCAAGTGCCGCTACTTTATCCCGTAAGGCGTTCACATTTGTTGTTTTGGGATCATACATAATCGATGCCTGTTCGATGGCAAGGTTTACGCTGGCTTGCTGCACCCCTTCCATGCGGGAAAGACCCTTCTCGACTCTTGTTGAGCAGGCTGCACAGGTCATACCCGTGATGTGAAGAGTTGTCTTCAGACCAGGGCTTTCCATAGGTGCTGGCGTAGGTGCCGATTCTATTTTCTCAGAGTTGGTGGTCGCCATTATGTCGTCTCCTTTCAGAAAAATAATACCCTATAGGGGTATATTGGAAGCGGGAAAACAGGCTGAGACCGTTATCACATTGACCACGCAGGTCTGTTCAAAAATCATTGGAATTGTCTCCATGATTTTACGGTCCCGAGCCTGTTCTGATACATTCCATTCGTCAATGATCCCTTGGATCATTACACGACATCGTATCCCTGATCTTCAATTGCTGCTTTAATCTGATCTACTGTTACAGCCTGTTCATTATATTCCACGGCTACTGTTCCGGCTGCCAGATCGACCTGACCGCTCGCTCCTGCGCTTTTTACCGCTTCTTCAACGGATTTCACGCAGTGATTGCAGGACATTCCTTTTACATTCAATGTAATATTAGACATGTTCTATTCCTCCTTGGTTATGTTCGTATGTGTGACTTGAATCGTTCCATAATTACTTCATTAATTTCCTGACAGTAACCAGCAATTCATCGACCACTTCGTGTTCACCAGCCTGAATGCGTTCTACGATACAGCTCTTCATATGTCCTTCCAGCAAAAGCTTGCCTACCGAATTCAGCGCGGACTGTGCGGCAGCAATCTGGGTTAACACATCATCGCAGTACGTGTCCTTCTCAATCAGACCTTTAATCCCGCGTATCTGGCCTTCTACCCGGTTTAAACGAGAGATCAGATTGCCCTTCATCTCCTCGGAATGGTGGCTTTTGCGAACAGGCCTTCCGTTCTTGTCTAGGTTCACACCATGACATGAATCTGCCTGCTGCCCCACTATATCTGTGCCTACAACATCAGCGGAGCCTTCGGCTGCAGTTAAAACCGGTTCTTCGGGATGGCTCTGATGATCCATCATAACACCCCTTTTCATTCGTTCTTTCATCAGATTAACATACCCCTATGGGGTATTCAAGGGATTTCTTTTCTTATATTATTGAACGTTTTGTGTATGTAGATTGGTGTATGTAGTTTTGACGATTACAACTCATGTCTCGTTTAAATTAAAACTTGTATTCCATTCTGCAGCTGCGCACCTGTAAGCCCATCTGCTCATAGAAAGCCACCGCTTGCGCGTTAAATGCCGACACAGTTAGCTCCATATGCTCTACCTGAAGCTCTTTCCCCAGGTCCAGTATGGCTTGCATCAGCTTCCTGCCCGTACCATGCCCCCGATATGCAGCATCAACGATCAGTTCGTGGATATACAGCATCCTGCGATCACTAAAAAGAGCATGATCCTGAATGATACTGAACTGTGCACTGCTGAATCCGATTAACTTCCCTGTCTCCACATGCTCCGCTGCATATACATAACGCTGGTCCGTAGTAAACCACTCGGCATATTCCTTTTCCCCCAGCCTTGGCTGTAAAGGCCGATATATGTCCGGTCTCGCCTGTACATGCATCTGGTGAAGATCATCCATCAGCCGGGATATACCCGGAAAGTCAGCCAACTGTGCACGCCGAATCTGTACTGCTTCGTTATCCATTACCATCCCTCTCAACCTTTCTATAGGTATTAGAACACATTATACAAGGATGAAAAAGCAGATACCATACGGCACCTGCTCTGAAGATGGCTGCACAAATCTGTGCCCTGCATAAGTTAAAAGCGATCTAACGTTCCAAGCAAATCCTTCTTATCATGAAGCAGGAAGAATCAAGTCTACTTTTTGGAAGAGGTATGGTTTCCTTCGTTAAAAGCAACCGGTGACGGCTTGACTGCCCAATCATCTGCCTGTGGCTCAATGTCCACACCGTTCATGATTTTCTTTTTCTCCATCAAAGAATCGCCGTCTTCATCTAGTTTGTTGCGGATTGCCGCCTCATCCTGAGGTTGATTGTTCTGTGTCATCGTCTAAGTCCTCCTTTTGCCATTTCATGTTGATGTATGTTCCTTGTATATAATTACCCAATGATTTCAATATCATTCGATATCGACCGGGACAAACTTATCGTGCCTGAGCTGGAAGTAAACTGTTGTGAATAAATCCGTATATCAAGACGTCTTCTATCAATGGATACCTGAGATTTCCACTTCATTTCATGAACTAATTTTGGACAGGTGTCACAAAAGGACCTCTTCCAGGTGTTGTATAGATGAACAAACAATTTACACATGGAGGTATCTATCGTGAAACCAATGTACAAAGTATTAAGTTCCATTGCTCTTGCAGGCATGATCGGCACCGTATCCCTTGCAGCACTGCCATCATCGGCAGACGCAGCGAAAGCCAAAACTGAAGGGTCCACGACGGTTACTGCACCAGCAGAAACAAACAAAAATAAAAAAGCACCGGCAGCCGTGGTCAAAAAAGTAGAACAAACACTCCAAAAGTTGACCAACAAAGCGTACAAGTTGGATAAAGGCAGTTATCTCGAAGGAATCGGTTGGGATTTTAATGTCCTTGGTACCCCTTTCCCAAGCCAATTACTGGTCGACTTAAAGGGAAATATTCGTTCGGGACATATTCAAGAGGATGAAATCTCTTATTTCTTTGAAAAGAACAAGCTCAGCTACACCCAAGAAAATATATCCTTTGAAGATGTAAACGAACAGGACATCAAAGCAGCGGAAGAGGTGTTCGGCAAACTGGATTTACCTATGGGAGAGCTGAACGGTGCTGTGCTGCAGCACAAAGGGAATCATCAAATTCTTGAATTTATGTATACAAACGAAGATTACGGGACGTGGATTAGCGTGGATCAAGCCACGCATAAGGTTGTTGGTGTTAATGCCAGAGCACTCGCCGATGACTTGTTTAACAAAGGACAGAAAGCTATTGATGAATATCACAAAAAAATGAAGAAGATTTCGATCAGACAATTACAAGATAGCGGCGTGGCACAAGCAGAGCTGCTGCTCGGTTTGGATCTGAATGGTCATATGGTGAAAAAAGAAGCGCTGCCTTCAGATCTTGTCACATTCACCAAAGAAGGTGAACCTACTGTAGAAGGCCATTTCAATTCGGACGGTGTCTTCTACTCCATTCAGATCGTATATAATTAAGAAGAACTCTCGTTAAACGAGAGGAGCTTCAAACAACATTTGAAACAGTGTAATTTTGATGAAGTTGGAGATAGACGGTTCCCCCCTTCTCTCTGACACACTCATCTTGGATAATAATAAAATGGCGTCCCTGGTCAAGCTTCTGACCTTAAGGGACGCCTATTTTCGTATGTTCTATTGTACTAGTGCTGCAGCTGATCCTGACGAGCAAGGGCTGCGAGCGCACATAGTGCGGCTTCGATCTCGAGCTCTACAGCCTTGGCAACCGCATCGGTATGCGGATCATACTCGGCAGCAAGATCACTGTCTGCGAAGCCGTCGATCGCTACGATCGCTCCAGCCCGTGCACCGCGAAGCGTACTTACGATATAGAGTGCTGCAATCTCCATCTCCGCGGCCAGCGCTCCAGCCAGCTTATATTTACGATGTGGAATCTCCTCCACGCCTGTGAAGAATGCGTCCAGTGTCACCGTTATTCCCACACCAACCTTGGTCGTCCCTGTACTAGTGAATGATCCTGCCTCAGCCTCTGTTCCCGTCCCGGCACTTGATGCTTCCCCTGCGCCACTGCCCACCTTACGAGCAGCAGCGACCAATGCACTGGTTACATCAATATCCGCCACAGCCGGGAAACCGTCCGGTACGAGCTGACGTGTCAGCCCGTCAGAGCGCACAGCCGCTGTGCTGACAATAACGCTGCCTGCCGGATAATCAGCTGTATATGAGCCTGCTGTGCCCACACGAATCAGAGTTTTCACTCCTGCACGAATCAGCTCCTCGAAGCATACAGCTGCACCCGGCGAACCGACGCCATGACTGACCACAGCCATCTGAACCCCTTCATACACACCTATAAATGTACGATATTCACGGCTGAATGCCAGCTCTCTGACATCCTCCAGCTTGCGGGAAATCTTCTCCGCACGGGCGGGATCACCGCACACGACAGCATAGGCGGGCATATCTTCGGAATGAATCTGCAAAATCGGCATTAACATATTAATCAAACTCCTTTTTTGTCCACTCATCCTCAGGAATCGGCAGATCCTCACCCGAAAAACGCTGTTCCTTGAACGGATCGGCAAAATGGTGGAAGCCGTTGCTTTCCCAGAAGCCGTTGCGATCCTCTGTCATGAACTCCAGTCCGCGTACCCACTTCGCACTTTTCCAAAAATACAGCTGAGGCACGACTAAACGCAGCGGAAACCCATGTTTCGGCGTAAGCGGCTCACCGTTATATTTGAACGCAAGCAGTACATCATCATGCATCAGCTCTTCAAGCGGCACATTCGTTTCGTAATCATGATCCGCGTGAATCATGACATACTTTGCCTCCGGCTTAACGCCGAGCAGCTTGATAAATTCGGAGAACCGGATACCCTCCCATGGTGTATCGAACTTCGACCAACGGGTAACACAGTGAATGTCACTCACCATGCTCACCTGCGGCATCGCCTGAAGCTCAGCCAGAGAGAACACTTTCTCTTCTTCGACCTCACCAAAAACCTTCAAATCCCACGTGGAGAGGTCATATTCCGGCACTTCGCCTTCATGCAGAATCGGAAATTTCTCCGTCAGCATCTGGCCTGGCGGCAGCCGATCTCCGTAATCGGTGCCAACTTTCGGTGACGGTGTTTTCGTTTTTTTCAAACGTTCAGCTTTGTTATGCACGTCCCTGATTCCTCCTTTGTTCACGATGTCGCTATGCAGCTGAAACCGTTACTCACATATCTATCCTATCATAGCTAGGCTTCACAACAGGATTAACGCGAGCTTCCTCCTGCTTTCAATGCATCTTGAGCATACGTTCTGTCTTTGAAGAAGAACATCGCTACCAGCGTTACAATATACGGCAGCATCATGGTGAAATGCGTTGGCAGGGAGAAACCCTGCAGACGGATACTCAGTGCTTCCATGAAACCAAACAGCACGCTGGACCCCATCACGCCGAGCGGATTGGCCTGGCCCAGCATGGTAGCAACCAAAGCGATGAAACCGCGGCCTGCCGTCATGCCTTCCGTAAACATCGTCACCTGACCAAGCGACAGCTGTGCTCCAGCCAGTGCACACAGTACACCGCACATCAGCACAGCGCCATATTGAATGCCGCGAACCTTGATGCCGATGCTCTGAGCTGCGATCGGATTCTCTCCCACAGAACGCAGACGGAAGCCGGACACACTTTTGAACAGATAGAACTGCAGCGCAATGACAATAATAATCCCGAGATATACGAGCGGACTATGGCCCGATAACACCGTACCCACCCATGGTATATCCTTGATCAGCGGAATATCCCATTTCGGGAGTCCGACCATATCCTTATCGTAGTATGCACCTTTTACATCGAAGATTGCCCGCAGGGCAAAGGTCGTGAGTCCCGCCGCCAGGAAGTTCAGGGATATACCGACCACAATGGCATTGGCCTTCAGATTAATACTTATAAACGCGAAGAGCGCTGAGAACAGCATCACGATAATAATCGAGAATAATACCGCCATCAGTACATTGCCGAATAAATAGTTACCTACAATTGCAGAGAATGCTCCGATCAGCACGAGTCCTTCCAGACCCACGTTAAACAGGCCTACACGAGAGCATAAAGCACCGCCGAGTGCCGCAAGCAGAATCGGCGTCATGATCCGCAGGGTTGAGCCAAACATGGCTGCATCAAACAGCTGCTGCATTGGACTTTTTCTCCTTTCTCCGCTTCAGGAAGGAATAACCGATCTGTGCCGAAACAAATAATGTAAGGACAGCCTGAATCACACTGCCGACCTCCAGTGGTACATCTGTGTTCCGCTCCATGCCCATCGCACCTGTCTGCAAAGCCGCCAGCAAAACAGCCGCTACAGCTGTACCAAGTGGATGGGAGCGTGCAAGCAGTGTAGCCATGATGCCGCTCCACGCATAACTTGCCGAGGATAACGAGCCATCCAGGAAACGGTACTGTGTACCGAGTACTTCTCCGGCACCTGCGAGTCCAGCAAGGCCGCCGCTGATCACCATGGACAGCATCATCATACGAATACGGCGTACACCGCCATATGCCGCAAATGACGGATTGCTGCCGAGCATGCGAATTTCATAACCCGTCACCGTTTTATGCGTAAACCAATAGATTAGTATTGCGGCTGCAATCGCTATAATGAAGCCTGCGTGCAGTCCCATACCCTGAAACAGCTTCGGAAGCCAGATGCTCTGATCGATCATTGGCGTCTGCGCCATCGCGGCTGATCCTGTGCGATCTTTGAATGGATACGAAACCATGTATCCGCCAAAGTAGGTTGCGATATAGTTGAGCAGCAGTGTTGTAATCAGCAAATTCATACCAAAGCGTGCGTCCAGCCAGCCTGCAAAAAGAGACCACACACCACCAGCGATAATTCCCGCCAGAATGGCAGCAATACATACGAACCAGCCCGGCCCTGGCAGATAAAGCGCCGTAAGTGCCGCACTGAGTCCGCCCAGAATCATCTGACCTTCCGCGCCCATGTTGAAAAATCCTGCACGGAATGCCAGCGCTACGCCAAGTCCCGCCAAGATAATCGGCGTTGCACGTGCCAATGTATTGGTGAAGAAGTAGAAGTTACCGAAGGCACCCTTCCACATCTCGGCGTACGTATCCACCACGCTACCGCCAACAACCAGAATGGCGACCGCTCCGGCGAGCAAGCCGATCAGTACGGCAAGCAGCGGCTGTACAAGTCCGCGAAGTGTTTCTTTTACCCGATTCATACCCGCTCTCTCCCCCCTGCCATTAACAAACTGATCTGTTCCTCTGTCGCTTCTGCCGCCTCAAGTTCCCCGGCAATCTCACCTTCATACATCACAATAATGCGATCCGATAACTGCAAAATCTCCGACAGTTCAGATGAGATCAGCAGGATGCCTGCACCTTCATTTCGTTTGCGCAGCAATTCGGCATGAATCGTTTCCATCGCACCGATATCCACTCCCCGTGTAGGCTCAGCTGCAATCATGAACGGTGTATCCTGTGCAAACTCACGCGCTGCAATCAGCTTCTGCAGATTACCGCCTGAGAGGAATTGTGCTTTCGTTTCCGCGGAACCTGTTTTAATACTGAACTGTTTGATCCAGCTCTCCACCATCGCTTTGGCCGCTTTGGCCTTGATCATGCCCCGCTTCTGCAACCGATGATGGTGTCCCATCAGTCCATTCTCTTTCACGCTGGCATCCTTCGCCGCGCCCCACATATAGCGGTCTTCCGGTATATGCGCCAGCCCATGCTCACGGATACGGCGAACGGGCCAGTTGGTCGTGTCCTGTCCGGATAAAAGCACGCGGCCTCCATCCGGCTTCCGCAGCCCAGCGATGATTTGAATCAATTCGGATTGACCATTGCCGGAGATGCCTGCAACCCCGACCACTTCACCTTTGCGAACCTGCATGTGAATGTCTTTCAGTGCAGATCGGTCTTTGCCTCCCGAGAGTTGAACGGCTTCCACCTGAAGCACAGCTTCTCCCGGAACAGATGCCGGCTTGTCCATCCTCACCAGTTCACGTCCCACCATCAGGCGTGACAGCTCCTCCACATTCGTATCCTTCGTTTCTAATATACCTGTGACTTGTCCATCTCGAAGTACAGTGATTCGATCCGCAGCATCCATGACCTCCTGCAGCTTGTGTGTGATGATAACGAACGTTTTGCCCAGCTTCGCGAGTGATTTCATGTTTGCCAGCAGCTCTTTCACTTCGAGCGGAGTGAGCACCGCCGAAGGTTCATCCAATATAATGATGTCTGCTCCCTGATGCAGCACCTTAAGAATTTCTACGCGCTGCTGCATACCAAGCGGGCATTCACCCACTTTTTTCCACGGATCTACCGGCATGCCATATTTTCTGCCTAATTCATTGACCTGTGCCGCTGCTTTTTTTCGGTCAAATACCCCTGCCGCTGCAGGTTCACGTCCAATAACAATATTCTCAGCCACCGTAAAGGAAGGAAAAAGCATAAAATGCTGATGCACCATACCAATCCCGCTGGCCATGGCCTGAGACGGTGCAGCAAAGCTCACCTCGCGCCCACGAACTTTGATCGTGCCTGACGTGGGCTGTTCCATCCCGTACAGCATACGCATTAAAGTCGTCTTCCCCGCCCCATTCTCTCCAACAAGGGCATGAATCTCCCCCTCGCGCAGATTAAAATGGATATCCTTGTTCGCCGTGAAGCTGCCGTACTTCTTCGTAATTTGCTCCATCTCCAACAGCATATCTTGCGTTCGCTCCTCTCGGTTGATATTAGTTCAACGTGAAATGGTTACACTGGGCACTCCGATGACAGAACAACCTTTCGATCGCTTGTTATCCCCGGATATTTTTGAACTCCCTCTTATAAGGAGAAAATCCAGGGATAAGCGTATGCTTACGATGCAGCTTTCTTGCAGAAAGCTTTTAGGCAACCGCTTCGCTTCTCCAGGTTTCTTCTGTCCTCTCCGTTATTGTGTAAACGTTCAGTTCAACATATAAGGTCACTGTAAACAGCAGCAAAACCGGCTGCCTGGTTGGGCAGCCGGCTATAAACTTCTTTTTCACCCATGAAGGGACATTTATAAAACTACTGCTGCAGTGGATCTTTAACGACAATTTTGCCGGATACGATATCCTCTTTAATTGCTTTTACTTTGTCGATAACCTCTTGTCCAACAAATGCATTCAGCGGAGATTCACTGTCACGCGTAACGTAAGTCAGACCTACACCGTCTTCTTTCAGGCCGTAATTCACTGCACCTGCTTTGAATTTGCCTTCCACAAAATCCTTCACCGTCTCATAAGCAACCGTATCGGTGGATTTCAACTGGGAAAGAACGATATGCTCGGGATCTTCTACCGTACGGTCCGTATCTTGTCCGGAAGTGTAGAAGCCTTTTTCTTTGGCAGCTTCGAACACACCGAGATCGCCTACAGCCGATGCGCCTGCGATGAAGTCAGCGCCTTTGCCGAACTGCACCAGCGCCAGTTCTTTAGCTTTGGCCGGGTCATTGAAACCACCGACATAGTTCACAAGGAATTCTGCTTTGGGATTAACGGATTCCAGACCCGCTTTGAAACCTTCTGTATATTTCTTGATCAAAGGCACGTCCATTGCAGCGATCATGCCCACTTTGTCTGTTTTCGTGGAAAGTCCGGCAGCCGCGCCCAGCAGGTACGCTCCTTCATACTCACGGAAACCAACGCTGCGAACGTTAGGCAGATCAACCGTTGTGTCTACAATCGCAAACGATTTGTTTGGATTCTCGGCAGCTACCTTTTTCAATGCATCCTCTGCTTGGAACGTTGCTGTAATAATCAGATCGTAGTTCTCAGCAACAGCTGCACGAAGATTTTGCTCGAATGCTGCAGGGTCTGTAGATTCGATCGTTTTCGTATCGACCTTGAACTCTTGACCTGCTTTTTTGAAGCCTTCATCCATTTGTACAAAGAAAGGGTTAACCCCTATTTTTTCAGGAAGTACCAATGCCATCCGCAGGGATTTCTCAGAATTGCTGCCTTGAGCAGATTGAGTTGATTGTTCGTCTTTAGAAGCCGAATTCCCACAAGCAGCCAGCAAAATAGCCAACATTACAATTGATAAGACGAACGATAAACCTCTTTTCATTTTCGAAAATTCCCCTTTTCAATAATCTTTTTTTATATCCTAGCGGATAATGTCGATCCTTGTCAATAAAACTTTCAGCGTTTACACTCATATGGAAGATCATCACAGAAGAAGGGATTTCCAGCCATTGGAAGACCTGCTGTGGCGGTTTTTTTCCGTTGACATTTGGCGCGACTCCGTGCTAAAGTCAATCCAATTATTCTATTCTGATAGGATTTGTCAGAATTATATTGTATATCTCTATCATTTTCAACTATTTCTAAGGAGGCATTCATTTGAAAAAAATCACCCAGATCACACTGGCGGCTCTGCTCGCCGCTCCGGTAACCCTTGGCAGCCTCAGCCTGCCTGCTTCAGCTTCTCCAGCATCCGCCGCTCCGATTGCTCCCAAAACAACAATAAATGTGAAAACGCCTGCAGTAAAAGAGAAAGCCCCCGCAGGTTCCACGGAGACTGCAGCGGCAGATTTCGCCCAATTCCTGCAGGCCAAGTATGGCATTGAACTGCCAAAGGAAACCACCAAGGGTGATTTTATCAAAGCCACTGCAGCTATCCTGGAAGCAAGTTCCGCATCCATTGCAGATGCGGATGACGCACAAACGCCTGCCTTTAGCGATCTGAAACCTGGTGATGACGCTTATGATGCGGCTGCTGCCCTCTTTAATAACGGGGTTTTATCAACTACCGAAGTTCATGCTGAGGAACTGCTGAGCATATACTCAGCGGTCTTCATCGCCGTGAAAGCAGCCGGCTTCAAAGAACTCGCTTACACCTATCCCGCAGACAAAACGGCTAAAGCTCTTGCCAAAGCTGGCATTAAGCCTTACCGTCTGCAGGGACAAGCGGAGCAGGAACTGGCTGCAGCCATTGACACAGGACTGGTTCCTGAGAGTCTGTACCCCGCAATTCAAAGAGGCGGCCTGGCAACCACCGATGCAGCGAACATTTTGCTCGGTCGTGTGCTGGTAAGCCAAGGTAAATACAAAAACGAAATCGGTCGTTCCGGTGATGCCGACATCTATGCCAAGCTGAATGCTGCATATCGCACGGCCGATCTGATCGAAGCTCCTGACCTCAGAAAAATTGTCGATCAGGCACTGCGGGAAAACCTGGTTACAGGTTATAATCTGAAGGACAGCCGGTTCGATTCCAACTTTATTGATCAATTGACCCTGACATACGGGCATGACAGCATTAAACATGCAGTGCAGCTCATCGGTCTGCTTCGCAGTGAAGGCATTAATGCCCATGTGCAGTTCCAGCCGAAAACATCTGCCTTTATTTATTTGAAAGAGTGGGGCGAGCCAAAAGAAACACCTGACTACAAAGTTACACAGATCGAAAATGGCAATTATATTGCGTATGCAAAGGAATATGACATTCAGTTCGAGTTTAACAACACTTCTGACAAATCACGTTTCAATGACATCGTTCTGCAGTATGCAAAAAAGAACAGCAGCAGCCAATCCCCGCTGATTATCAACTCTTGGTGGCAGCCGCTGTATTATTCACCAACTGCACTGGCTAACTATCCGGTTATTACAAACAACAAAATCTCGCTCGGTCATTACTATGCTCAATCCTTCTCGCTTAAAGAGAACGCCAAATCGATTCAGGAAGGATTCCGCAAGCTGGCTCCTGAAGCAAATATCACCTCGTACAACTTTTGGGTGGACCAGCCTTTCTTCAATTATTTGAACGGGGGTTCCGAGTAAACATCGATTGAAAAAACATGAATCATATGCTCTTTTTTTAGCAGAATATACAGCCGTCTTCACCGATTTGGATTCAGGTTTCGACCTTTATTGCTCGGGAAGGCGGCTTTTTCGTATGCTTTTGCAAAATTCTTCTTAAAAATCATTTTACAAATGCAGGAATTGCCAATATCAGGTCGAATGTCTTATGTACACAAACACGCAAGTAACGCTGCACATCTCCGCAAGAACAGGGGTTAAACATGGTATACGACGGTATTTTGATCGGCTTGATTGTTGGTCTGTTCAGGGGTGGAGTCCGTTATGGGCTCAACCAGTTTGCAGCACTCCAGCTGCGCGGCGGCTGGGTCTTTCCACTGCTGTTACTCTTTCAGTTTGGCATTTTTTATATGCAGGAACGATGGAACTGGGTAGCATCCATTAATGGTTATCTGTTTGCAGCCGTTTACGTTACCGGCCTCATCTTTTTATGGCTTAACAGACAGCACCGGGGTTTCACACTGATTTGGATCGGGGTGTTTCTCAATTTTATGGTGATGGCTGTCAATGGAGGCCGCATGCCTGTTTCAGTGGAAGCTTCTGCTGTGCTCGGCCCCTATTATGTTGATCTGCTTCGGGAAGGCGGAGCTGTGTCCAAACATTTTATGATGGATGCGTCAACTCATCTTTCTTTTCTCGGTGATATCATTCCGCTCTCAAGTCCTTATCCACGGACACAGGTCATCAGCATCGGTGATGTCGTGATGAATGTGGGCATATTTCTGTTTATTCAGTACATGATGGTGAATCGAAGCAAAAAAGATGTGACGTCAGCAGAAGTATCCCCAACCCCGTGAGGATCGGACAGATTCCAAGGAAGGGAGGTCTTTTCCGTGAAGAAATTCGAGGGTATCAAATATTCCCGTATTGTCATCAACGCAATCATCGTAGCTTCTGTCGTTGTAGCACTAACTTCGGGATACAAGCTTGGCGGCTAGTATCACTGCCAAACCAGACAAACAGGCTGCGAGCGGCCTGTTTTTTCTTGCTGGATTTTTGGGAACGATCTTGTTATGTTAAAAAACATATAGTATATGTCTATACAAGAATAACCAATATAAATGGAATGAGCCATTCATACGTTAACCCAATTAGAGGAGCGGCATCATTCATTTATAGATAACATCACGAGATAACTAAACCCAAGCAGGAGATTTAATATGAACTTTATTCGCAACCTTATCCGTAAGGCAGATCGAAGTATGATGTATGTTACTCTGCTCAGCTGCACCGGGATTGGCGTTTTTATCTATATGAACCAGTGGTCCTATCTGCACCTGACTACAGCCGACTGGGTCATGGTATATACCATGCTGGGAGCCGCGCTGATCCTCGACTACTTTACATTCCAGATTCCCCCGAAGGGCAACCAGCAATCGATGGATTCCTCTGTGTATTTGGCCTGTATATTTATGTTCGGCGGGGCATTCAGTCTCTCTGTGCTGCTGCCGATTTCCATCATTCTGCTGATTAAAGACCGCAAACTTACCTGGTGGAAGCATATCGTCAATTTCAGCATATACAGCCTCATGATTACCGGGGCTGCTGCGGTGTATGAATGGACAGGTGGTCAGAGTGGAGCGATCAATGGCTATAACTTGTTCCCTTATTTTGCAGCTCTGGCAGCTTATTTTATCATTAACACGATTACGCTGGGATTGTTCTTTCATTTCTCAACCAAGGATGCGCTGCAGCAGATGAAACGGGCATTCGTGACGGAGTCGCTTCTCGTTTATCTGTGTACGCTTATTCTGGCACTGGTGCTCACCATTCTGGTCGTACATAACGGCGTGCTTGGTCTTCTTCTATATCTGAGTCTCAGCATCCTGCTCTCCCATGCGTTTAAACAGCTGTTCATTATGTACCAGTCTATCGAAGAAAAAGCCAATTCGGACCAGCGTACAGGGCTGTTCAATCACAGTTATTTCGAGAGTATGCTGGAAACAGAGCTGAACAAAGCACGCACGCAGGGAACCCCGCTCTGTCTGGGACTGCTTGATATTGATGATTTCAAAAAATATAATGATCAGTTTGGCCACCTTCAGGGTGACAGCCTGCTGGCACTACTCGGGGATTTTCTGATTCGCAAAACCGAGGGCACACCGGTTACTGCATTTCGCTACGGCGGAGAAGAATTCACCCTGCTGATGCCGGGCATGGAACTCGATGAGTCTTATCAATTCATGAACAAGATGCGCAAACAGCTGAACGACACACCGTTCGAAGGAGTTGAGGTATTACCACACGGTTGTCTCTCCTTCTCAGCAGGGGTTGCTTCCTATCAGGTGGATATGTACAACAAATCCCAACTGGTGGATCAGGCGGACAAAGCGCTCTACTATGCCAAAAAACAGGGCAAAAATAACGTGCACCGTTACGGAAGCAATGACGGTATGGAACACGAGATCGATCTGGTTCAGGATGTCCGCGATATTGAGCAGCAGCTCAATTTGTTTCAATACAAAGATATGGATACGTTCAAACATTCCAAACGGGTCTACAAATACGCGCTGGATATCAGTGAAGTGCTCAAGCTGGACAATGCAGAGAAACGGCGCTTCGTGCTCGGGGCCTTGATTCATGATATTGGCAAACTGGAGATTCCCTGGTCGATTCTGAACAAAAAGGAGAAGCTCACCTCAGAGGAATGGGATACGATTAAAGGCCATGTGACCTGGGGCAAAAAAATGGTAATGACGAATGATCGTTTCGCCGATCTGATCCCATACATTGAACTGCATCACGAACGTTACGACGGTCATGGATATCCTTACGGCCTGAAGGGGCATGAAATTCCGAAGCTGTGCCGCATGCTGACCGTGATTGATTCCTTTGATGCCATGACAACCGAGCGTCCGTATCAGCAAACCAAAAACGTGGACGAAGCCATACAGGAACTGCGAGCTTGTTCAGGTACACAATTTGACCCGGAACTCGCCGAGTTATTTATTCGATATATTGAAAAACGAACGGCTCATCAACTGTTACAGTAAGCCAAAATAGAGAATAACGTTTCTAATACGCCAAAGCGCTATCCCCATGCAGGGATAGCGCCATTTTCATTTTCATCGTGATGTGTTGTGTGCCTTGGACCAGGGTGCATCGGATGCATCCATAAATCAGTCCTGTGAACTCTCTGTGCTGCTCATCGTATTCAGTTCATGCGAGGTCTGATGCAGCTCTTTAATCATCTGCTGCAAAAACATGTTGTCCTGGCGACTGATCCCGTGCTGATTGTCTTGAACAAGCATCTGGTGAATGTTCTTCTTAAGCAATTCACTGCGACGTTCCAATACTTCTTGACTCATGCTGCTGCGTCACTCCTTAACATGTTTTGTGATGATTTTGCGTTCTATATAAGTATAGAGGACCTTGCTTCATATCGAAAACGGGCAGAGCTCTCCTGAGTCGAGCACATGAACCCTCACCCAGCATGACAGCATTTCACCCCATAGTGTTCTTAGATATCCTTCTAAATACTCTTTGATCCTGCCCGATTTCCTGTAAACTGCCCGGACTAGGGTCTTGGACAAGGTTGCGTTATAATGGTCCCATTAGACTCATCTTTATTTAAAAGGAGTTATATACAGATGTCCTACAAACAGATTAAATGGATGATCCTGCTGATTCCCACCATCACCGTGGGGTTGTGGGAATATATTCGCCATCAGTTTCTGATGCCTTATCTATCAATGGATGCCGGAAACTGGCTGACGCCTGTGATCGTTTACTTTGTCAGTGTAACGCTCCTCAGCCGTTTATTCCGCATGCTGGAGGGGGCAAGGGCCGCACTGGAACAGGAACGTGCATCCAAGACTGCGCTTGAAGCCCGCGACCAGCTTGCCCGGGAGCTGCATGACGGCATTTCACAGTCTCTGTTTCTGCTCTCCGTGAAGACAGACAAAGCGGGGCGCAGCCTCGCTGGTACCCGTCATGAGCAGGATATTCGCGATATCCAGAAAACGGTACATGAAGTCAATACATATGTAAGACAAGCCATTGCCCAGCTGCGTTATGTACCTTCTCCCGCTGCCGATCCCGAAGCCATTGCCCTGCAATCCCAGGTTGAATCCATCGTGAGTGATACGGTCCCTGATGCTCATATTACATGGCATCTCACCGAAGTTTCTTTCTCAGCAAAAGAACAGGTCGAGCTGCTGGCCTGCATACGGGAAGCGCTGCTTAATGTACGCAAACATGCCCAAGCCACCCAGGTGCGCGTTCACGCGGAAGGCAGTGCCTCTCGCTGGTCCGTTCACATTCAAGACAATGGCGTCGGCATTCAGGGAGACCCACTGCAGCTTAAAGACCGTTATGGCTTGAGAATTACGAAGGAACGAGCCGAGCAGATGGGTTGGGAATTGAAGCTTGATTCAGCGCCAGGTAATACACAAATGATCATTGGAAAGGGGCAGAATTGATGGAACTGGTACGTGTACTGGTCGTGGACGATCATGCGCATGCGCGTGAGGCGATCTGCACCATTTTATCTGAGGACAGCTTGTTTGAAGTCATTGGTACGGCAAAGAATGGACAGGAAGCGCTGGAATTGACCGAGCAGTGGATGCCAGATCTGATACTGATGGATGTACAGATGCCGGATATGGATGGATTGGAAGCAACGCGGCAAATCAAACTTCGTTTCCCCTACGTTATTATCGTGATGGTTACTGTTTCGGATGATGTCACTTACCTCTTTGAAGCTTTGAAGCAGGGGGCTCAAGGTTATCTGCGCAAAAATTTATCTCCTTCAACTTGGCTTGAATATCTGCGGGCCATTGTCAGTGACGATGCACCGCTCAGCAAGGAGCTGGCATACCGAATTTTGCAGGAGTTTCCCGCTCCTCGAAGTGAGGATGTACAGGAAAATCCGTTAACAGCCCGGGAATTGGAGATTCTGCAATGGGTATCTGCGGGATATACCAATCGTGAAATTGCCGAGCAGCTGGGCATCTCCGATCAGACCGTCAAGAACCATCTAAAGAACATTCTACAGAAGCTGCAGCTGGAGAACCGGGTACAGCTCACTCGCTATGCGCTGGAGAGCGGACTTGCCGGCCGCAAACCTCGCAAATAAGAGTGTTTTCAAGTGAATAGGGAATTCTATCATAAAATCTGCCGCTTACGATGTGCAGGATGTAACAGCACTGCATCTGAGCGTGCAGCATTTCAAGCTTTTGTCACAAATATGCGATAATCCATGATTTTTTATAGCCCAATGTAGTCATACGCCTTCATTTTGGACAAAGTTATAATGGTATAGATTGTGTGCGAACGAACAAATCATGGATATATAACTGCAAATCTATAACCTGAGGGTGATGATTTTTTGAATGTAAGAATTTTGACCCCGCGCTGGAACAAACGCCACTGGGCACTGCTCACAGGTCTGCTGTTGGTGCTCTGTCTTGTGATGCCGCAGTGGGCATCTGCCCATGCGTACATTGTGAAGGCGTCACCGGAAGAAAATGAACTGCTTGCGACCGCGCCGCAGCGGCTGACGCTGGAGTTTAACGAATCGCTGCAGACGGCCTTTTATGATATTAAAATTACCGGACCTGATGGCAACCAAGCGGGTGATGGGAACGTGCAGATTGATCCGGAACGTCCGCATATTCTGGAAACCGGTTTGAAGTCTGGACTCGGAGATGGAACATACGCGGTGAACTGGAAGGCGGTATCGGCCGATGGTCATCCCATCTCCGGAGCATATATGTTCCACATTGGTGAACCTTCCGGTGCGCCTGCCGGGCTGAAGGATCTGGCTTCCGGTTCGGGTGCAGCCGGCGGACCGTTGAAATGGATTGTATCCTTCACGGACTGGATTCAGTATCTGGGACTGTCCATCATTCTAGGCACACTGGCCTTCCTGCTGCTGCGAATTGCACCCGCTTCGCTGCTTCGGGAACCGATGGAAGCTCCAGGCAGCTATAAACTGCTCTGGATCAGCTATGCTGCCGCATCCTTCGCCGCGCTGGTGAGCCTTCCGCTAAATACGCTGTATGAGTCTGGCGTGACTTTGGGCGAGTTCAGTTGGGCATTAATGGGTAGCGCCCTCAAACTGACATCCTTCGGTCAGATTTGGATGCTGCAGATGCTTATTGCGATGCTGATCGCCGTCACGCTGCTGTCCGGCTATGATCTGGACCGCTCCATACGAGTACGTATCTGGTCCTCATACGGATCACTGCTGCTTGTGCTGGGCTGGCTGCTTACTCATGCCATGACGGGCCATCCCGCTGCTGCCGAGCAGCGTGTACTGGCCATTGCGATGGACTTTGTACACCTGGCTGCCGCAGCGTTCTGGATTGGCGCTCTCGCTGCTATGGCGGTATGCCTGCCGCCGCTTACGGATCGATTACCTGCGAAACTGCGGGGCGAAGTCTACTGGGCGGCGTTAAGAAGGTTTACAGCATGGGGCATCGGTGCTGTAGCTGTTCTGGTTGCTACGGGCATCTACAGCAGTATAATTATCCTGCCCGCACCGCTGCTGACTTCCCTGTTCACGACAGCGTATGGTCTTGTGCTGATCGGCAAAATACTGCTGCTTGTTGTAATGCTTGTTTTCGCTGGTTATCACGCGAAGCGAGCAAAGGCAGCTGCTAGCAGCCGTCTATCCCGCAGCTTGAAAATTGAACTCGCTGCCGGTGCCGTCATCCTTGCACTGGCGGCTGTGCTTACTCATCTGTCTCCTGGTCAGCCTGCTCCGGCAGGACCTTATCAAGGCGCACAGACGACAGAGGACGGCTCCGTGATTACACTTCAGGTGAGTCCTAACGTAACGGGAGAGAATCAGTTTAAAGTCAGCTTTAAACAGGCTGACGGCAGCATCGTCAAAAATTTGGAACAGGTGACGTTATCACTCACCCACCTGGATATGGATATGGGTATTTACGAGATCACCATTCCGAAGAATGATACTGGAATGTATGCAGCAGAAGATTATATCTCCATGCCCGGCAAATGGAACATCAAGGTCCATGCGCTGACGAAATCACTTGATGCGATAGACGCCGAATTCGAGATTGAAACATCCAGACCATAGCAGCAGTCCGCATATAGAATCAAACATATATGAATTCACAGCAGAAGAATGAGAGGGGTTATGATTTTGAAGAAGACATCATGGGTATCCAAACTTACATCCACTGTGGCAGCAGGTGCAGCAGCATTCCTGCTGGTCTCCGGCTTGGCCAGCGCTCACGTCACGGTGAATCCGTCTACCGCACAGACCAGTGCATGGCAGACCTATACGATTAAAATACCGTCTGAGAAAGAACTGGCAACCACCAAAATTACGCTTAAAATTCCAGAGGGAGTTGCGTTCAAGCAGTATCAGCCGCTTGCAGGATGGAAGATCACAACCGAGAAGAATGACTCTAACGAAGTAACTTCGATTACTTGGGAGATTGACGGAGATAATCAGGGTATTCTCGCTGGACAGTTCCAGCAGTTTAACTTTGTTGCACAAAACCCGAAAACGGCAGCAGAAGTCGCTTGGGATGCGTTCCAGTATTACAGTGACGGCAGCATTGTAGAATGGACGGGGAAGCCGGGGGACAACAATCCCCACAGCATTACAGCAATCAGCGATGACCCTGCCGCTGCTGGTAATGCCGCAGGTGGTGGCCACGACAGTTCAGCTGCAGCCAGTGATGGACATGACAGCGCAGGTGCAGCTGGCGACAAGACCGACGGCACAGCTTCTGATGGTGCAGCCGACGGCAAAAAAGGAAATGATGACACCACTCTGGGCGATGCCCTCTCTGATACAGTGACAGGACAACCGAACAACACAGATACAGACACCGGTACGCTGAAACTGCAGCAGGCGACGTTAATCGTATCCATTCTGGCTCTAATCATGTCCTTCCTGGGCATTGCACTGGCAACTCGCCGTAAGAAGCGTTAAACAGTAAATAAATAGCAAAGGAGGCTGCAGCACACGGGATTGCCCCGTTTATGCTGCAGCCTCCTTTTTTGTTGTCCCAATCAAACCGGGCCGTTCTTGATAGATCTGCCTGGCTGATCTTCAGCGCTCCTGATCCGTTTGAATCATCACTTCGATATATTGGTTCAAACTTCGCTTCTGCATTTCGATCGATTGGATCCGCTTGGCGAGGCCTGCGAAGAACTCTTCAATCTGCTGCCTCGTATAGTTAGCAGACTGCCCTTTCCAATCGTTGAGTCGGCCGTAAAGCGCTCTGGCCTCCTGTTCGTCCGCCTGCAGGCGAACAAGCAGCTGCGACAGCTCCTTTTCCGCGATCCGCAGGTCATTCAGTTCCACCAGCAGTTGTCCGCTCATCTGTGTATCTCCCCCTCTATGCATGTAGACACGCTTCACGTAGAATCTTCGTTTCTCGGGCCATTACCGGACACTAATTGAAATGAACCGGACTCTCATCCGCCTGCCGGAAAGCATCTGCCTTCTCATCAATAAAGGTCAGGAACTGGCTGGTATGCTTCATATGCCATGTGCTCAGCTCCTGGATGGATGCATCCAGCTGCGTTACAATCGGCTCCAGTCTGCGGCTTCGACTCGAATGTAAATACTGGGCCATTCGTGTCCGTACCTGATTCAGCTCGGCATTGCACTGCTGGGCATTTTGTTTCCAACGGGAGGCTACACTTTTCAGTTCCTCCGGCGTTACCTGAATCAGGCCGGATGCTGCTGAAGCGATTCCGCCCATTAGACCGCCTGTATAGGCTCCAAAATTTCGTGCAAAGGCTGAGAGGTCAGTTAAAACATTGGAGGGTTCACGAGGAGAAAAGTTGATTTTTTCTCCAGTGATCGAGTCATAGAGATCGTTAGAGACATACCCATTTTTAAACTGATACTGCTTCAAATCATGGTACTCTTTACCACCGAAGGTATTATTAAATTTGTCCATCATGCTCATGTTGTCATTCATATCTTTGTAATTGGAGTTGATATAATACATCGAACCCACATGCCGATCGTATCCACCAAAGAAGCCGCTTGCCACAAAATCGCCAGGATGCCCGAAATTGGTGATCTGCGAATCAAACCCGCCTTCCTCTGCCTTGCGTCTCAAGGCTGGAGTCAAGCTGGAGATGACAGAAGGCGCACTGAAGGTGACTGCTGTCAATCCTGTTGAAGCTGCCGCATACTGGGCATTTCCACCCCCAAGCGAATGGCCGGTCAATGAGAAATCCAGATCCTTGTATTTTTTTTGCATATTAGTCGCATAGTCTTCGGCTTCATACATCTGATTAGGTAAAGGATTCAATGTTTTGTCCAGCTGTTTATCTATTTCGCCTTTAAAATTCTCCACTGTAGTCAAGCCGGTGAAGTCCTTTACCTTTTGTATGCCATCGGCTAACCAATCCGGTCTTATGTCAGTTGTTTGATTGATTTTTCTCCCAAGTTCCGGTAGAGCAATCTGCCCATCCGCAAAATAATCCGGTCCGCTGCGGTCTATCGGAGCACTCCCTTCAGTTCCCCGGTAAGCAATGACTGCTTGTTTTGTCTCGGGATTGTAGAAGGTCACCGCATCAAAACCGGATTTTTTATTTCCATGAGTTTCCTCAAGCACCTTCCAGCCCGGAAGATTTGCGTATTCTGTGCCAGCTTTTGCATGCTCATAAGCGAGTTCAGACATCAAGCGGTACGTTTCATCATCAATTTCTGGCGCAGCAGCCATACTCTGTTCACCTCCCAAAAGTCAATTTATTCATTTTTCGTAAGGATCATATCCTTTTGCTGTAATGGCTTCCTTGATTGCAGGGCTCATTCCGAAATTTTTGATTTTCTTCTCGTTGTAATCATAGGAGATCGTAAATTCCTGATCTTTATGCTCGGCAACATGTCCCTCCATAGCAATGGAATCAAGCGCCATCTCAGGCAGCAGCTCCTTGCTCGTAATGACGACATCCAGTTCATATTTATCTTTAAAATAACTTGTGGCTTTCTTCTCCGCTTCTTGAAAATAAGCCTGTTTCTCGCTCTCCGTCATGTTCTGACACCCCCCCAGCACAAATATAGCGAAAATCATTATTACCACTAGGCCAATTTTATGATGTACCCGCTGCACACAGCTCACCTCTTTCAGATGAATCAAACCATTCAAAAGTTCTCATGCACATGTATCCTTTCGTCTCACGAAGTCGCCTATTTCTTCAGTTACCTGAATCATAGTACAAAATCAACATTAGGCACATCGGCTATCAGGAGCGTTTTCATGAAACTTTTTTCCTAGATGATTCATCCCTATATCTGGGTGTATATTACCCACTTCCCGGACCGCTGTATCAACCAATCTCTAACTTTTTTCATCTTAAAACAAAAAAACTTCCTCCCTGGCTCCATTGGAAGCCATGAAAAAAGTCTTATTCAATAACATAGTTCCTCTTATCCACTGAGACCACAGCCATACACAATCTATATCGATTGAGAAGCTTACCCGGTGGGCTTGAGATCAATATAAAAAGAGCCTGCTCTGCACAAGAGCGGCTCTTCCCACAGTCAGATTGACCTGCCTTTTCCCGTTATTCAAGGACCATCCGCAGCGCGGTCAGCAGTACCCCGATGATAAATCCGGTCACCGCACCGTTAATTCGAATCCACTGCAGATCCTGACCCACCTTGTCTTCAATCAGCGAGATGAGTGAAGCATTATCCATTTTATCTACATTTTCGCGCACAAGGTTACCGATTTTGGAATGGTTTTTCTCCAGCAGTGTGGTGACACCTTCCACGATCTTGGCATTCATACTTGTCATTAACGCTTCATCTGAGCGCAGATCAGCCAGAACCTTTTCAATGGCAGGCAGCGCATACGTGTCCACATAACGTCCATCCTCCATTGCCACCAGCGCTTTATCCCGCAGCTCCGTGAGCTTGTTCAGCACCGTCTCCTCGGCGTCCCAGCCCTCCAGCAGCTTGTTCTTCCAGCCGTTCAGGCCATCCTGCACGGCTTCACTCACTGCCAGGCGCAGTGCCTGAGTACGCAGCATGTGAAGTACTTTGTAACGCAGCGCGCTGCCCTCTCTCTTCATATCCTCTACCCGGTCAAAAAGGTATCCTTGAATAATGCCGCCGAGACGGTCCTCATTCATATAACCCATGAACGCGTTCATCGCAAACTGCATGAGTCCATTCATCTGGATACCGCTAATTGCTTTCATGCCGCTTTCACCCAGTAACAGAATGGTCTCCGGTTTCACCAGCCACTCTTCCGCTTCTTTTAACGCATAATCCAAGGCCTGCGCATCATACCCTCGCTCCGTCACCTGCACAGCGGCCCGCTCCAGGATCGGCCCCAGATCAAATGCACCTGCCTGGGATTTGATCTCTTTGGCAGCAATCGGAGCAATCTGTTCCAAAGGCAGCCCTGCCAAAATGCGTTTGCACAGCGTATCAATCATCGTTTTGATACCATCACTATGCAGTTCCCGGCCCAGTGTATCCAGTACGGTCTCCGCTGCTTTGAAGCCGGCAATTTTCTCGGTAATACTGTCCTTGTTCAACAGATTATTCTCGACAGCAGATACCAGTCCTTCCGTCATCTTGTCCCGGTTCTTCGGCAGCAATGCCGTATGGGGGATGGGTATGCCAAGCGGATGCCGGAAAAGCGCAGTCACCGCGAACCAGTCCGCAAGTCCGCCCACCAGCCCTGCTTCAAAGGAACCTACCAGCAGCTTGCCTACCGGAACCCCCTGGAATGGCAGTGACGCCGCGAAACCCGCTCCCATAATTACAAGAGACCAGGCTGCTGCCGTTTTGGTTTGTTTAGGTTTAGCCATAATTATTCTGCTCCTTTATCGTTAATCGCACGGCTCTGATTGTCATTCGAAATAACCGCGCTTCAGTTGGTTAAGATTATGTAGAACATACTGCCCCGAGGTTTAGACCGGTTTCCCGGCTCAGCCCTCCATAGAGCATTTTTTTCGATATGTTACGTTCGTTTTTTGTATACTTCATCTTATCACCCACAAGCGGTAAAACCAAACCTGTGCCTGCCGAAAAAGGATAAAACAGGGGCTTCTCGCGCGCAAACTTCTCCATGCTGATTCAAAGAGAGCTCATCTTTAGTATAATAAAGACGGACAGCCTGTCTCTACCCGATTGGCTGCCCCACTGCAGGGTAATAAGTTAATGTTAAAGTGAAGAATCAGAGGAGGAATGACAGATCATGAAACACGTTCAGGACACAACAACACTCTACAACGGCGTCAAGATGCCATGGCTCGGGTTTGGCGTATTCAAAGTGAAGGACGGAGATGAGGTGGTAGATGCCGTCAAAACCGCGATACAGGCCGGGTACCGCAGCATTGATACCGCCAAAGCATATAACAACGAATCGGGTGTCGCTCAAGGCATTCGTGAGTCTGGCATAGCCCGTGAGGATCTGTTTATTACAACCAAGGTATGGAACAGTGATCAGGGGTATGAGAGTACACTCGCCGCCTTCGAAGAAAGCATGAAACGTTTGGACCTTGAATATCTCGATCTCTATCTGATCCACTGGCCGGTCAAAGGCAAATACAAAGACACCTGGAGAGCGATGGAGAAACTCCATAAGGAAGGCCGCATCCGCGCCATCGGTGTAAGCAACTTCCAGATCCATCATCTGGAAGACCTTATGATGGATGCTGCCGTGAAACCTGCGGTCAATCAGGTCGAGCTTCACCCGCTCCTGACCCAGACAGAGCTGCGTAATTACTGCAGCAAACACGAGATTCAGATTGAAGCCTGGTCTCCGCTTGGACAAGGCAATCTCATGGATCATCCTCTACTCCAAGACATTGCTGCCAAATACGGCAAGTCTCCCGCACAAGTCATTTTGCGCTGGGATCTGCAGAACGGCATCGTGACGATACCGAAATCGGTAACCCCTGAGCGCATTCGTGCCAATACCGAGCTGTATGACTTCGAGCTAACCGCTGAGGAAATCGAACAAATCAACGGCCTGAACGAAGATAAGCGTTTCGGTTCCGATCCGGACAATTTTAATTTTTAAATCATGATAATTAGAATAATCCATCTGCATACAGACCCTATACAATTCAATGACACCTGCCTTCGTTTCTGGAAGGGCGGGTGTTTTTTTGTATTGTAACGATCCCGTTATAGAAAAACCCTTTGGGGAGAAGAATGAACGCATAACCTCAGACCATAACCCAAGTTGAGCGGGGATTACATATTTTTTTTCAGGCTTAGAACTATTTTGTCTGTTCATCAGTCTAACGAGTGTCAAACAGCTCAAGCACTCTATAACATCCGGGCCTGGAATACACGGGGACTTGAATATTATTTAGATTTATCAGGGGGGAACAAGATTGATTAGACTGAACAGCAGAAAAACAAAGGAAGAACAGTTCAGCGAAAAAATAACTACAATTCAAAACAAATTATACAGACTGGCCTACTGCTATGTTAAAAATGAACAAGAAGCGCTGGACATCGTATCCGAAGCGACCTACAAAGGCTATATCGCCTATGGCAGGATGGACTCCATGACCTATTTTGATTCCTGGATGTCCCGAATTGTGATCAACACATCCATTGACCATATTCGGCGCAGCCAGCGAGTAACTTACATGGAAGATCATGCGCAGGAATTCGCTGCTCCAGAACGAGGAGCCTCCGCGGAAGAGAAGATGGATCTGTATGATGCAATCGATCGGCTCGTTCCCGAAGATCGAGCCTATATTATATTAAAGTTTTTCGGTAATATGAGCTTCCGGGAAATCGCTGAAGTGCTTTCCTTATCGGAGAATACCGTTAAGTCAAGATTCTATCGGATTATCAATAAATTAAAAATGGATTTAATCGAAGGAGAGGTCTGAAGATTATGACAAGTAAAGAACGTTACGAAAACATTGAAATTCCTGCTCAACTTACAGATGTTATTCGTCAAGCCCAGCAAAAGGCTGCCGCTCGCAAAAGCTCATCCCGCATCATTCGCTCCGTTTCTGCTCTGGCGGCTTGTGCCGCTTTTCTGTTCATCGTCAACATTCCCGCTGTCGCAAACGCCATGGTTAAAATACCTGTAGTCGGAACCATTGTTCAGGTACTTCAATTCGGCGGCGGTGATGGTGGCCAGATTACTGACGGAGTTACCGTGGGTTCAGAAACAGCCGAAGATACACTCAGAATTAATTTCAGCACAGACGAACAGGGTCATACGAATGATGTGCCTTATTATAAAGTAGTACACAAAGAAGCACCTAATCGTCTGATTTTCACCTTTGATGGTACTCGTTACATGGATATAGACAAAGTCAAAGCTGACTTCGTGACTCAGCCTTTGGTGAACGATGTTTATGGCTCCATGATTCTGGACGACTCATCCGTTGGATTCGTTGTTGTTTTAAAAGAAGGGGTGCAGCATTCCGTCACGGAATTCAAGAACCCTGGGTATCTGGAAGTGAAACTGTCTTCTGACGGCAAACCGATCACGCCTCGGAAAGTATACTCCCTCCGCACAGAACCCATGCCTTATGGAGAATCGATGGGGATATTGAAAGAGTCCTATCCGGAAGAGGATATTACATTCCTCAGAACGTCCAATGATGAGTTTACGGCTGTTATTGGAGAATACTCTACCGCGGCAGAAGCTGAACTCAAGCTTAAAGAACTCGCTCAGCTGCCTGATTACAATAACGATTTCTATGTGGACAGCTGGATGAGTAACGAGAATCCGAAGTGAGCAGCATTCGCCAGCTGGCCCACTGCCCCTTTCACAATGAACATCGTGGCGATATACGAGCCATAAATAGGAGCAGCGCAAAAATCCCGATCCAGATGCCGAACATCTGGATCGGGATTTCTATTCAGCATGCTGCGTAAGCTTATCCTTTGGATACCAGCTTGAAATCATCAAAGTGGAACCCTGGCGCGACCACACAGGTCACCAGCACCGGCTCATCACCTAGTGGACGTGCCGTCTGCCATACCCCTGCCGGAACAAGCACCTGTGGCGATTGCCCTGCAGCGATATCCATACCGAGAATCAGCACTTCTTCGTTCTCCGGATTATCGCCATTACCGCCAAGCTTCAGCTCGATAGGACTGCCGCTGTGCCACAGCCACAGCTCATCCGAAAGCACCGTATGCCACTCGGAGACTTCGTGAGCATGCAGCAGGAAATAGGTCGAACTTGCCGAGAAACGCGGGCCCGAATATGCATCTGGCAGAACGGACTGCGGAATCTGATACGATGCCTTCCATACTTCTTTATACCAACCACCTTCAACGTGAGGCTGCATATCCAGCGCAGCAACGAGCGGTGATAATTCATGTGTTGTCATATCGTGTTTCCTTCCTTCCAACTCAATTTCGGAGACGCTCCCGAACCGGAGCCTGACCTCGCTCTCCCTACTCTAAAACAACATTACCAATTTGTCACCTTGACAATTGGTAATATTCATTACTTCTCACCTTTTTAAGGAATACTTTTCTGGACCAAAAACTGATTCCACTCATAATGATAGCGTTTACAAATTTGTTAACTTTCCGTTATGATATGGATATCAACGCGAAGCCTGGAGTAGAGAGGAGCTGCATAATGAGTCTCATCGAAGATCGGATTGGTCCGAAGTATCGAATTGGCGAGCACGCCTTTACCATTGAACATATGCGAAGACATGACGGAAGCGCGATGCCGCAGCCTCATGCTCATCCCTTTTACGAATTGTATTACCTGCTCGAAGGTGAACGGGTATACTCCATGAATGGACAGATACTACCTGCCCGTAAAGGCGATCTTGTTCTCATCAACCCGCATGATGTACACACAACATCCAAAGGCAGTAAACCCGGCTTCGAACGAATTCTTATTGGTTTCTCGCCTGCTTTTGCTACAGGTATGGAGCTGGGTATTTGCGGTCTGCTGCCATTTGAATGCTCCAGCCTGCTTCGCCTTCCCGAGTCCGAACAACCCGAGATCGAACGTCTACTATGGCAGATGCTGCAGGAATGCAAAGATCGGCGTCCTCACTATGAGATCGCTGTACGCAGTCTGCTGGCACAGCTTCTCATTCGAATCCACCGGGTGCAGGAGGTTATCCGGGAGTCTAATCCGGGTTCATTACACCCGATGCAGGACAAGATTAGCGAGATTGTAACGTATGTAAATAAACATTATACGGAACCGCTCACCTTGGAAGGTGCGGCAGCCCGTTTTTATATCAGTCCTTCCTATCTGAGCCGAATGTTCAGCAGGCTTACTGGATTTCGCTTCAGCGAATACCTGCGTGTCGTCCGGGTTCGAGAGGCTCAGCGAAGACTGCTGTCGACACAAGAACGTGTCCAATTGATCGCAGAGAAAGTAGGATTCGAGCATACCGCTCATTTTAACAAAACCTTCAAACAGGTCACCGGCACGACGCCGCTGCGCTACCGCAAAGAACATCGGTGAGAGCAGGTACTGCTCTGCTCCGCCCTGCATCTTTTATAAAAAAACCGAGTAGGCAGCCGTGCTCCAGTATATGCGCCTTCTTTTTATAGGAATTACAAACCCTGCTGTAAAGAAAACTTCATTTACTGGACGTCCGGCTGCATTACTGCGATTTAAAATTCTTGATTCATCTAACTTGGCTGGCCGTTATCTGCGAATAATGACGCCATTTCTAACTTCGGGACCAACAGAAATCTGCCGGCCTCTGGTATCTGCATCCGTTTCCCGGCATACAATCCCCGCGGATTCCAGTCCAGTGACCATAAGCATCTTCCCGTCTGCTCCCCTGCCTTCAATGCCCTCCAGTGCTGCACCTTTGCAATTGTGGAGATGAATCAGCGGGCCTTCCGTGATTCGTGCCTGCAGCCCCGTAATCTGCAGGTGTTTCGCCTGAGCACACTGAATTCCTGTGCGCGCTTCTACGCTGTACCGCTCAATACTCACGCTGTCCAGAGGCATCTCCGGCAGACCGCTGACCAACAAAGCTGTATCCGCACCCGCACAGACCACATCCGAAATACGGATATCCCGGAACACCGGCGTTTCTTCGCTGATGTCCTTCGCCAGATCCCCACCGCGAGCAGAACCCTCCTGATTGGCATAGAAAAAAGAAAACGAGATTGCCTCCATAATGATGTCCTTCATGTAAATACGCTCAATCTGAATATCTTCAACAACACCCCCGCGTCCACGTGCACTTTTGAAACGCAGACCGATATCCGTACCAATGAATGTGCAGTCCGTTACACGTACATGCCGTACACCGCCCGACATCTCACTTCCAATAACGAAGCCGCCATGACCGTGGTATACAGTGCAGTCCCGGATTGTAACGTATTCTGATGGCAGCCCCAGTTCGCGCCCCTCGGCATCTTTGCCTGATTTCATACAGATCGCATCATCCCCAACATCGAATACACTCTGTTCTACCAGAACATGACGGCATGACTCGATATCAAGCCCATCTCCATTTTGGGAGAACCATGGGTTACGTACGCTGACATGACGTATAGTCACATGCTCGCATGCCCAAGGATGAAGGTTCCAGGCTGGCGAGTTCTGGAATGTAGGCCCCTCCAGCAGTACCCGCTTGCATCGGCGCAGGCTGACCATATTCGGCCGCAGGAAATCCCGGATGTCTTCATAAGCGGCGATGTCCCCTACGTTTTCGCGGTGGAGCTTCTCGGCAATGGTCCCGCCATCACGTGCAGACTGAGAAGGCCACCAGATCTGTTCGTCTGCACCAGACGTTTCCACAACACCGCCTGAAGCAAGCATTCGCTTCCACTGGCCAGCCGTCATTTTGGAACGTTTGACCGGACGCCAGGCTTCCCCTCCGCCATCCCAGATCCCTTCTCCCGTTATCGCAATATCTTCGAGCCCGTCTGCATCAATGGGTGATTGGCACCGTACGACCTGCCAGCCCTCGAAGCTTGAAGCAATGAGCGGATACTGGTCAAATTCCCGACTGAAGGTTACCAGCGCGCCGCCCTTCACATGCAGTTCAATCCGACTCCGCAGCACAATAGGCCCTGTGAGCCATACCCCAGCGGGAATGACGATTTTCCCGCCGCCTTCGTCTGCACATGCCGCAATAGCCAGCCGGAATGCCTCTGTATTATCCGTAACGCCATCTCCGACAGCACCGTACTCGGTAATGAGATATTCACGCTCAGGAATAGCAGGCAGATCCACTTCGTAAGCTTGAAGATCCGCTGTACTGCCTGCCCCTCCGGACAATGGGGAGTGATATATATTCATGGTTTGGAATCATCCTCTCTACTGTAATCAAGGTGTCTGACAGGTACCATTTTTTTGTACTTTCATGCGCCTGCATCACATATGTTCAAACGAATTCCCTTGCTCCATCATATCAACGGCACTATGGTGCCGGGTTGAGCTTTTTTGCCATGTACAGGGTGAACTTGATGTTATTTGTTATGTATATTCCTTATCCGGTTTATGAAAACAGGATATCAATTCCAGTATACAGCACACATCAATTCCAATGATTGTAAATAAACTAGGAATATCGATTCATTTTTCTGTCAGGATTCGTCACAAGCCCTCTATCTATATAACACATATATAACGCATTTACTGGCTATAGCCCTATATAATCTATTACTTATGTCATGTTTTATTACAGACTAATTGCTATTAGCAGGATGACTATGTATGATTAAATAACTACTTTGCAATATTACCTTATTATTCCTTTTATTTTCCGTCGCAGAAAGGGTGTATGTTCTTGATTGAATTTAAAAGTGTCCAAAAGCATTTCGGTCATTTCCATGTCCTCAAGGATATTCATCTTCGCATCGAAGAAGGGGAAGTTGTCGTTATTGTCGGCCCCTCAGGCTCTGGCAAAAGCACACTGCTCCGCTGTATTAACCGTCTGGAAACGATCAGCGAAGGCGAACTCATTGTCAGCGGCATCCCGCTGCATCAGAAAAAGGTGGACATCAACCTCTTCCGCCGCGACATCGGCATGGTTTTCCAACATTTCAATCTGTATCCTCACAAAAAAGTCATCGATAACATTACCCTTGCACCCATGAAGGTGCGCAAGCAACCCAAAGCCCAAGCGGCAGCAACAGCAATGAAATACCTGGAACGTGTCGGCATTGCCGATAAGGCGGACAGCTACCCTTCCCAATTGTCCGGTGGACAGCAGCAGCGTGTAGCGATTGCGAGAGGACTCGCGATGGAACCGAAGATTATGCTTTTTGACGAACCTACGTCTGCCCTTGATCCCGAGATGATCGGGGAGGTCCTCGATGTAATGCGCTCCCTGGCACATAACGGCATGACCATGGTTGTGGTTACCCATGAGATGGGTTTTGCCCGCGAAGTGGCAGACCGGGTCATTTTCATGGACGAGGGCCGGATTGTAGAAGAGGCACCCGCCGCAGCGTTTTTTGACAACCCCCGAGAGGAAAGGGCGCAGCAGTTTCTCAGCCGCCTGATCCATCACTAGCTCACGCTCCTTCATGAGATTCGAAAGACACTCACACTACAACTACCAAGAAGCAATAGACACCAGAGAACCTGGCTCTCGCAATGAGAACAATTATTCCGTATCGGCATATCCGTCATCATTCTTTTATGCGCAGTCCAATTTCGAAAGGGGTCTTAATTGATGAAAAATATAATGAAGTGGCCGTCTTTGACGTTAATGTTGGTACTAATACTGTCCCTTGTATTGTCCGGCTGTAACACGGGTACAGATACACCCTCAGCGAGCGGCGGAGGCGATGCAGAAGCGAAAGGAACGATTGAGCAGATCAAGGAACGCGGCAAGCTGGTCGCTGGTGTGAAATACGATACCAAACTGTTCGGGCTCAAAGACCCGTCGAGCGGGAATGTGGAAGGCTTTGATGTCGACATAGCCAAAGCGATCGCCAAGCAGATTCTTGGAGATGAGACGAAGGTCGAACTGAAAGAAGTCACCTCCAAGACACGGATTCCGATGCTGCAGAATGGGGATATCGATATCATCATCGCCACGATGACCATTACAGATGAGCGTAAGGAGCAGGTAGATTTCAGTGATGTATATTTTGAGGCAGGTCAGTCCCTGCTGGTGAAAAGCGACAGTGCCATCACCGGGCTGGACAGCCTCGATGGCGTGAAAGTACTGGCTGTGAAAGGCTCCACGTCGGCACAGAATATACGCGAGAAGGCACCGAAGGCCGAGGTGCTGGAGTTTGATAATTATCAGGATGCATTTACGGCACTGAAAGCAGGCAAAGGGGAAGCTCTGACTACCGACAACATCATTCTCATCGGCATGCAGCAGACGGACAACAACTACAAGCTGGTTGGCGGTAACTTTACAAGCGAACCTTATGGCATGGCCATTCGCAAAGGAGACACGGCTTTTGTAGAAGAAGTGAACAAGGTGCTGAAAAGCCTGAAAGACAGCGGTGAGTACGACACCCTGCACGAGAAATGGCTGGGAAGCAAGCCTGAATAACATTTAGAGCGAATCTGCTGATGTGATGCATATCGTGCAGGCCTTCGCTGGCCAAGCTGCATGCTATGCATCTGGCAACGATGCAGCATTTGCCGATCTACTCAACAGATCATGGTGCATATGGTGATCTGCATAACATGTATTGTAAGCATCTGCTGTATGTGAGAGGTATGCATGCAGCGGATGCGTCTGCTGTTTTATTTTCACACCTGGAGAACGGGGGCACTTGTATATGGGCACATTGGATTTCAGCGTACTGTTCAGGCACTCGGACCGGTTCATTGAAGGATTCCTGAATACAATTCAAGTGAGCGTGGTAGCTCTGATTGGCAGCTTTGTGCTGGGAGCCATTCTTGCGATCTTTCGAATCTCTCCAGTCAAACCGTTAAACTGGTTCGGAACGGCCTTTGTTGAGTTTATCCGCAATATTCCACTGCTGCTGGTTGTGTTTTTTTTCTATCTTGGACTGCCTGCACTCGGTATTTCTCTGGACGGATTTATATCAGGCACTCTGGGGCTGACCATCTACACGGCCGTTTTCATCGCGGAAGCCATTCGGGCAGGGATTCAGACCGTACCTCGCGGACAGCTGGAAGCCGCACGATCCTCCGGGCTGTCCTATGTACAGGCCATGAACCTGGTCATTCTGCCGCAGGCCATCAAAATTGTGCTGCCCTCCATCGGCAACCAGTTTATTAATCTGGTCAAAAACTCATCCATCCTGGCAGTGGTAGCCGGAATGGACTTGATGTATTTTGCAGACATTGTAAACTCGGATACCTTCCAGCCGCTAAGTGTATACACCATTGTTGCACTATTCTATTTGACGCTAACCTTACCACTCAGCTTTCTGGTGCACTATATGGAACGCAGGTTTGGACAGAGTGATGCCGAGGCACGCAAACCTAAAGGAAAACCGAAAAAAAACAAACCCGCTGGGCAGGTTACGATGTAGTGCGGAATTTGAGATGGGTTTTGGGCTTACGATAGGCTCGAGAAGGATTTGAGTCTGAGTTTGAGCTTGGGCTTGGGTTTGGGTTTGGGTTTGCAAACATTGAACATATACTGCTCACCGAAGGAGGCATCGGATGTATGGACTTTAGCGGGGCCTATGAATGGCCTAACCTTCGTTTCCTGCTGCAAGGATTTTGGGTAACCCTGCAGGTTGCGGGCTTATCCATTGTGTTCAGCTTTGTGCTGGGTACGCTGCTCGGTACAATACGATTCACACGAGTTCCCGTCCTCTCACAGATTGTGGCGGTCATCGTAGATACCATTCGTAACCTGCCGCTGCTGCTCATCATCTTTTTTATTCATATCGTGCTGCCGCAGCTCGGCATTAAAATGCCCGCCTTCTGGTCTACGGTCGTGGGTCTGAGCCTCTTTGAGGGCGCCATGATTGCAGAAATTGTGCGCAGCGGTCTTAAATCTGTGGAGCGCGGCCAAGTGGAAGCTGCTCGCTCTTCGGGCCTCAGCTACATGCAGACGCTCGGCGGCATCATTATGCCGCAAGCACTGCGCCGCATGTCTCCGCCCATGGTCAGCCAGTTCATCTCTCTGCTGAAGGATACGTCACTGGCAATCATCATCTCTCTGCCGGAGCTGATGCGTAATGTACAGATCCTTGGCGGGCAGAGCTTCGATTACATTATCCCGGCGCTGCTTCTGGCAGCAGTCCTGTATTTCATCATCAACTACTCCCTCTCCATCGTTGCAAGAAAGCTTGAGGCACGCATGAATTAAGAAGGGACTGCATCGCAGAACTGGCACTTTTCGAGGATCGTTCACTCTTGATGCGCTGCTCGAATTGGAACTTCCCGAGGCTCAGCTGTATAAACCCAACGACTCCATAATAAAAAGCTCCACTCTCACATATTTCGTGGGATTGGAGCTTTTTAGTTCTAATAGTTCTAACGCTCCCTAGGAACCCTGCTGCTCACAACCCACTCTTCTCTCAGATTGCTGCACCATTCCGACGCAGCTCGGCCTGCAGCAGCGGTACGGGCAGTTTCTCCGGGTCAAGCTTCAGCTTTACCGCCAAAGCCGCTGCTGTCCCGGCAGCCTCTCCCGTTGCCATGCAGCTCGGGGTTAGTCTGGTCGTGGCGTGGGCCTCATGTGTGGTTGAGATACACCGCCCGGCTGCCAGCAGATTGCAAATATTACGCGAGACAAGACAGCGATAAGGAATATCGTACGCTCCATCTCCTTTAATAAAAGCAGCCGTCACTCCCTGACCGGAGGGATCATGAATATCGATTGGATAACCGCTTCTGGCAATCACATCTTCGAAGCTCCGCCCTGCAACGACATCCTCTTGAGTGAGCGCATAGTATCCAATTATACGTCTGGATTCACGAATACCGATCTGCGGTGCTACTGCCGAGATGGAAGCCCGTTCGAAGCCTGGTACGTCACGCCGCAGAAACTCGGCAATCATCAGCACCTGCTTCCGTCCTTCCTGTTCTGCAGTCGTTAAATCTACAGCATTTGTGGCATCATACCCCTGCACCCGAGTGCAGTTAATCAGCACCTCATCTTCCGCCGGTCCGGTAAAAAACAACACCTGATCACGCTGAATCGGCACCGCCGCTCTCTTCCAGTGTGAGTAGAAGCCGCTCACGCCCGTTAATGGAATCGTGTCCAGTTCGGCAAAGGGCGTTTTCTCATAAAATTCATCCGGGTGCGCCTGCATATACTGCTTCACACGCCCAAGGTCCACGCCGCGCATGCGGAATTTCATCGTCATGGGCTGGGACTGACTATCCGCTTCCCTTCCCTTCGCTACAGCAGCCCCAGCCAGATAAGCCGCATCGGCATCTCCGCTTGCATCAACAAATACTTCCGCTTGAATCTCGAGCTGACCGGATTTGTTCGTAACTCGCACAGCTTCTACACGACCGTCTACTGCAATAACACCATCCACAAAACTATGCAGTAAAAGCCGGACTCCCGCCTCCTGCAGCATCTCTGCCGCAACCACTTGGTAGACCGCCGGATCGTATGGTGTCACGCTGTGCACAAAACCAACGGTATCACGCAGATGCCCCGGTGAGCCGCCGCATGTCTGCAGACGGTCTACAATCTCCTGTGCAATCCCCCGAATGACCTGTTCGCCCTGCTCGGTATGAAACGTCATCCACGGATACACCATAGCGGCCGTTGACATCCCGCCAACGAATCCGTAGCGTTCCACCAGCACTACACGGGCACCCTGGCGTCCTGCTGCGATAGCTGCTGCAATCCCCGCAGGGCCGCCTCCAATGATAACGACGTCCGCCGATTCCCTCTCCACATGTTTATGTTCACTCATACGTTACCTCCCCTTCCATGTGATCCACTGCCTTTCCTATCCTGATTACTCTTTCAATCCCGTCATCGCTACACCCTCGATAAATCGCCGCTGCGCCAGGAAAAAAACAATCAATAGCGGCACCGTTGCCATGACGGTCGCACTCATCAGATACTGCCAGGCTGTACCTACTTCATCGGTGAACAGGGACAATCCCAGCGGCAGTGTCATCAGCTCTCTCGAATTAATGAAAATCAACGGATCAAAGAACTCGTTCCAACTTGTCACAAATGTAAAAATCGTCAGGGTTGCCATGCCCGGCTTTGCAAGAGGCAGCATAATCTGCCAATAGATTCGAAATCGGCTGCAGCCGTCAATCATTGCCGCTTCCTCCAGCTCGGAGGGGACCGTAATGAAGAACTGCCGCATCACAAAGATGCCAAACACACCGCCCGCGCCAAAGATCGGCAGCAGAATCAACGGAAGATGCGTATCAATCCATCCCAGCTGTCTCATAAACAAGAACATCGGAATCGCCGTCACCTCATGGGGGATCATCATCGCACTCAGCAGCATAAGAAAGACCACATTCCGTCCCTTGAACGGAATCTTGGCAAAGGCATACCCTGCAAGAGAAGCAAAAAACACCGTCCCCAGCACTACCAGCGCAGAGATGTAAACACTATTCCCGTAAAAACGGTGAAACGGAATCAAGCGAAACACATCGATATAATTCTGAAATTGTACTTGGTCCGGTATCCACTGCGGCGGATAGGTAAATATGCTTTGCGGTTCTTTCAAAGAAGTCGAGACCATCCAGAGCAGCGGAACAATCATGATTAACGAAACTACGGTCAGCACGAAATATGTGCCCGCAGCGGCGCCGAACCTCCGGCCGTTCAAACTAGGCATCGCCTTCACCAAATACCCACCTCTTTCGAAGCTGCCACTGCAGCAGCGTTAGAATCAGTACAATCAGGAACAGCACATAGGCAAGAGACGAGGCATAGCCGAACTGAAACAGCTTGAATGCCTTTTCCCAGATGTAATAGACCAACACCTTCGTGCTGCTGCTTGGCCCGCCTTGGGTCATGACATAGATCTGTCCGAATACTTTGAGTGATCCAATCACGGTCATCACCACGGTTAGAAATACAGTCGGCGTAATCATAGGTAATGTGACGTTGAAAAAAGAAGCCCTTTTGCCTGCCCCATCAAGTGTCGCCGCCTCATATAAGGAACGAGGCACTTGCTGTAATGCTGCAATGAACAGCACCATGTTCAGCCCGACATTTTTCAGCACACTGGTCACAATGACCGCAGGCATCGCCAGATTGGGATCATACAGCCAAGCTGGTCCCTTAATACCGATCATCAGCAGCAGCTGATTGATTAATCCTGACTCTGTCGCGTACATCAGCTTCCACACAATCGCCCAGACAATCAACGAAGTCATGACCGGCACAAAAATGGCTGTTCTAAAAATGCCGATCCCCCGAATGCTCTTGGACAACAGCAGGGCAAGCAGCAGGGCGAGTACAATATTCAGCGGCACCAGACCTGCGGTAAAATAAATCGTATTACCGAGCACTTCCCAGAACATGCTGTCCGTCATAATATCCCGGTAATTGTCCAGTCCGATAAAATGATGGTCTCCCAGCAGCGGCCAATCCGTCAGGCTCATGTATAACGCCAGGCCCATCGGAAACAGCAGCAGCAGGGTAAATCCCAGCACCATAGGTGAAATAAACAACCAGCCAGCAATCTGCGCCTCTCTTGCGAGCGGTCCGCCGCGTCTCCGCTTGTTGGCGCGGCTCACGACCCGTCCCTCCCCGCCAAACGATCCATTGCATTACGAAAATTACTGACTGCTCTGCGCAGCTGATCCTCCGTTTTACCTGTAACGATTGCGCCGAGCATTATCGCCTTGACGCCGCTGTGGTGCAGCACCGGAATATCCTCCGGCACCAGCTTGCGCTGGGAAGGAACCAGTACCGGAATTCCGGCCTGCTGGACCAGCCGCCGGTAGTGAAGTACGTCCGCGAAGCTTAGCGGGGTGCCGTATTCTTTTCCGGGTACAATGGAAGCCTCCAGCGCAGTAAAACCAAAGTGTGCAGCCCCAGCCACCAGAGACGGATCATACTCATCGTTAATCGCAAACGTAGATGCCAGCCCCAGATTAAGCAGCATAAAAGAAGGCAGATGATGCGCGTAGATCGAGTAAAAATCAAATCCCATACCCGCTAGGCGCTCCACATCCTCTCTTCGTGTTCCTTCGATGCTGCCGGATGGCACAACACCTAACGGCCCTCCGAACTCCGAGCGGATCGCGTCAAACACCTCGGTGTATTCATCCAGTGGACCAAAATGGCTGCCGCTGGCGCGGTGTCCGACATTATAGTGCACCTTCAGCGCATCGGCACCTTCCTCCTTGGCCGCCCGTGCCAAGGCAGGATCGTTTGCAGGCAGACTGACGATGAGCGACAGCGGTTTTTGATCCAGCAAAGCCTGCAGCCGATCCATCTTCAGCACGTCCTGCTTATCCCAAAGCTGATCGACCTGCTGTGAATGCTGCACCTTGTGCACTCCCTGCAGCTGCTGCACATCATGCAGCTTCTTTGTCTGCTCGGACTGCTCGGATCTCTGTTCGTTGTGCATTCCCTGTAACTGACGCATCTCCTGTGCCTGCTCCGTATGGTGCACATCGCTCGGGTGCTGTCTCGGCTGTATCCGCTCCGGCTGCTGCTCGGACCCCTGTTCGCTGCGCACTTCATGCAGCTGCTGCATCTCCTGTGCCTGCCCCGTATTCTGTATATTGTTCAGCTGCTGTACTCGCTGCGTCTGCTCGGACTGCTCGGACTTCTGCTCCTTCTGTACCTTCTTCATGTGGTCCACCTGTTTCATCCTCCTTTCGCTGCTCTTCAGGGCTGCAGTATGGGTTGTACTTCCGTCTGCATTTGCTTTAAATTATCCTCGGCAGCCGCTGTACGGGCGAACAAACGGTCAAATCCCTGCAGCACCGCATTATCAATATCCTGCCAGCGAATATGTCCTGGAATCAGGCGCGCTTTGGGCATTTCATTAATGACCGCCTGCTCGATATGCTCTCTGCTCGGGTTGTTTGGCTGCTCGATGAAGGCGTCCGAGTTCAGCACCGAAGTACGCGCAGGCACAAAATACGTCGCGGTGGCCTGAGTCCCTTGTTCACTGGCAAAATACTTCAGCAGCTTCTTCGTTTCCTCCGGATGTTTGCTGTCGTTAAACATGGCATAACCCGCCTGCCCCAGCATCGGTACGCTGCCCTGTGAACCGGACGGCATAGGGGCAATGCTCCATTCAAAATCCTTGATCTCCCTCGCTTTGGACACATAGCTGTAGTTATCGAAGAACATGCCCACATTGCCTGCATCGAAGCTCACCTGCTCGCCCGCTTTCGGGTGAGATTCGTCGGTAAACATCATGCGCTCCAGCATCGCGAAGGTCTGCACACCGTACTGATCATTCCAGGTAAACGCTGTCATATCTTCGTTGAACGGCCCGCTTCCATTAGACCAGGAGTACGAGGAAAGCACCGCCCAAGTCTTCCAGTCGCGAAAAAAGTTAGCCCCATAGATGCGATTCGCCGCATCTTTGCTGGTGATGGCTTTGGCAGATGCCTCGAACTGTTCCCACGTCCACTCCCCTTTGGCAGCCAGCGTGTTTGGATCGGTCAGCCCGGCTTTGTCGAAGAGCGTTTTATTATAAAACATCACCACCGGCGGTGTAGAAAACGGCAGGCCTAACAGTTGATCTCCCTCACGGAAGAGATCAAGCGTGCTGGGAATGTAATCATCCAGCTTAAATTGTGCATCATCCTTGAACGCCGACAGGTCGGCCAGGATCTGGTTGGACTTGAACTGCGGTATCATTCGTTCCGATACCCAGGCCAGATCAGGCAGCGAGCCCCCTGCGGCAAGCACCGATATTTTCTGCTGATAATCGGCAAATGGCACCGATTCCATCGTTACCTTGATGCCCGGGTTCTCTTTGGTGAAGCCATCAATCAGCTTGTTGTACACATCAATGTGTGCCTGATTCCCCCACATCATGAACTTCAGCTCTACCTTGTCGTTCTCTCCACCAGAGGCGTTAGAATCCCGGCCCGTATTGGTGCTTGTGCACCCGATTAGAGCTGTGATCATAAACGCGAGAACCAGCATCAGTCCTGCCTTTTTCATAGAAATCCCCCTTATGGACGTTATGGTATTCCTGTGCCACCTCAGTATATCGAAAGCGATGCTTGCTCCTAAATCACGTCAGTTTCAGAAATGGTACGGAATTTTAAGAGGTTTTGTGTCGCTCTAGCCCTGCCCTCTGTTCTCACTAATCCCCACGCTGCACACCATATCCGTCACGGTATTCCCCCGCCGTACACCCTGCCTGCTGCTTAAACACCAGCATAAAATGTTTGGGGCTCTGATACCCGGATAACCGGGCAACGTCATAGATTTTGAGCCCGGTGTTGACCAGCAGCCATTTGGCCCGTTCCATGCGGGCCTCCGCGATATAATCGGAGTAGTTGATGCCTGTCTCGGTTTTGAACAACTGGCTCAGATAGGTCGGGTTCAGGTTGACCAGTGCAGCAACCGTCTGGAGCCGCAGGTCACCATCCGGATGCTGGTGGATATGTTCCTTCACACTGCGAATAATTTTACGCGGCTCCCCATGATCCAGCTCTGCTGCGCCAGTAGGTTCTGAAACAGGAAGTGTGGAGCGGCCGAATCTGCGGTCCAGCAGCGATTGCATTTTTTGCAGACATTTCACCAGTTCATGACGCTCTATGGGCTTCAGCAGATAGCTCAGCACCCCGTGCTCCATCGCCCGGCGTGCATATTCAAATTCACCGTATCCGCTAATAATGAGCATCAGCAGTTCGGGGTACATCTCTCTGGCCAGCGAAACGAGCGTTAACCCATCCATCTCACGCATGCGGATATCTGTGATTAATACATCCGGCACTTCACAGCGCAGCACCTCCAGTGCCTCGGCTCCGCTCGCCGCTTCCCCCACCACCTGAAACTGAGGGGATGCCTGTACAATCAACTCTCGCAACCCCTGACGAATCACCGTTTCATCCTCCACAAGCAGCACTTTATACATGCGTATCAATCCCCTTTCGGTTGAAGGTGAATGGATAAGGTAACAACCAGCCCCTGTCCAGGACTGCCATCAACACTTAGCCCGCTGTCTTTTCCATATACCAGATGCAGCCTTTGGGCGATATTGTGCAGCCCCAGACTCTCCCCGGCATGACGATGCAGAATGGGATTAGCAGGTGGGTGCACGGTTTGTCCGGAAATCGTCTGTCCAGAGATAGAAGCATTTAACCGATCCAGCTCCTCCTGTTCCATTCCTTTGCCGTTGTCCCGTACACTGATGAGCAGTTCCTGATCAAATAAAACGGCAGATACCCAGATTATGCCCCCCGTGCTGCCGCCTGCTAGACTTCCTTCGATCCCATGGCAGATCGCATTTTCCACCAGCGGCTGCAGGATCAGCTTGGGAACAGGACAGTCGTTAACTTCTTCCTCAATGTCATAAATAATCTCCAGTTCACCGTTATAACGCACCTGTTGAATTCGCACATAAGCATCGACAAACGCCAGCTCTTCCCGCAACGTCACCATGCGATCTGCCTTATCAATGGTGTATCGCAGCAGCCTGCCAAGCGCTGTCACCATTGCAGATACTTCGGCATGCCTCTGACGGACAGCCATCATGTTGATCGACTCCAATGTGTTGTATATAAAATGAGGATTCATCTGGCTCTGCAGCGCCGACAGTTCTGCTTCCCGTTCCTGAATTTCGAGTACATACACCTCATGAAACAGGCGATGAATCTCCTCCATCATGCGGTTAAATCCCCGGCTGATCTGTCCTAGTTCATCACTGCTGTAATGGGTAACCCGCTGGCTGAAATCACCCTGCTCCACACGAATCATATGGTGTTTCAACCGAATAAGCGGACGAGTGACCCTATAAGATACCAGTACGGCGAGGATTGCTACAGCCGCCATACAGAGGAGGGCAAGTCCCATCGTAAACGTAAGCATTTCCCCCGACTCCTTTTGAATGACCGTAATTGGCGTCAGGCTGATTACAGACAACCCGGAATATCCTGAATGATGCCTGACATGGAGGTAGGAACGTCCATTCAGTTCTATCTTCTGATTCTCTGCATAATCGCGAATTTCCCCGTGGGATAACAGCGGTTCATAAGCGGACAACCCATCCGTAGACGTCTTTTCATAAACCAGACGCTGCTGGCTGTCCACGATCATCAGACTTGCCTTTTGCTCGAAATTCAGGTTAGACAGCAGCTGCCCAAAGGCCTCCAGACGGATATCAACCAAAATGTACCCCAACCGCTGGAGCGTCCCCGGATCACGCAGCTCTCTGCCCACCGTAATATAGGATGCTTCCTGACCGCTTACATAGTAGCCGGGAACATGCGGGGGGAGCAGACGCCATGTGCCTTCTGTGCCTTTCAGTTCAGTAAACCACTGCTCCCGGCTGCCGTCCCAGACAGGCTTGACCGCAAGGGAGTCCAGATTGGAGAACAGAATGCCGCTGTTGCTGATCAGATGAATGCCCCGAATCTCCGGCCGATCATAAGCTTGAGCCGAGGTGTACAGTTTCATTTTCTGATAATCATCCGACCTCGCCCACGTTCCCGAACCCATCGGTCCATCGTACTCACGCAGGATGCCAAGCACCATCTGGTCATAGAGCGGCAGGAGCGACAAGCGCTCGAAGTCCTTCAGCATCCGGTTGAGATTCATGTTAATCTGTCGCACCATATCAATGGTGAACTGCTCGGTCTTGCGGTCCAGCGTCTGCGAAAAATGGGCAACGTTCATCACCCCCTGCAGACTGAGCGGCAAGAGTGTCAATACCAGAAAGAGCAGCAGCAGCTTAGTGCGCAGATTAATGCTTTTTCGCAGCGAACGGAAACTACTGAAACCCCGGATTGAAACCAGATCACGCATAGAATGAATGCCCTGTGCGCAGCTGCGTACGGCGTCTCTCACCCTTCCTATCATTTTCATGCCCTCCTCCTTGGTTAAATCATTGTATGAGACCTCCCCACAGGTATAGTTCAACCCGCTTCTATCATCAGAAATTCAGGAATGAATTGAGGTCATCATATCCAGTTTAGAGGCACGGCGGCTATCCCGTAAGGTATGGATTCGGTACGAAATTTCAAGGGGAAACTGCTTCGGAGGCAGTTAGAAACTTGTTCGAGGGGGCTTTGGAGTGAGTTTGAGACAGCACCAAAAAGCCGACTGCATCACGGCAGCCGACTTCCTTTAAGTACATCCCTATTCGTGCAGCCTAACTTAGGCAGGTTGAAATAGGGCATTTTATAAAGACTCTATAAGTGTTCTAATCTTATAACTTGAATATGGTCATATCAAAAAACCGACTGCATTATGCAATCGGCTGTCTTTTCATAAAGTGTTTTTTATATTGAAATCGATAATATTCGTTAATTAATTCATCCAAAATCATGGACTGTTCGAGGACTTTGTTATCCTGCATGCCATGATTCTCTGCCAACCAACGTAACTCCTGCCTATTCTGCTCGATTCGATCTTTGATCTGCAGCGGTTCACTCACAGCATACACCCCCTCTTTGTATAACATAATAGGATAGATTGCCAAAAAATTCATATTTTGTTCCTTTGCAAAATTTAATGTTTATTGCCGGAGTGTAATTTCATAAATTTAGTCTTGTTGATATTGTCAAATGCTAACACCCTACTACAACATATGGATACATGATCTATAGTTACAGCTATATACCGTACTCTATCTATCTTTCATTGGAAATCTCCAACTATAATTTAGATTATCCTTTTACCTTGATGATGAAAATTATTGTTGTCGAATACGATCAGTAGTTATATGAATCAGATGTGTTCTGATCACTGCAATGATGTCCAATTCAATATTGCTTATGGTATAATATTCCTATCAACAGAATGGCTAATATGGGTGGTCGGCTAGTCTCCTGCAAAGGAGGTGATGCCTGTGGCGATTGAAACGGTATTGACATTAATGATCAGTTTTGCCGGGTTCATTGTAACCTTGATTGGACTGATTGTAACTATTGTCATTGCCTTAAATAATCAAAACAAAAAGAAATAGACCGCCCCCGCTAAGGTAAAGGTCTATTTCAGCTACCTATGCACAGCCACCGCCCTTAGAAGCGGCTGTTGTAAAGAGTGAGGATGTTAGCGCATCCTTGCTCTTTTTTTATTATCTCCAGTTTAGCACAGTTTGCTGCACAAGTTAACTCTTTACTGGTAATTATTGTAGCTCAGTTTCGGAGTAACTTTTCGATAAAGGGCTCACACTTTACTGCAGCATTCAGGTTATTTAATTTATTTAGTGTAAACGAAACGCCCCTCCTACTTCACCTGCTTTATAAACGCCAAGTCAGGATTCACTCCATCTCCCATTTCAATAAATGTATCATATGATCCACTAAAGGTTATTTTGCCTTGATGAATGAAATGCAGCACACACTGGATATTTGCAATATCCTGCAGATGATGGTTCGAGACCAGTACAGTGCACTCATTATGGAGTGCCAGCTTTAGGATTCTTTTTAAAATATGATAACGCATCTCCGGATCGATCCCTGCTAGTGGCTCATCGAAGATATACAATTTCCTCTTCATTAATGTGATGGCCAGAATACATAAATAGCGCCTCTCCCCAACAGACAGCTGCCCGAACTCCATATTCCATACACGCTGTACCAAATCCACCTCAGCTGGACTCATATCTCCATCTACATAAGGTTCATTATTCACTTCAATACGGTTGGAGTGATCGGAGTACAGAAAAAAACGAAAAAGATCCTTTGCCTTTAAGGTTAGAGGAAATAACAAACCCTGCAGCTGGTAGATGATTTCGTTCTCATCAGGAACACCTTGTATTTCTGGCGGGCGTTTTATCACATTCGCGATCAGATCCAATAATGTCGTTTTACCGGAACCATTTTTGCCAATGATCATATTCACGGTCTGTTCAGGAAACCCCACATGCAAATGATCCAGATTTTTGCGAGAGGCTTTGGGATAAGAAAAGCTCAAATCTTCAATTTTAATCATAGATCCTCCTGCTATGTCCGATGTGTTCTGGATATGACTTTCACAAACTTGAGTGCGATGAGTCCGCAGGTAACATAACAAAGTGTAATGAAGCTCATGTTGATCAGACTCAAATGTGGAAAAGGACTATCTATAAACCATTCCGCTATTAAAAAGGTTAGATTGCGAACATATTCCATTGGATTAATAAACACCAGATATAGACCGTATTCTGTTGTATACGCCAGCCCCTTTGCAGACAGAAAAAACATGACCAATAGACTCATACTGATCACCGCATTCAGCGACTCCTGCCTTACCGGAAGAAGCATGAGGATAAGCGTTAATAAAATGACCATGACAGACCCCAATATACAGCTTGTTAAAGACACGGCGAGAAACAAAGCAACCTGTCCAAAGCTATCCAGAAATATCACTCCCGTTATTAGCGAGAACAGAAGAATGGTCAAGAACAGAAAACCAATTTGGTTCAGAGCTTTTCCCCAAATAATAGGATATTTACTACCCGAGATAAATTTGAACATCTTGAAAAAACCGCTCTCCCTTAGAGAGATCAGATTGGTCGTCACATCGATGGACATCACAAAGATAATATATGAAACGAATACACTCGTTTGGATGTAAAATTCATTGATCTCAGGCCCCTGGGTAAACCATTGATAGTTAAAAATAAAAAACGCAATAAGGGGAAATAACAGATACCATACGAATGCCACTTTGTTGCTTAACATCATTTTAGTAAACAGCCGGAAGTATTCACGAGTTATTTTCAAAAAACAACCTCCAATTGATCCATTGTTACATGCTGTATTAAGAGATGACACAAAAAAACATAATCCAATTATATAATATTTTGTAAATAATTTAATAGCATTACCATCAGAAATATTGATTATGTATAGTCTACTTCTATCAAAAAGATGAATTTATACAATATCAAGCTCAAAGATCACCCTATTTCCTTGAATTAATTTCAAATATATGTTAATTTAACTACATAGAAATACATAGTAGGTGGTGTACCCGTTGAAAAATGAAATGATCAAAGGATATATCGATGGTATTGTGCTCTCCATTCTGATTCAAAGGGATGCATACGGATATGAGATATCTCAACATATTAATCAAGTAACCGACGGTGCATTTCTGCTCAAGGAAGGCACGCTGTATCCTGCATTAAAGAGACTGGAGGCTAATTCTTATGTCGAAGGCTACTGGGGGGAACAGGAAGGCGGGCCCAGACGAAAATATTACAGGATAACAGATGAAGGCCAACTTCGACTTGAAGCGATCAAAAGCTCATGGGAACAAAATACACAGATCATTAATGTTTTCTTAGGAGGAACGGCAAATGGACATTCAATCTTATTTAGACCAAGTGTTTAAGAGAACCTTTTTATCTAAACGAGAACGCACTGATTTGGCAGAAGAAATGGCTGCACATTTGCATTCCTCCAAGGAGCATTATATGAATGAGGGATGCACTGACGAGCAAGCAGCCACCAAAGCTATAGCCTCTTTTGGCGATTCGATCACCATAAGAACGAAATTGACTCAAGCGACCTATGGTCTATCAAGCAAACTGATTCTGCGGTTTATAACGATAAGCTTTCTCTTATATTTAAGCTCCCTGTTCACAGGAATAATTCTTCATTACTACGATGTTCATAACCGAGCGATCGAACTTTTCCCTGTAGTCTTCATTACTCTATGTGCCATGAGCAGTGCTTTACTGCTGACTCGCAAAAACACAGATCGTTGGTGTCTATTGTCGGTTCCCATTTTATTCGGGTTAGGATATTTGCAGGCATATCTAGGTCTTTTCAAAAATAGGCTTGGGGGCGCGGATTCATTTACGCTTTTTGAAAATTTATTTTTCAGCGGTGCGTATGACTTTTCAGGGCGCAGCAGCTTTCATGTTTATCGGTGGTCTGATCCTAGCAGTTCAAACACTCATTTTGTTTATTTTCAGCAAAAACCTCTATATTTCTTTGATGCCTTTTGTATTCCCCATTCTTTACACCGTATCTCACATGGTTGTTTTTGGACCATATTATATGTTCATTGGAGATGACTTTAGTTCGTCCGTTGCCAATGGATACAGCGTTTTTGCAGTCAGTAACATTCAACGTCTTTCCGATATCGGTGTGAAACTAGGTATGTGTCTTGTCTTGTTTTTCACTTTAGGTTTAGTGAAGAAGCGGATATTTAAATCTAAGCTTCAGGCTGGATGAGTTGAAATGAAATATTAGATTAATTAAAAAATAAGCCGCTTGTAATGAAATAAGAGCTGGCTTATTTTCCATGTATATGTTGATTTTCACTATTGGGGATGAATTATGATACCTCTCCATACTGTAAGCTTAATTCGAGATCAACATAAGCAGCTTACTTCCGACCCAAAGTAAATAACCAGCCTGGGTGATGATATACATTGATCGTTCCACACCTGTTAATCGCCTTTGTCTTTTAATTCTTCTTAAGTGTAGAAAATATAAAAAGGAACTAACAAGTAAAAAAAGGATTCCCAAATCATTAAGTGCATTTAAAATAGGTATCTTAATCATCTCCTTCCCCTCTTATATGCCGCTACAAATGAAGGGATTTACACAGATCAATTTAGCCGGCTGGAGCAGGAGCACATGTTAAACCAAAAATAAAAATGGCGACTGGAGGAACTCCTTCACTTGGCTTGACAATCCATCTGTTGAAAAAGAGCCTATCTTAGAAATGGATAATTAAGTTAATTTAAGAATGTGGCTGTTTAAAAGATTTCTATGGCATGAGAGTCCTTTGTTTCTTTAAAGCAATCCATGTTACTAACAGGAAAAACAATGTATACGCTAAGGTAAACAGCATGCTTGTCGTTACAGAATAAATGTCAGGCATATCGTAGAATGAAACAATTCCTCCATAAGCCGTATCTCTAAATAAAATAGGAAGCATTGATTTTTGAATAAATAAAGGTAAATACTGTCCTACAGACCAACTATGGAATACTGATGATTCAATGGTTGGGTAGATAAAACCCACGATGATCCCCGCCATTAAACTTTTGCTCAAAACGGTGATGCAGCCTGCAAACATCCCCCACAATAACAGACTTATAATAGAACCTAACATTTGTAGAGAATAATCTTTAATCGTTATTATTTTCGTGTTTACTAAATCCATCGGAAGATTAAAAACAGCTGGAGTGACATAGCTAAACATCATTCCTACAAGTATTGTCAGCAATATAAACAAAAGAGTAAATGTAAATATAGCCATGAATTTTGCGAGCAGCACTTCTAAACGCGTCAAGCCTTGAACCCATAATTGTCTGAGCGTAAAGCTCCGGTATTCTATTCCAAATATCAGTGCACCAATGATAGAGATTACGATTGGTCCTAGGGCATTTACAGAAGCCAGCGAATAGGGTATTGCCATTTTAGGACTCAAGATAAATAACATCGCGGATAAAGAACTACTGGAAGGTTCTGAACCACGGATAAATTGATATGTTTGTTCCAGAGAATATCCGCTATTATCCATAAACGCTTGGAAAGAGTTCTGGAAATTTGATCCGACACTTAAATATGTGTATATAACAAATACGAGGAAGATCACAGTTGACCATATACTGAACGGGTGTTTCATAAGCTTAATGCATTCATTTGTATAGGATTTAATCATGATTTCCCCCCTCTACAAGCTGATTGTAAATAGATTCCCACTCTTGTACATGATTCAAAGGAATCCATTCGTTAATCAAAACATTTTTTTGGCGTAATGCATCTTGAAAAGACTCAAATGTACAATTTTTATCAAGCGTAATTCGCCAAGAAAAACGATCTAACCTGTTTGCATTCAGTACTCCATCTAGTTCCAAAAGTTCATTCGTGCTAAACTCTGCGTTTACTTTGATTTGAATTAATTTTGGCTGCACACCATCATTATAATCAGATATATCCAGTTCTTTTTCAATTCGTCCATTAATCATCATACCAAGTCTGTTACAGCAATGTTCTATTACATCCCACTCATGGCTCGCTATAACTAAACAACATCCTTGATTGGACATATCTTGAATTACTTCAACCAACCTTTTATAGGAGTAATGATCGAGTCCATTTGTTGGTTCATCCAAAAGATAAACTTTCGCATTCTTCGAAAGAGCAATAGCTATTCCTAGTCGTTGTTTCTGACCGAAAGACAGCGTCTTCACTTTCTTTTTCATTATTTGTGGTGTAGTCAGATCTAGTTTTTTCAATATTTTCAACGCTCTTTGTGGATCAGGGGACAATAATCGCACATTATCGTTACCCGTTAAATGGGAATAGAAAGAAGTGGGTTGGAATGACATACTCGTTTGGTTAAATTGATTTAATTTCTCTTCAATAAAAATATTTCCTGAGGTTGGTGAGAGGAGTCCAGCTAAGCTGGATAATAAAGTCGTTTTGCCAGAACCGTTGATTCCTACCAATGCATAAACATCACCAGCATGGAGAGAAAGAGAAATATTATTTAGTATCAGATCATTTTTAAATTTGATCTTCAAGTTATCTACTTTCAGAATTCTGTTCATATTTAGCTCCTTTCGACTCTCATCCTTTATACCAACAAATACTAGGATAAGGTCATTATGGACCCATCCAAGTATTTTTGTTTTTCATATGTTGTCTAACTTATTGAGCAGTTGAGCTGCCAGTCGAAGAAACATTAATTAGAATACGACTTGTAAATTCTGATCCTCCTGCGTGACCCCATGGTGTAGGAATTCCGCTCTCAAACAATACGCCTTGGTTCGTTTGCCCCGTTGAAGTATATTTATAATTCCATTTGTTCTCCTCGTCTTTGAAACCGTAGAGCGGAGCAGTAGAATTATTTTGCCACAGATTACCGAAGTCTGTTATTTTACCGTTATCCCAAGTCCATTGAGCAAACGCTTCTTGAGTCGCAACTGTAATTCCATACAAATTTTTATAGCTTTTCACCCATGAATGAGTTGAAATTGTCGCAAATGTTGAAAATCCATCGTTATTTGCTCCTGGCACTGGGGCTACATATGATTCAGAACCAATAATTGAAGTATCCGGAATTTCCACGTTCTCCGCTGCGAATGTTGGAGCAACACTCCCCAATGCTAATCCTGTACTCATAACAGCGACAGACAACATTTTTAAGAATGAATTTTTTTTCATTTTGGAATTCTCCTTTTTTTTGGACTGAGAAACGTTAAAAATCAACCAGCAACACTTCAAAAATTATGCATCTAAATATCGATCACCTCCGTTTCCAGAAAAAAGAACCGTCAATCTTTTTATAAAACATGAAGTACAATATAATTGACCCCCATAATAATCTTAAAACATTTTGAAAAAAAATACTAAAAAAACCTTCTTATGAATAAATACCCATAAATAAAAAGTAGAGTAGGCAATATTTATTGGCAATTAATGCTGACGCTCCAAAGACTGTACACAATCTCACATGTTCGGTTCCGGTTCTTATTATATGTTCTCTGCAGGAAACTTTAGTTCTTCCTTTACCTATGATTTAACATCTTTCGGATTTGTCTTGAAATCAGTATGTGTATTGTATTTTACTTTTTAATATTCATATTCATTCCTAAAGTAAATCGATTATACTCATTAATTAGCTCATCCAACGCCATAGACTGCTCAAGCACTTTCACATTCGGGATTCCATATTGATCTACCAAGCGACTCAACTCTTGCCGACCTTGCTCGATTTGGTCTTTCAAGATACTTAGTTCTCTCATGGCATGTACCCCTCTAGGACATTCTAGAAAAACATTAAATATGAGTAAGCTATTAGTTTCGCTCATGACTACAAGTGCTTTTTAGAACATATTATGTTTTGCATAATATTGTAAAAAGAATTCTTTGGAAAAAACACTGCGCTCTGCCTAATCCTTTTTCAAAATACAAAACAGCCTACCTCAAAAGCAGATAGGCTGTTTGTTTTATTTAATATTTATCGTCTTAAATAATTGTGAATATGTCTCTTGCTGAGACAAACTAGCTTGCTGTCTATAAGTTCCGTATAAATCAACGCACATTACTGTATCAAAAAGTCGGCAAACTTAACTTTCCTACTACATTTTTGTACTTTTGAATCTGTGTTTCATTGGCTTCACTCCGATACTCCCCGTACAAATCTAAACATTTAATACACATCAGGTCATCTTTACTTGAAGAAGAGAGATCTAAACACATAAGTAAAGCATCAATTCCGAGCGAATAATTACGTTGTTTTAATTGATAATTTGCCAATTCAAAGTAAAAAAATTTATATTCTTTGTTTAACCTTTGATCTTTATAGCCACCTTTACTTTGCATGTCCTTATTAAAAAATTGGATCTGATAATCAAACCTATTCAGAGCATATTCAACGTTAAAAGAATACTGATTAGCTGCTTGCAAAATATTAATAAGTCCCACTAATATCTCTTCTGGATTGCTCTCGATATAATCCAAATAAGAATCGATTACATTTTCTTGACCAAGCATTAATTGGTATAACTTTCGATTCCCCTCCCCCCATTTTTTGAATAAATTTATTATTTTTTGATCCTCTTCGGTAGGATTCTCGATTTCAATTATCCTCATGTATTTCTCCATATACTTTATGGCCTTATCATATTCCCTGCCGGCCTCATATACACTTGCTACCATTAAATTTGCATAGGCTGTATATGTAAAAAGAGGATAGGCTGTTAGCCTTCTTTTATTTTTTCGCCTACGGGATTGCATCTCTAATTGAAATTCAGCTTTCCGTTCCAGTTCCCGTGCCCATGCATCAACCTTGTCCCACAAATGTATCGTCATATACACGTTAGCCAAGTCTTTAATTGCATCCAGTTGCACTTCTTCATTTAATTTATCAATATACGGTTCAAACTTTACTGCTGCATTGAGATTATCAAAGTTACTCAGTGTTTTATGAAGCAGGAAGATACGGTACTGGCAAAGGGCCAACCGCTCCGAATGTTGATACTTCTCACTGTCGGCCACACATTCATATAAAAGGAGTGCCGATTCATTCATACTTTTACTATAGAGACTCTCTGCCACATCAAATAACTCATCAATATAGGATTGATCATCTGTCACATGAGTAATGACTTGTTGTATAATATCTAGCTTACCAAGTTCAGCACAACGATATAAAAACGGTTCTAAGCGCCTCCAATGGGGCGCAGATTCAATAAAACATTCAACTCCATACATTTCATAAAAGTACCCCTGTTCCAAACCCATTGCTGATGTGATTTGGTCTAGTTGATTCATCGAAATAAGCCTGGTTCCTTTGATGATCGCACTTAATGTGCCAACATTAATGTCAGCCATTTCTGAAAATTGCTGTAGCTTATATCCCTCATTCTTCAAGTAATCCTCAATATAGGAACGTATATTGGACATTATCTTCATCGTCCTCCCCCAGATAATTCACTATCGAAAAGTCGGTACACCTAATTTATCTATTAGTTTTGTATACTGCTCTTCCTGGGTCTTACTAGCAAAATATCTGTATTTTCCGAATAAATCAATGCATTTGATACACATCATGTCATCATTACTTGAGACAGAACGTTCGAAACTAGTAATTAAATGTTCAATCCCCTTTTCAATCTGGTTTTGATTCAATCTGTATTTTGCAAGTTCGTAGAATAAGCGTATATATCTAAGATTCAACGACTGTTCGTTATATGTCCCTTTTAAATATTTCTCTATTCTAATGTCATTGATATGATTTTTGAATCTATCTAATGCATTGTCAATATTGTATGAGCACTGGTTAGCAGCCTTCACAATATATACGAATGCTGTTAAGATTTCTTTAGGATTGGCATCCAGATAATTTAGGTAATCATCTAAAATATCAAAATCGCCCAACAATAATGTATATAAATATCGATTGCCCTCAGCCCAACCCTTGAATCGCTCTATCAATTCTTGCTCTTCCTCTGTCGGATTATTAATTCCATCCATAATATCCTCATAAACATCTGTGTATTTTAAAGCCTTCCTGTACTGCTTACGCTTTTCGGATACAGTTGCTTTTAACAAATTCGCATAAGCTTTATAACTGAATGCCGGATAATGCGCAATTCTCAATTTATTTCTCCGCCTGTTGGTTCGAAGATTAAGCTGAAAGTCAACTCTCTGTTCTAGTTCTTCAGCTAGCTCCAAAACTTTATCCCACAGATGTATTGTGCTGTACAAATTAGCTAAATCTTTAATGGCATCCATCTGTACTTCCTCATTCAATTTATCAATATAGGGTTCAAACTTTATTGCTGCATTGAGATTATCATATTTATTCAGTGTTTTCTGAAGCAAGAAAATGCGGTACTGGCATAAGGCCAACCGCTCCGAGTGTTGATACTTCTCACTGTCTGCCACACACTCATATAAAATAAGAGCTGCTTCATTTAATCCTCTAGCAAAGAAGCCTTCAGCTACTTCAAATAACTCTTCTATATAAGATCGGTCGTCCGTTACATGAGTGATAACTTGTTGTATACAATCCAGCTTACCAAGTTCAGCACATTCATATAGATATGGTTCCAATCGTCTCCAGTGGGGCGTAGATTCAATGAAGGATTCCACTCCGTAAGTTTCATAAAAATACCCCCTTTCTAATCCCATTGCAGAAGTGATCTGATTCAGTTGGTTCATAGACATTGGTCTGCTACCTTTAAGAATGGCACTTATTGTCCCAACATTGATTCCTGTAATATCGGAAAAATGCTGCAACTTGAGATTTTGTTCTCTCATATATCTTTCAATATGTACTCTTATCGTAGGTAGCGATTCCACGATCTCACCTCCGTCACACAAATCTCTTATAATTCAATTACATATAATAAATGTTATTTTAATCCTGTATTTTACATCGGTCAATCTAAGCAAATACAAAAAAGCTTACTCTCGTTACTTGAAAGTAAACCTTTTTGAAAAATTTAATATATCTTTGCTGTTATAATTTTCCTGTACCATGCGGATAATTCAGTATTTGTAAAGGTGCATCGATATCAAAATTACCTAATTGACTGATATTAATAATCATAAAGCTAAGCAAGATTACATAAAAGATTTTCTTTTTTTTCATAAGATTTCTGAACCTCCATCATTATAGTTTTGTATTGGTGCTCGATTTCAGTGGCACCCATGTTTTTGTACTTCTCATATAGGGAAATACAATGAATGATAACTGTTTGATTGTTAAATCGTACAGATTCCCTCAGACAGTGCATAAGCTGCTTCAAACCCTCTCGATATTCATGGCGATTCAAGTGATAGAGAGAAAGTTCTAGCAAGAATGCAACACAAATCTCATTTTTCATCTGCTCAGTGTAGCCTTTTAAACTTTTAATTTCCGAGTTAATTTGATCCCTGAATTTATACAAAATATCATCAATATTTTTATCAAACTTATTAGCTGCCTCTAAAATATTAATGATTGCAGGTAAAATTTCTTCTTCATTTTTCTCGATAAATTCCAAATAAGCAGGTAATACACTGTATTCACCCATCATTAATTTATATAAATAAGTATTGGCTTCCGTCCATCCAGCAAATTTATCAATGAAAATCTGATCTTCTTCATCCGGTTCAGAGACATTAGCGAGTTTGGCATAGATCTCTGTGTAGACTAATGCCTCGTCATAACGTCCCTGCCCCTCACATGCTGATGACTTAAGCAAATTGGAATAAGCTCTATATACAAACAAAGGATAGGAGGTGAGTCTATCACTTTTGTCTATTTTTTTCTTTGTATATGATTGCAAGATTTTCGTTTTCTGATCTAATTCTTCAGCCAAATTGAATACCTTGTCCCAATATCGAAGAGCAGTGTACGTATTCGCCAAATCCTTAATCGCATCCAGCTGCCTTTCCTCATCCAGCCGATTAATATATGGCTCGAAGTGCACGGCGGCCCGGAGGTTATCATGCTGATTCTGACCGAGCGAGAGAGTGAAGATGCGATACTGGCACAGGGCCAGGCGCTCGGAATGCTGGTATTTCTCGCACTCGGCTACACATTCGTATAACATGCGGGCTGCTTTTTGCTGACCGCGCTCCAGCATACCTTCGGCCATCTCAAATAGTTCCGAGATGTAGGAGCGATCGTCCGTCACCTGTTGAATGACCCGCTGGATGCAGTCCAGCTTGTCCAATTCTGCGCAGCGCTGCAGGAAAGGCTCAAGCCTTCGCCAATGAGGAGCCGATTCTACGAAGCACTCCGCACCGTACGTCTCATAGAAATAACCTTCCTCTAAATTCATGCCCTGGGTAATTAGATCGAGCTGCGCCATGGCGATGGGGCGTGTTCCCTTAATAATGGCGCTAAGCGTTCCAGCGTTCACTCCCGATATATCCGCAAAGTATTGAAGTGTATACCCCTGTTTCCTGATGTAATCCTCAACCGTTGAGCGTATCGTAGCTGCAGGTTCCATATATCCCACCTCCACAAATAAAATCCAGAAATTTGAATTTTTATGATTACACCAATTTTAATCCTAAATTTTACAGTGGTCAATAAAAATCGTGGCAATTATTTTACATTTGTGTGCTGCCCAAAAGCTCTGCTAACAATTTCGGTACAAATGTATCATCCATCGGCTCACCCGTGACCAGCATCCGGTAGAACACAGGCCCGTAGATCATGTCGATATACAGCCCAATGTCCAGTCCCTGCTTCAGCTCGCCGCGTTCTACACCTTTCTCCAGAATGCCCCATGCTTCACGGCGGCGCGGCTGAATATATCTGCTGCGGTATTCTTCCGCAAGAGCCGGATCAGACTGCCCCTCTCCGATAATCTGTGTAATGACTTTCCCTTCGGCACTTGTCAAAAATTGAACCAGATTCCCTGCATGAATACGCACATCCTCTAATACAGAGCCCGTATCCGGCACCGGCAATCTGGCCGTTAATGCCGACATGTATCCGTCCAACATGACCGCCCCTTTGCTTGGCCACCACTTATAGATCGTTGCTTTGCTCACCTGTGCACGTTCGGCAATCTTCTCCATCGTCACCGCAGCGAACCCATCCTCCAGCAGCAGTTCATATGCCGCCGTAAGGATTGCATTCTGGGTTTCCATGTTGCGGGGACGTCCTCTTTTTGCACTCATTGCTGACCCCTCCATTGTAATCCTTTAAATAAGCTCAACTAAAGTATTACACAATCACTTCAATGACAGAATAACCTTCCATCCGCTGTTATCCCCAGATTTTTTTAATTCCCTTTAATAAAGGGGAAAATCCGGTGATAAAGGCGACCGCTTCGCTTTTCCAGGTTTTTTCTGTCCTCTCCGTTATTTGTGTAAAAATAGTTCAGCTGGATAGCTACAAAAATTAAATTATCAAAACGATACGTTCATTATACTAAAATACAGCACCAATAGACATTTCAACTCCCCTTGCATTGCCGTTACATTTCTTTAAAATACCTTTTTTTATAACTGCCTATTTACAATACTAAACGTATCGTATATTATTTAGATATAAATAGTAAACGGAACGTTTAGTAATAACACCGCAAGTCATCACAGTTAGTACATGCATCTGTGTCACCCATCCTATATTTTATTGGAGGTCGAATTTATGAATACGAAACAAAGCCAAGTTGCCCAACCGACGAATACTGCAGTGCCTGGCTGGATTATTTTCCTGCTCGCCGCCTCCTGCGGTTTGATCGTCGCCAATCTGTATTACGCTCAGACGGTTCTCGGACCGATCAGCACCACAACAGGCCTTTCTTCTGGGGCTGCCGGTCTGATTGTAACCCTCACACAAATCGGATATGTCATTGGTCTGCTGTTCATCGTGCCGCTCAGTGATGTTATGGAGAATCGCCGTTTAATGATCCTGTTTCTTACCCTACTCGCTGCCGCGCTAATTACCGCCACCTTTTCTACAAGTGCTTTTCTCTTCCTCACGGCTTCGCTGCTCATCGGCATCGGGTCCGTTGTGGCACAAATTCTCGTACCCTATGCCACGTACCTGACCTCCGAAGAGCAGCGCGGACAGGTAGTCGGCAATGTCATGAGCGGCCTGCTGCTCGGCATTATGCTCGCACGCCCTGTCGCCAGCTTTATCACCAGCATTTGGAACTGGCAGGCAGTCTTTGCATTCTCGGCCGTGGTAATCGCCCTGCTCATGCTGCTGCTGTCACGGGCACTTCCCGTTCGTCAGCCTGAGCCGAACTTGAAGTACGGACAATTGATCCTGTCTCTCTTCACGCTGCTCCGCACGCTGCCTATGCTGCGGCGCCGGGCATTCTATCAGGCCAGTCTGTTCGGTGCGTTCAGCCTGTTCTGGACAACGGTCCCTCTAAGGCTGGCAGATGATTTCGGCTTGTCCCAGCAGGGCATTGCCTGGTTTGCTCTGGCAGGCGTGGGCGGTGCTGTTGCCGCTCCGATTGCCGGAAGATGGGCAGACCGCGGCTTCACCCGGGTACTCACCGGAGCCGCTATGGTGATTGCTGCTGCCGCCTTTGGTCTGGCATATCTGTTTCAGAGCCATTCTACACCGGCCTTGATCCTGCTGGTTGTCGCCGCCATCACGCTGGATATGGCTGTATCCGGCAATCTGGTGCTGGGACAGCGCATCATCTACTCCCTTGGCAGCGAGGCGAGAGGACGAGTGAACGGTCTGTTTATGTCAATCTTTTTCATCGGAGGTGCCATAGGTTCTTCACTCGGAAGCTGGTCTTATGCCCATGGCGGCTGGAACCTTACTACGCTCATTGGCCTAGTTATGCCGCTGCTCGCCCTGCTGTACTACTTCACAGAGAAAAAGGTTACAGCCGTAAGCGGCACATAACCTGTATCTGTACCTTTATCTTTATCTTTATCTTTATCTTTGTCTTTATCTTTGTCTTTGTCTTTGTCTTTGTCTTTGTCTTTGTCTTTGCCTGTACCTTTACCTCTGCCCGTACCAGTCTATACTTTATATACTTTTATCGTTACCTTTCCCTGCGGTTGTCTTCCTCCATTCCATCTGCATCTCCACCATATACAGAGCATTCATTTAAAAATGCCCCCTATACAAAGCAAGGGCAGAGGCCATCCATAGGATAGCTTCTGCCCTTATTGTTATGTTCGTACCTCGTGCGGACAAGTCATTCTGTCCTGCGCTAGTCACCGCTACTCTGCTCCGCTCTGTTCCGTTCTGTTTCGTTCCAACCAGACGCGACAACCTGAATGCTGTAGCTGTACCCCAGCTGTACCCTTTTTGAAGCGTATCCCCAGACCAGCCTTATTTCATTACACTATTTCATTACACTAAACTTCTTGGTCATTGCCCGAACGGACTCGTCTTCTCCCCATACAATGACACCTACGACTTTGGTCGCCTCCAATGTCATCGATGCAATCTCACTTGCATATTGTTCAAAAGCATTATTCAGGGACTGGCCCGTCTGTGTAAAAACAAGATGTCTCAAACTGCCGTTATCCTCGGAGCAGGATTTGACCAGATTGATCAGTTGATTCTCTCCCGCCTTCAAAATGACGGTGCTGTATCGGATACCCGCATGCTGAACACCGCTCTGATCCAATACAGGCTGATCCGAATACAACCCCGGCTCATTCAGGGCAGCTTGTCCCATGAGAAGCGCTGCCGCATTGGCTGCGGCCCCCTGCTCCAGATTTTTATCCAATATAATTGCAATTCTCTTCATACGAGTGCATTCACCCTCTGTGGTTTTTTCGTAAAGCATACCCAGGGCATTTGGATTCCCTCGCGCAGCACTTTGTACGTCACCAGTCCGTAATGATCCGCACAGAGCTGGTTCGTGAGCGCAATCGAGGTCTCCGTATTCAGCATGACCTGCCTGCAAGCCTCAGGGTTGGAAGATACCGTGCTGTTCTCTCTATAGGCAGTATTCAGTTCAGATAACAAGTATGTAGTTGCCGGATGATGATAAATCGTATCAATCTGCTCCGGACATACGGCATGGAAGCCGGACAGTACCAGTGCAGGAATTTTCTCTACAAAGCTTTCGGACACGACCAGATCTGAATCCATAATGAAGCTGTTCAGCTTGGGATACGCTCCGGGAACTAACAAACAGGAGATCACACCTGATTTCAGGTCTTCTGCAGCTGCTTCAAATTCGGGGTATGGCTTAATCATATCAGAATTATCCAGTTTTTTCGCAATATGCATGCTGCAGGTCAGGAAACCATCATTATCGCCCAATGTACCCAGTATGGCGTATTTATCTTTGGTTATCTCCATTTTTTTCTATTTCCTCCCTTTATTTTTCCAATTCGGTACGATATTATACCAAAAAATTCCTGCTGTCAATTAACACTTTAACGTAACAAAAATATGTATTCTTGTGCATATATTTTTACAAAAAATGTATTGTATATGGAAAATAATGAGCTATAATGTTATGAAATCCATTTTTTATGTTTTCAACTTCATTTTCGGGGAGGATTTATGAAAACGATCGTATACATATCCGATTTCAGGCTTCCATTGAATTTAAACTTCGTGAAACCTCTAACCAAGTTTACAGACTGCCATAAAATTCTGATTATTGAACGGCATCAATTACATCATCCCGAGCGGCTCGAACCATATTTTGATGAAATAAGGTATGTTGATTATCTTGAATCTGTGGATGCCATCCGGGGACATATCCTTCAAATTTTGCAATCGCACTCCATCATTGCTTTGTTAACTCCGGGTGAGAATGCCATAGAGATCGGCGGACAACTCCGTTCCGAATTCGGGATTCCTGGAATGCAGCGTAATCAGGCCGAGGCAGTTCGTAACAAATGGATTATGAAACAGATGCTGCATCAGCGCGGAATTCGCACGTCCCGAACAGCCATTGCGCTCCAGCAGCAGGACTATCTTCGTTTCTCTGCTGCGTATGGGTTCCCGATTATTGTGAAGCCGCTCAGCGGGTACGGGAGTATCAACACGTTTAAATTGTCCAGCATGGAAGAATTGCTGCATTACCTGCAGCATACAAGACAAGAGCAGCAGCGTGATCTGCTGGAAGAGTTCATTCAGGGTACAGAATTCCATTGTGACTCCATTGTGTGCCGGGGAGAAGTGGTTTTCGCTTCCGTTTCCCAGTACCTCTATAACTGTTTGGATATCGCAACGCAGCAGAAACCTCCGGCCAGCATTACCTTCCCCAAGGGCACAGAAGCGGATTTTATTCAACGTATCCAGGATATCAATAGACAAGTCATTGCCGCGCTTGGCATCAATCAATCTGTGACTCATGCCGAGCTGTTCCTCACGCCGGAAGGAGAAGTGGTTTTCGGAGAGATCGGAGCAAGAATCGGAGGTTCGCATGTGATGCCGCCTTGTATCAGGAATACGCACGGTGTGGATCTTTTTGAAGCCGTTACGGATCTGGAGCTTGGCACATATGCCTTTACGCAGCAGGAGACCAGTAACCAATTCACGGGTATGATCTGCTTCCCTTCACGCGCAGGTGTGATCCAGCACATCTCCGGGAGAGAGGATTATAAGGATGTTCCAGGCATCATTGAATTTAACGTCTCCTATGAAGTGGGGCAGCATGCAGGAGATGTAAACGACACGATGACCCGGTCAGGGTTCGCCATTGTGGAGGGTGATTCGTTCGAGGAACTACGTCAGACGCTGCTGGATATGTATGATCGATTCGTCATTGAGGTTGCGGTTCCCGAGAACGTGTAGATAACCAAGAAGATGCGGAGATCGACCTGAACAATGGTGGTTTGTTACTAGGAATTGGGGGATTCTTGGGGAGGAATGAAACGATTGTCTTTATTCAAAACATACGCGGGACTGAGCCGCGACATCTATTTTCTCTGCCTGGCAAGAACCATTAACAGCACGGGGGATTTTATTTTCTCGCTGATTACCTTGGTGCTTACCCTACAGATGGGCATGAGTGTGGTCAGTGCGGGTATTTTTGTATCTATGGCGGCTCTGATTAGCGGCCCCGGTGTACTGCTTGGCGGCTATTTGAGTGATCTGATCGGCAAAAAAACGATTATTGTCTCCGGGCAGGTTTTGTCTGCCCTCATGATCATGAGCTGTGCCTTCTGGTCAGGCACGATCACCATCGGTTATCTTCTGATTGCGGTCATGTTCTTCATCAGTATTACGCGCCCGGCGTATAACGCCTTCATTATTCAATTGTGCCCGGAAGAGAAGGAGCGAAAATCGGCCTTTTCCCTGATGTATCTCGGAGCCAATCTCGGTATAGCGCTTGGGCCGCTGATTGCCGGATTTTTTATCAAGGATTACGTGCATATCGTCTTCATGAGCATCGGTGCAGTATTTCTGTTCTCTACCTTCATTATCTGGAAGAAGGTTCATGTTCGGGTAAGTGACGACCAGGCTTTGCAGACTACGACTGAAAATTGGGCACATCATGTACATACACAGCAACCACAGGGGGAGCAACAGCCAGGTGAGAAGCAGCATCACCAGCCGGGGCAGCAAAATCCTAAACAAGGCAGCTCTCCATTTCGACAGCAGCAAGGATCGAAGCCCTCGCCTTCGCCATTGCTCCCCATGCTGCTGAGGAATCCGCTTGTTTTCTTTTTCATCGTGGTATCCTTTCTTAACTATTTTATCTACATGCAGTACTCGTTTAGTCTGCCACTGCAGATGAATCATTCCTTTGGTGAAAATGGCGCTGCTTATTATGGCTCTGTCATGACCATTAACGCGATCAGTGTCATTCTTCTCACCACGGTGGTTCTGTCCGTGACGCGCAGTTTCACGGCTCTGAACTCCATCGCGACAGGCGCTCTTTTTTATGGCATCGGATTCGGTGCACTGTACCTGCTCGGTGATTGGCCTCATTTCACTATCGTTGTGGTGTCCACGGTGCTGTGGACGGTTGGAGAGATTCTGGTGCAGACCAACATTAATTTGTATATCGCATCACGTGTACCCGACACCCATCAGGGAAGATTTAACGGCTTGCTGTTGTTCGTAGGTTGTCTGGGTTACACCCTTAGCCCTTATCTGACTGGCCTGTTCATTCGAGGCGTGAATATGGAGAGTGTATGGATTATTATTCTGGGTATCAGCCTGTTCTATGCGATCTGTATGGTACTTCTCTGGTATGTTGAAAAAAGCTTCACAACCAAACGTGGAATCGAATCAACTGATTTCTCGAAAAGTGTCTAAGTCTGAGCCTCGGTATATAAGAGCTTACTGCTTGTGCTAAAACAAAACGAGCAATCACACCAAAAAGGGACAATACTGAATTGGTTCTAAACGAAGGATATCCAAAAAAGATTTTTCGGATGTTACTACGCTCATTTGACCAAATCATCAGGATTGTCCCTTTAGTTAATCTACTTTTAGTTAATCTATTTCTACTTGCCTTACTTTGCTTTTACCCTTGTTAAGCCTTTGCTTTACCTACTACGTTTGTTTTGCTATGCCATTCCGCTTAACCCTCGTCTTACCTATCGTCTTACGCTTTGTCTTACATAAATCCAGCTTTCGGATGCTTGGCTGCAGAATTTATTTCCGCAATCTGCGTGCACTTAATGCATGATGTCCATTTTGTAAAAAGGTGCTGCGCGTATTCTTCATCATCTCGATTCGCTGCTCGGCCAGCTGATCTGCGGCAGCATAAGTAGGTATGCCTCCGGTACGAGAGCTTTCGAAAATTTTCTCAAGCGTAGTATAGATCTCTCCGATCTTCGCCCAAGCTCGCTCGGCGTGGTATCCGTTCAGCTCGTCGGCAATGTTAATCACACCGCCCGCATTAATGACATAATCCGGCGCGTATACGATGCCTCTCTGATACAGCTCATCGCCATGGCGTGGTTCCAGCAGCTGATTGTTGGCACAGCCCGCAACAACTTTGGCTTTCAGTGTTCGGAGCGTATCATCATTAATCGTGCCGCCGAGCGCACATGGCGCATAGATATCACACGCCACGCTTGTAATATCCGCCGGGTCAACAGCCTTTGCCCCATAACGATCTACCGCCAGCTTCACGGAATCCTTATGAATATCGGTTACGATGAGCTGTGCGCCTTCCTCGTACAGATACTTGCAGAGATGCATCGCTACATTCCCGACACCTTGAACGGCAATCGTCTTACCTTCCAGCAAATCGGTGCCGAAAGCTTCCTTCGCAGCTGCCTTGATGCCGCGGTATACCCCCCAAGCGGTTGCCGGCGAAGGGTTACCGGACGAGCCATAGCTTGCGGAGATGCCTGTGACATAATCGGTCTCCTGATGGATCAGATTCATGTCCTCTTCCGTGGTACCGACGTCTTCGGCGGTGATATAACGACCGTTCAAGCCTTGAATATAGCGGCCAAAGGCGCGGAACATCGCTTCATTTTTATCCCGGCGCGGATCTCCGATAATAACCGTTTTCCCCCCGCCCAGATTGAGGCCGGACACGGCGTTTTTGTATGTCATACCGCGAGCCAGGCGCAGTGCATCTTCAATAGCCGCTTCCTCTGAGGCGTATGTCCACATCCGTGTACCGCCAAGCGCAGGTCCAAGGGTCGTATCGTGTATGGCAATAATGGCTTTCAAGCCTGACTTCGGATCCTGGCATAGAACCAGTTCCTCATAATCATGCTCTCCATTGCTTTAAACCAACTCATCTGCTAACCGTCTCCTCTACCATTTATGAGATAAATTTGCATTTGTATAATTAACACTCCACCCCTATTTTACCCATATCCACCCAGTTTGTGCAAAATCACATTACCATGTTCGCTTTTCGCTTTGGAGTCGGATCGGTATTGCGATCCCAGTCCATACCGAATACTTCCTTGAATAAAACTCGCCATAGCAAAAAGAGGCCCCGCCTGTCACGTCATGACTGGTCAGCCCCTCCAACAGCTTATACCTGATATGCAACCGCCAGCTTGTGCAGCTCGCAGCTGGTCAGGTCAGTATGCTCATACTCCATTCGCTCTAGGTGAGCGTTTCGGCCACATTAATCGGATGCAGTGCTCCATCTACGGCAAAAGAAGCCTGCCCAGTCTCTTCCGAGACGACCAGCACAACCGCATCTGTCAGTTCACTTAATCCGAGTGCCGCCCGGTGGCGTGTACCCAGCTTTCGCTCATGCGCTTCAGCCTGGGATAGCGGCAGTACATTACCAGCAGATACAATTTGATTACCGCGAATAAGCACGGCCCCATCATGCAGCGGCGCGCCCGGAATGAAGAGCGACTCGAGCAGCGCATGCGTTACTTTGGCATCCACCGCTACCCCGGAATGAATCATCGGCGCAAGCGGAACTTCCCGTTCAATCACGATCAGTGCCCCATACCTGCGGTCAGACAGATGCTGCACGCTGGACGTCAGCTCTGCGAACTTCTCGGTAAATGGAGACAGGTAACAGTCGAGATAAAAAGAAGATGCGAGCACCTCAATGTGTTTGATCTCGGCCCGAATCTCGGCAAACTGCCCCAGCAAACAGACACTGTCATGGTCAAAACGCGATAATGTCTGATTCATTCGCTCTGCTACGCGGTGCAGGTCTGCCTTCAGCTTCTGCCGCATCAAGGAACTGTCGCAGTCTGCTTGTCCTGTTTGCTGTTCCATCTTGTGCCGCCTCCCTCTTCTCCATTATTGTCTGCACTCAGACTCGGCAGCGTTTGGGCTCGAATTCCATCATTAGTACCCATACCTTGCCCGCCAAAGACAAGCTTTATGCAGCGATAAGCTGTGAGGCTGTCACAAGAGAAACAAACAAGACGGACTGCTGAGCAAAAATCCACATACCTGTCATGAAATAAATTTGGATAAATGTTACAATAAATGCAATGCATTAATTAAGGGAGAGAAGTAATGAAGAAACGAAATTACTACCTTTTTGCGTCTATGATCATTCTTTTAGCTGTCGGATTATGGCTCTTTACAATGAATTCAACAAAGTCTCTTAAAGAGGCTGCATGGGACGATGTTAACTTTGACACGATCACCTCAATAGATATCGAAAAGGGTCATGACCAAAAAGTAACCATTACAGACAAAGATGAAATTCATAAAATAATGAGCAGTTTGTCAGCCCTTGAAGTGAAGAAAAATTCCAGGGTTTCCTTAGATTTCAATGAGGTGTATAGGCTCTTTGTTGATGTAAATCATGGCGCAAGACTTGGAATGCATTTATATGATAATAAGTATATCGATGTCTACGATTACGAAGCGTCTCCTAAAAAGAACTCATCTATGCATTATCAAATTTCAAGTCAGTTCGATCACAGAATAATTCAGGATTATGTAAAATGAAAAAACGCAAAGAAGCTGAATTGACATCACCAGCTTCTTTGCGACATTTATTTTCAGCTATTTTCAGCTGCTCCTTACTCTGAATTGATTAATATTCAGATTCCGATCCTGACCTCGTTATTGTGCCTTGCCGTACGAACCTGCTTTAAACGTCGTCGGATCATACCATTTGTATCCTGCAGCCGGGGCAGCCCAAGGTTCTACTTTCGGTTCGGTGGATGCAGACGGTGTCTCCATTGGCAGCAGGCTTGTTACGTTATCCAATGTCAGACCTGGCACTTGGGCCAGGCTGGTATAGCTTTCTTTCACCGCCAGCCATTTCACGGTATTCACGAGGAACGCGGCGTCGTCCACCTCTTTGAAGCCATCATATGTCTTCTTGGTGGCTCCGTTTTCTTCACGCAAATACTTCGGCGTTGCATCTTCAACCGGAGAAGAATCACCGATAAATGCGGCTTTCCCTGCGCCTACTTTGGCAATTGCAGCGTAAGCCCCTTCCGCTCGCCCGCCTCCATTGTACACGCCCTGATCGACGGCATTATTCCACTTGGACACGCCGTTTGGAACATACACTAATCCTTTGGCTTTGTTCGGGTCCATAATGGCAATGGTTGATCCCGCATGCATTGCCACAGCTTGTACACCTGTTGTAATGCCAAAAGACTGCGCTGGTGTTACGATATCCGTGGCATTCACATCACCTAATGCGTTATAGCGGAAACGAACACCAAAGTTGTTCCCCAGCCAGTCCGAACTGATTACCCCCTGCATGGCTGGCGATGCTGCTTCCGCGGAGGACATGCCTTTCGCTGGATTCAGGAAAGCTCCCCGGCGGTATCCATTGAACACCTCGGAGGAATCCCAGCGGTTTTTGTTCCGGTCTGCATTATAATGATCCGAGATAAAGAAGATACTTCCACCGTTCTGTACATACTGCAGGAGCGCGGCCTGCTCTGTCGCTTTGAATGGCACGTTGGCTTCGCCGATGACAAACACGTCATAGTCCTTCAATTTGTTATAGGTGTAAGCCTGTTCACCAAATGTATACGGGATGCTGCGTTCCAGCTGATCCACGGTAAAGCCTGCGTTTCGCAAACCGTTTGCAAAGTCTGAAAAAGCTCCATCAATAATCCAGTCGGCTGCACCTGCGGTCTGGGCATGCGTGTTATCAAACAGTACTTTTTTGCCTGTACCATCCGGCAGGGTCGTTCCCGGGTTCGGGTTCGGCTCTGGATTAGGGTTCGTGGTTCCTGACGAGAAGGTAATTGAGGTTGGATTTTTGACTCCGGCATAACTGTTATATGCGCCCAGCGTTCCAGTGACGATAATTTTTTTGCCTACCAGATCCGGATTTGAAGCCAGTCCGTATTGAGCACGAAACGAAGAAGAGATCTGCACATTGAGCAGTTTGTTGTTCGAGCGTTCCGATGCCGAATCCGCAATCAGCACATTGAAATCATTGGCATATGGAGAGGTGAACTTGGCCGTCAGTGACCCTGTCGCATGTCCCACAACATAACCTTCGACGGCTGCCGTGCCTCCGCTGCTCTGGGAAGCAATAGCCTGTGATACGGTAAGTGGTGCTGCGGCCTGAACCGGAGTCTGATATCCCGGAACCAGTAATGCTGCGGCCATCATCATAAAAACCAGGAATGCCCCAATCCACTGCTGCCTTAACGCCTTTTTCATATCCTCTTTCTCCTCCTCCGCATCGTTTGATGCCTGTGCATAATGTTTTCCCTCAGGTGGTTCGGTTCGTTTGTTTCTATCTTGATAACTTATGCTTGTCCCTATTTAATTTAATGCTTCATATGATGAATTCCTCTATGTTTATGTAAAATTTTTGAAAAAATTTCTCCGAGTGTTTATATCGTGATTTCGATACGAATAAGGCTTTTTATCAAAAAAGTTGAGTGATCTCAAGGTTAAGCATTGCATTTTACTCGAATACGAGGCATAATGTGATTATATATGATAATGATTATCATTCTTGAGCTTGTTATGGTGCAGTAGGACAATGACAACTATGCTTACGACTTTATAGATAAAGGGGAACGAACATCGAATGAACACAACTCTGCAAAAGGCTGACCTGCAGCTGGACGATTATTTGGATCTTCTGAACCTGGCGACCCATCTGGGTGATACGAGATGGCAAAAGGAAATTATCCGCAAACTGGCATATACTTATCCCAAAGCAGCTTGCAAACAACCACAATAGCTCACTGCCTAGACAAAAATATGTGAGCTGCGATTCATGGACTGAAAGAAATCTTATCCAATTCAAGAATTAACGATGACTGCCTGCGAAGAATTCATGCTTTTGAATTCGGTCGTGGGCTTTTTTGCATCTATATCTTGCGTTACAATAGGATGCAATCATGTGCGGATTCATTTTGAATGCAGAAACTTACAGCCGCACATATGGGAAACTAAATTGGAGCAGAGGAGCTTACATGATGCAGCTTGAAACCGAAAGATTACTTATCCGCGAGATTGTAGAAAGTGACTGGCAGCACATACATACGTACACCTCCCTGCCCGAAATAACGGAGCACACCGCATGGGGACCGAACACGGAGGAGGATACCCGGGCTTATGTGCAGGATGTAATCCGTATGCAGCAGACGGAGCCGAGAGAAGGGTATGAGCTGGCGATTGTTTTGAAAAAAGAAGGCATTCTCATCGGTGGCGCTGGGCTCCACCTTGTGGATCAGACCAACGCCGAGATCGGCTATGTCCTGCATCCCGCGTACCAGGGGCATGGATATGTTACGGAAGCATGCCGTGTACTGCTTCACTTTGGATTCAGGGAACTTGGCATTCACCGCATTTTTGCCAAATGCCGCCCTGAAAATCCTGCCTCCGAGCGAGTCATGGAGCGCATCGAGATGCAGCGTGAAGGTTTACTGCGGGAGCATTGGTTCTATAAAGGGTCATATCATGACTCCGTGCTCTATTCCATACTGGATCGGGAGTTAGAATAAACTAAACAGACATTTATCTGCGCAGCGGTAATATACATTTATGAGGCAGCGCTGGATCAGGGGATTCTAGCGTTTGGAGATGTACCTTGTGAGTGCTGCCTTGGGGCTGCAGCGTGTGGGATGCAGCTTGAGTGCTGATAGGTTGTAAGTAATATGTTTTGAGAGGTAACGATGTGCTGTCCTAGTAAATACCTGCTGTGTCTTTGAGGTGCTGCGGATGCTCCTAACAGTGAGTCAACAGCGTATAAACAGCAATGAAATTTCTAACGATCTCCAGAAACCTTATTTGGGTAATTTACTGCAATTTGTAATTCTAACGATTCCCAGTAACGCTATTTCATTAAAAACTCGCTAAATACCCACACTTTTCACTGGAATTGAAAAAATAACGTCTCTCCAGATCGTTACATTTTCAAAAGGACCGAAACACCTCAAATAAGCTCCTCTCGAATCGTTAGCCGCAGTCGGGGTAATAAAATCATTCTTCGCGCCTAGTTAGTGGTTGGTTGGTTGGTTGGTTGGTTGGTTGGTTGGTTTTAGTTTCGATTATTATTGGGTACCTTTTTAGTTATCACTTTGTTATCACTTAGTAAAAAGACGAAGCAGCATAGGCTGCTTCGTCTTTTATTTCCGTCCCGATCTCGTTTCTCCCCACCGTACATCATCTCTATTTATTTGTTACCGTCACTTGCTGTCTATCATTTGTTAAACGTTACTTGTTACTATTTCCCAGTTTCGTTATCCAACCATGTTAACCTTGTTTGTTCTCCGTCCACGTTAATAAGTCTCTTTTTTATCTTCTCCGCTCAACCGATCTTCCGGTTTTCTCTCTAAATTGCTCCCTATATCCAGAACGCCCTGCATCCTTCAGCACTTTTGCCATCTCCCGTTACGACCCCAATCGCCAGTGGAGATGACACAACTTTCCGTATGTTGTGTGCATGGTATGCTGCGTTAATACTTAAATCTCCTGCTGTTTCAATCTATTGCTGCATCTTCTACAAACGGCACAGTTCCTTCGGACAGCTCGGGAACGAAGGGCATCCACACATACAGCGCAGCGCAGCCATATCCCGGATCATTAACTTACCGTCCATCATGTCCAAGGTACCCTGCTCTTTCCACGCGCCAAGCATACGTGTAACACTCTCCCGCGTTGCTCCGATCATCTCCGCAAGTTCAGTGTGATTCAGCTTCATCTCCAGCACGATACCGTCTGGAATAATCTTTCCATACGTGTTGCTGGCACGAATCAATGTCGAAGCAAGTGCACCTGCTTTGCCGTACAGCAGCAGGTCGCGGAATCTCGACTGGGTAATCCGCTGTGCGAGCGCCATCCATTGCAGAAATTTCAGCGCCAGGTCTCCGTTTTTGCTCAGCACACTTTCGAGATCCGTCAGCGAGATGATGGCCAGTTCCCCTTTTTCCGCCATCTCTGCACTGTAACTGTGATTTAGTCCGCCAATACCGCCAAATTCACCGATCAAATCACCACTTTGCTGAATCGACAGAATAATCTCTTTGCCATCCTCCGTCGATTTGGTCAGCTTCACCCGTCCCGAACGAATGTAGTACAGATATCCGGCTTCATCACCTTCCAAAAAGAGACTGTATCCCGACTTCACTTTCTTAGGCTGCATTTTCTCTTCAATCAGATTCCACTGCTCCGCTGTAACAAAAGACAGAATCCCACCTGTTTTCTGTGTCATTTTGCCCGCCTCCGTCTGTGTCCGCTCTGCTTTTTGGGTGATTCTTTCCACAAATACTGTACCCATCATTTTCGTCCCCCTCGGTGATTCCTTATGATTCCATCATATCGTGAAACAGACCGAAAGGTTATCGGGGGATTACCTGATCTTTGGCGGGAAACTCCCCCAATTCGCTGTGAGAAAAGTCACATATCATCAACAAAGACCCAGGTTAACGATGTATTCAACCTTGAATTGTCAATCTTTTACGTTAGTGCTAGCATACAGTTAAACGCTGGTACGTCTTCAAGCTTGTGAATCTGTAATCTTATGCATCTCCAGAATAGGAGGAATACATATGTTATCGCTTGATAATGATCTTTGGGCAGAACTATCGGGTCCCTATGGCTCGGCCATAAATGTACCCGGTTTGCTGCAGCAATTAGAGCAGGCATTCAGCCAAGAGGTTTTTGACACATTGTTTCAGGAATATCTGTTTCATCAGAACTCAATCTATACGGCTGCCTATGCCGTGATGCCATTTTTAGCAAAGCTGGCAGGTGAAACATCTGATGCTGCCGTGCGCAAAGAGCTGTTTATCCACTGCGGTATTATTGAAGCAAGCCGCAATGAAGAGCATCAGGTACCTTATCCGCCATCCTGGATTGAACTGGCCGAAGCCGTAGGCAGTACCCTCTGTACGCAGATGTACGGTGATTATGTGAATGCCATTAATCTATTCAGATCACTGACAGAAGAAGTGCTGCATGATGCTGCTGAGTCATCCACAGATGACACCGAGAAGCGTTACATCCTCATTGCCGATGCTGCATTACGCGAATCCTACATTGTCGCTAATATGCTGATGACATTTACTGAAGGCGATGAATACGTAGCCGTATGCCCGGCCTGCGAAAATGAAGTGTACATATGGCCTGACGAAGATCATACCGTGCCCCTCCGTGCCTATGAAGATGATCCTGTCTTTCATACCGATCAGGAAGCTGTAGTTATTCAGCCCGCTTCTTCATTGGCAGATGAGGCCGCACAAGCTTTAGCAGAACGGGCCGGGAGGATCGGAGAGCAGAAACTTACAGCACATCTCCCTTATCTGGCAGGGAAAACCGTATGCCCGGCTTGCCGTGAGAATTTATCTGTATGGCCTGCGTTACTGGGTACATTTACAATATAAATGAAGCAGCATCTTCTCTAATTGGCAGGAAAACTATGCTTCTCAGAGGTATTCGGTGCCCAGGTTCAGCATTTTACAGAATGCAAATAGGGGTTTTCCCTGAATTACAAGACTCATCAAAAAGTCTACAATAGAACTAACATCGTAATATCCTGATTGTAAATCGCTTTTCTATCCAACGAGCCTTGATTCAAGGTTACCCATATGTAATCCATATATGATCCGAAAAAGGAAGTGTCCCTCATGCATGATGAAGTCTCATCTGCCGTTCAGGAGATGATGAGCGGCCTGTGTCAGAGCACCACCGGCGATTTTTGCGGAATGGCCTGTGTGTCTGGATCGATGCTGCGCTGGAAATATACCTCCGGGGCAACCAATGAACGTGTGAAACGGATGGCTATGCGCCCTGGACAAGATCTGGTAGGCACAGCGCTGAGAACGGGACGCACAGTCATGCTGGATGAGCAATCCCGTGGAGAATATACGCCGGATCGCTGCCCGCTTATGCTTGCTGAACGGTTGGTATGTGCGATAGCCGTGCCCATGTTCAAGGAAGGCAGGCTGCCAAGCGGTGTACTGCTTGTAGGAAGCAGAACTCCCTGCACGTTTTCCCCCGAGATGGTTGTCCAAACGGAACAAACTGCCCGGCAGTTGGAGCAGTATGCATGAGCGAGTACATGTGCAGGGCCTGAACTGCACCTCACCGGGATTACAGCTTCGCCACACATATTAACGATTTGTTTACATCTCATAAGGAGACTTTTCGGAGATTACCCTCTGAAAAGTCTCTTTTTTTGGTATGATAGAGGTAGATGAAGGAAGCGGACAGGGGGAAATGATTGTGATTCGACTGTTAGTCGTAGATGACCATGTAGTTGTACGTTCCGGGTTGATCGCCCTGCTTGAGGGTAAGAACGATATACATATTGTTGGAGATGCAGCCGATGGCGACGAAGCCATTGCCAAAGCACAGGAGCTGAAACCGGATGTGGTTCTGATGGATTTCAGTATGCCTCCGGGCAAGGACGGATTAACCGCTACTGCCGAATTGAAGAAATTAATGCCAAATATATCGATTTTAATACTAACGATGCATGATGATGAGGAATACCTGTTCCGCGCAATCCACGCCGGGGCTTCAGGGTACATTCTCAAGAGTGCGCCCCATGAAGAATTACTCGCTGCCATTCGTTCTGTAGCCGATGGAAGTGCCTACCTCTATCCAAGTGCAACCAAGCGATTAATGAGTGAGTATCTGGACAAAGCCAAACAGGAAAATGCCGGGCCGTATGACACCCTATCGGATCGGGAGAAAGAGATTCTGTCCTGGATCGCCAAAGGATATGCGAATAAGGAAATTGCCGAGCATCTAGTCATCAGCGTCAAAACGGTGGAATCCCACAAAAGTAATCTGATGGAGAAGCTTGGCCTGCGCACCAGACCGGAACTGGTGAAGTTCGCGATGAAAAAGGGGTTGTTAAACTTTGAGTAAACCGCGCAAAAACAGACTCAGCGGATTAGCCGACCAGCCTGTTCAGCTGCTGCTGAAGGAGATTGACGAGCATATCTCAGACAATGAGTTCCGAAGCAAACTGAAGGGATCACTGCATCAGCTCAGCGACCTGAAATTTGCACTCGATGAATCCTCGATTGTAGCGCTGACGAATCGTCTAGGCAAAATCCAATACGTAAACGATAAATTCTGTGAGATCTCGCAGTATACTCGCGAAGAGCTGATTGGTCAGGACCACCGGATTATCAACTCGGGGTATCACGGTAAAGCCTTTATGAAGACGCTATGGAACACGATTTCTGCTGGCAAGGTGTGGAATGGCGAGATTCGGAATCGCGCCAAAGACGGCAGTTATTACTGGGTGAACACCACGATCGTGCCTTTTCTGGACAATGACGGTGAGCCTTATCAGTATTTGGCCGTGCGCAGCGAGGTGACCAAACTCAAACAAGTTGAAGGCGAGCTGCAGCAGATGATGTCACAAGTGATGAACATTCAGGAAGAGGAACGGCGCCGCATCTCCCGTGAACTCCATGACGGAATCGGACAAAGCCTCTTCTCTCTCGTTATCCAGATGGACCGCCTGCTGGCAGATCAAGCAAATCCGGGTGTGGAAGCGTTACGGAAACAGGTCACCACTATTATGGAGGATGTACGGGGTTTGGCCTGGGAGCTTCGGCCGTCTGTCCTGGACGATCTCGGCGTAGTTCCTGCGATTCGTACCTATATCGAGAACTATACTCGTCACTACGGCATCGAGGTTGTTCTGGAATGCAGCCTGCGCAAGCGGCTCGATATAAACAAGGAGATTGCCATCTATCGTATCATCCAGGAAGCTTTAACGAATGTCGCCAAATATGCTGACACTGCAGAGGCCCGTGTAACGGTTGAAGACAGTGAAGATCTCACGCTCGTTGTTATTGAAGATCAAGGCACCGGATTTAATGAGGACTCAGCGGGCCATGGTGTTGGGTTGTTCAGTATGGAGGAACGTGCACGCGGAGCAGGCGGGACGTTACGCATTACGTCTGAACCCGGTGAAGGCACAACGGTAACCCTTTTACTTCCTAAAACAGAGCGTGCATAGGGCTTACAAAACTTGGGCTTCTTTATGCAAATCTGCAGCTGTAAGCGCAAGCGTTACGGGCTCAGCTTATAGACATAAGGCGATGGGTTGACCATCGCCTCTGTTTCTTTACATCTTCTTTACATCTATAAAGGATGCATCTCGTTTGACTCTTCTAACGTGAATCCAGGGAAAACACGCTGCACACGTACTGGAACAGTCTTCACAACTTCCCGTTTAGTAACTACATACTCCATCTTTCCTCCAGTTGAAATGGTTTTTCCATCATCAACCGCTGGAGTAAATAGAACAGTTAGATCCCAATATTCTACTCTCAATTCATCTCCTCCTGCCTGAATGCCTACTCTAACTAAATACTCAGGCCTCTGACCATTTATATTTTTTTTAATTGTCTTCATATCCAAAATCTTGGTGGATAACATCGTTGGCCCCATAGAGAAGTGCTCTTGCTTCAATCGATCTACATCCATATTGAACGTCGATTTCTTTAAAAGATCTTCAATCCCCGTATCCATCCCAGCCAAGAAAACTTGGATTGTATTATTTATACGGGCTAACTCAAAAGGCCCGATGTCTTTCATGTTTTCATCCCACACATTTTCGTAAGGGATACCTGTGGTATGAATTGAAACCGTTTGGGTTTTATCGTTCCACGAGACCGATGCACCCAGCGCTTTCGACACAAAACTAATTGGAACCATGACACGGTTATTAACCATTTTTGGAGCTGCATCCGTTTGCAACTGGGTTCCGTTCACATTCAATTTGATCATTCCGGCTGCATATGCTGAACCCAGCACACCTGACATTACCGCAACCGTAGTTAAGACGGATAATAAAATCTTTTTCCTCATATGATTTTCCCTCCTCCTATTCAACAATAAAAACACGTAACATTTAGAAAAGTTACACCGTTATTTTTATTTTTGTGTGGCGATTAATTACAGACTTCGCTTCCCGCATATATATGTGACAAAATGAAGGGAATCTATCGACTATTTTTAACATATTTAATAAAATCAGTTGACTACAGTTACGTTTCGTCATTAAACTATGAATGCTGCAGTGATACTGCATACAGGAAAACGAAAAGGATGGTTCCAACATGTCACAGAGGCGTTCCTCCAAAGGCGGAGAAATTCCGCAAATGTATAACCTGGACGAGATGGATCGCAAAATTATTGCCGCCCTCCATCAGAACAGCCGGATATCCTATACAGACCTCGGCACACAGATCGGATTATCACGCGTAGCCGTTCAAGCTCGCATTAATGCATTATCGGAAAAAGGAATTATCGAACGCTTTACCGTTGTCATTAATCCTGGCAAGGTTGGGCTGCAGGTCTCTGCCTTTTTTAATGTCGATGTGGAACCACGCTTCCTGGACGAAGTGGCGGAGAGGCTGGATGAAGAGCCAGCTGTGACCAGCCTCTACCACATGACAGGCCCAAGCACCCTGCATATGCATGGTATTTTTGCAGATATGGAAGAGATGGAGCAGTTTTTGCTGGAGAAGCTCTACCAGATGCCCGGCATCGTCAAGGTGGAATCTCAGATGCTGTTGAAACGATATAAAAGCCGTATGGGCATGAGACTCTAGGAGGATATCAGCATGAGTTGGAAAGATTACAACGGTCTCGTGATCGGCATGGTACGAACCGGAATTCTCGGATACGGCGGCGGTCCCTCGGTTATTCCGCTCATCCGTTATGAGGCCGTCACTCGTTACAAATGGGTTAGCGATGATGAATTCGGCGAGATTCTGGCCATTGCCAACGCCCTGCCGGGGCCTATTGCAACCAAGATGGCTGCTTATCTCGGGTATAAAACGAAAGGTGTACTGGGCGCTATTGTGTCCGTACTCGCTCATATTTTGCCGACCAGCATAGCGATTATTGCTCTGCTCGGTTCAATGTACGCCCTGCGCGAATCCAAGATTGTCGCAGGGATGGTTGCTGCCGTACGGCCTGTCATTTTTGTAATGCTCGGCATGATGGCCTATGAATTTGCGATGAAAGCCTGGAAAGGGCTGGGTAAGTGGTTTGCCATATTATTCGGTTTGATTGCGTTTGCCGCACTGCAGCTGCTGAATATTCATCCCGGAATAGTCATTACGATTTTTCTTGCCTATGGCTTCTTCCATTTTGGTCTGGTGCAGCGTTTAAAATCCAAAGGCAGCTCCGACAAGGAGGTGTCCTAGGATGCTTCAGACATGGTGGGAATTATTTTGGGGATTTTTTGTGGCGAACATCCTCGGATATGGCGGCGGTCCCGCCTCCATTCCATTAATGCAGGAAGAGATTGTGAATCACTACCACTGGATGACAACCGAACAGTTCGGTGACGTGCTGGCCATCGGTAATGCGCTCCCGGGCCCGATTGCCACGAAAATCGCTGCCTTTGTCGGATATCATGTCGCAGGCTGGTTTGGTGCTGTAATCGCCAGCTTTGCAACGATTGTACCGTCAGCGGCCGCACTTATCTTGTTAATTCGTTTGTTAAACAAACACCGGACTTCACCTAAAGTCAGAGGCATGACCCTGCTAGTACAGCCGGTTATTGCAGTGCTCATGATTCTGCTCACATGGGAATTCGGCCAAGTATCTACGGACTCCATCGGGATCTGGCAGACGCTGATTATCGCAGGAATCTCGCTCTGGGTCATGACGAAGACGAAGCTGCATCCGGCTATTCTGATCATTATCGCTTTTGCTTACGGGGCATTGGTGCTGTCGCATACGATGTGATAATACTTTTCTCTTATCCCGTAATGGTCAAATACATCAAAAAGGATCTGAACAATGGTTCAGATCCTTTTTGCATCATGCTGTTAAACTAATCATCAGCATGAACCCTGCTGCCAATCTACCAGCCGTGAGCATAAGCCCATAAGCCATCCAGCTGTCGGCCTTTTCAACCATGTCATACGTGACTGTACATCTCGTCCACCATGAACTTATTACTTGGCTTCAACCACTACGGTGATCTTCGTTTTTACTCCTGCATAGGAGACCGTAATCGTTGCTTTACCTTTACCAGTTGCTTGAATCACACCATCTTTTACAGTAGCTGTTGCGATCCGAGAGGATGTCCAGAGAGCGGGCTTGGATACATCGGCCTCGCTTCCATCCATATATGTTGCGGTAGCTTTAACCGCTGCCTTGTCTCCCGTTTTCATGGTCAATGTAACTTTGTCTGTCTGCAAATACTTCAGGGTATCTACATCCAGTGCAATCGTAACGCTTTTACTGCCATACTTTGCTGTGATTTTGGCTTTTCCTGAGTTCAAAGCTTTCACTTTGCCTTTATTCACTTGAGCCACTTTGTAACTGCTTGTTTTCCATTCTGCTTTGTCCGTAATATCCCGTTCGCTGCCATCACTCAAAGTCGCCGTTACTTTCAGATCAAAGGAATCACCCGATTTCAGGGAAATGGCCGGCTCGGATGCTTCGATCCGGGAGATGACATCGACTTCAACCTGAATCGTAATTTTTTGGGAACCATATTCGGCTGTGATATTCGCTTTACCACTGCTGTTTCCTGTAATTACGCCTTTTTTCACATCCGCTACGCGGGCATTACTGGATTTCCAGGTGGCATCTGCTGTAACGTCTTTCGTGTTACCATCACTATCCGTACCTGTAAGGATAACGGTTTGGGTTTCTTTGGCCGAAAGCACGACAAAGTTGACATCCGCCTCAAGACCGCTCGCCATACCAACCTCAACCAAGAGAGTCAACGTTTTACCTTCAATTTTGGCCGTAATCGTTGCTTTTCCTGTCGCTACCCCTGTAATAACCCCTTTGCTGTCTACCTCAGCGATTTTCTCACTGCTGCTGCTCCAGTCTGCATTTTCAGAAACGTCCTTAGAAGTTTCGCCATACATTGCAAGCACTTTGGCAGTAGTCGTTCCGCCTACAGCGACGGCTGCTTTCTTCTTGTCCATCTCATATTTATCAGCAACATCTACGCTTACTGTGAATTTCACTGTTTTGCCGCCGTATGCTGCGGTAATGGTAGCTGTACCTGATTTATAAGCGATCAATTCACCGCCGCTGGATACAAATACAACATCTGCGTTGCTGGAAGCCCACGTCGCTTTGGACGTCACATCTTCTGTGCTCGCATCAATGTATTCTGCATTTACAGTCAATTTTTTCGTTCTGTTTTCCCCAGTAACACTCATGGCAAGCTTGTCGTTCACATCTTTGATATCCAGATATCTCGCTGTATCTACATCCACAGCAATTTCCACCATTTTGTCGTTATAGACGGCCTTGATTGTGGCTGATCCCGTGCTCACTGCTGTAATTTGACCTTTGAACACGGTTGCCACCTTCTCATTGCTGGACGTCCATACTGCCTGATCGGTTACGTTCACATCACTGCTGTTTGGATAGGAAGCCGTAACCACAACATTAGTCGTTTTAGTTCCGCTCAAGCGGAAGAAAACATTCTGTTTGTCTGCACTCAGCTTGCTGGTCAGATCCACATCCACGTCTACCGATACCGACTTGGTACCGTATTTCCCTGTGATTTTGGCAGACCCTCCGGAGTAACCTGTAATTTTACCCTTCAGCACATCTGCAACCTTCTCATTGCTGGATGTCCATTCCGCCAGATTGGTAACATCCTTCGTAGTCCCATCCGGATAAGTGGCCGTCAATACCACACTCTCACTTTTATTGAGAAGCAGGTTCACCTGCTTTTTGTCCACATCTACACGTTTGACCACTTCAACATTGACTTCTACCGTCACGCTCTGACTGCCCAGCTTCGCTGTAATCAATGCTGTTCCTGCGCTCTGACCGGTAACTTTCCCGTTTACTACAGTAGCAACCTTCTCATCACTGGTCGTCCATGCTGCTGTGGTGGAGGCTGCTGCATTGGTGGTGTTGTCACTATAAGTGGCAGTCAGCTCAATGTCTTTGGTCTCCCCCATACGCAGATCAAGGCTCTGGACATCTTTCGAAAGAGCTTTGACCTTCTTCGTTACTTTAACTTGAACGTCCTGAATCAGTCCCTTGTACGATGCCGTAAGGGTTGCTGTACCTTCTTCCTTCGCTGTAATCGAACCGTTATATGCAGTTGCTATCGAAGGATTATTGCTGCTCCAGGTTGTGCTGATTGTCACGTTAGCCGAGGTATTATCCGAATATACCCCCGTCACAGTCACTGCTCCGGATTCGCCGACTTCGAGCGACATTTCATTTTTGGAAACTACAATTTTGGACAGTTCCTTCTCTGCCGCAGCGGCCAAGCCTACGTTGGAAATACTCAGCATCACTACCAGCATCATCACCATGTACTTGGTCAATCTTGGCTTTAACATTATTTCCCTCCGATTATTATCATTTTATGCCTACTACTTAATGTCGGCAGAGACTTTCCAGATGTTTAGTCTTTCAGGAAATTTTCAGGTAATTATATGGAAAATCATTCCGCATCGTCATCTAACGGAGCTTATATGTGGGTGGAAACCTGTGCAGGCATCAGGTTCATTCATAACACAGCCTGCGGTGCATAATCTGAATAGAAGCGGGGTGCGAATCCCATTTTTCAGAATTGGGGGAAATTCGAGTGGATCAGCCATTTGATTATATTGAATACTGGGAACAGACCTATCGTTCAGGGGAGACTTCGGGCAGAGGTTCGTATGGCGTATTGGCTGAGTTCAAAGCGGAGATTGTTAATGGACTAATACAGCGAGAGAATATTCATCGGATCATTGAATTTGGCTGCGGGGATGGCAACCAGCTGAAATATATGAGTTATGACCAATATCTTGGCATGGATGTAGCGGCCTCCTCTATTAAACACTGCGCGTCGCTGTATGCTGATGATCCTTCCAAAAGCTTCATGCTGTATACACCTGGTCTATGGATTAATCGCGGATTTCTCCAAGCCGACCTGACGGTGTGCCTGGATGTGCTGTATCACATTACGGATGAGACAGACTTCCGCGCTACCCTCAGCGACGTTCTCCACGCTTCAACCAAGTGGGTTGTTATCTACACAAGGCTGAGAGAGGAAGGCAGCTCCGGCGTGCAGACGATACAGGATCGGAACCTGTTTCATTACCTGTTTGATTATCCCGAGTTCAAGGTACACGAGATTATTCGTCAGCGATATCCGGAGCAATCCTCCGCCGATTTCGTGATCCTGAAACGTTCGCCTGCAAAATGAACTGTCTGCGAACGATTAGCGAATTGCTAAACATACTGCTGCGGAACACACGGATAAACACAGAACATACAGGAATACAGGAAAGACAGCGAAGACAACAAAATAGAACCGCCCTGTAAGGGCGGCCTCTTATCATTCCCGTTCGATATGCAGGACTCTCCCCAGCAGCATAACCGCTCTTGGCATAAAATAGGATACTGCGTGCAGGGAGCCAGCTGCACACGATGCCGCGGAGATCTAGATATGCCTATGGAGTTTGACATCCAGCTCTGTCGATGCTGCCGTGACGTACTCCAGATAATTGACAGAGCCATTAAAGTTCAAATAAGCTTCATAACGCTTCCGAATCCCGGGTAGAGTGATCCAATCCAGCACTTGATCCTTAGGCACCCACCTGCACTCGCTCGTTTCTTCAGAAACCGTTAATTCTCCTCCTGCAGCTCTGCATACGAAGTCAAACATGACTTTTGTAGGGACATCCGTCTCACCGTCGTACCACTTATGAATGGCTGTATTCGATACAATACTGATTAAATGACTCACCGTCACGATGATGCCGCTCTCCTCCTGGATTTCACGGATCACACCATCAATCAGGTTCTCCCCAACTTCTGTAATCCCGCCCGGGTACACCCATCCATCATCATGAGCTTTAACTAAGAGAATATTCCCCTTCCCATCTTCTACAATGCCGCCTGCAGATACGATATGTGTTGGAAAAGACATGCCGGCACCTCCTGATAAAATCGTCTCTGTTAAAATAAACCTTCACTTCCGCGCAGCTTCGCCAGCGCCTCCATATAGAAGTAATCGCCGTATATAATCGGCACATTAATTCCCCGCCCTTCGGGGTAGTGCACCGTTCCCTTCATGATCAGCCCTTCCTCCGCTGCCGATTTACCGGCGCTGAAGTGCTCATACAAGCCGCGGACGATACGCTCTCCCGCGGCAGCATAGATTTGCCCGCGCGGCGACAGCTTCGCGAGCTCTAACAGGCCGCTCGCAGCAATTGCTGCAGCGGACGAGTCCCACGCCGCCCGGTGCTCCGTAGGCGCGCGGAAATCCCACACCGGCACGATGTCTTCGCCAAGCATGGCGAGGAAGAAATCGGCCGCCCGCTCCGCTGTCTCCAGATATCGGGCTTCGCCCGTATACCGGAAAGACAGCGCAAACCCGTGCAGCGCCCAGGCGGTACCCCGCGCCCAGGCGGACCCGGGAGCATGGCCTTGGCCCCCATGCTCCCGCAGCTTCTGCCCCGTGTATGGATCAAATTCCACCACGTGGCAGATGGACCCGTCTGCGCGGACGAACTCGCGCGCCACGGTGTCCGCATGCGCTTCCGCCAGCCAACGGAAGCGGGGATCGCCGCTCTGCTCGGATGCCCAGTAGAGCAGCGGCAGGTTCATCATGCTGTCAATGATGGCGACGCCGCGCGTATCCATCGTTGACGAGCTGAAGTTCCATGCGCGGATGAACTCACCGCGCACGTGAAAGCGGGCAGCGAGCAGGTTCGCGGCAAGCATGCCGCGGCGGCGCCCTTCCTCGCTGCCCATCTGGCGATAGCTGGCTATGCCGCTAAGCAGCCAGATGAAGCCCAGATCGTGATCCACCGAATCCGGATCACGCAGGCAGTCTTCGAGCTGCCGCTCACAGCTGTCAGCGATGCGACGCAGCTCCGCTGCCGCTTCGCTCTCTGGGGCATCTCTGTGCACCAGCCATAACAGGCCGGGCCAAAAACCGGCCGTCCACCATTCGGGATCATTGCTGTCGTACATCCCCTGCACCGAAGTATGAGGAAAGGTATCCTTGATTCGTTTCGCATTCTGAATCGTCCTGCTCGCCCCTTGCTGCCATGCTTTTTCCACCCATGATGCCGATACGGATGTATTCATTTCCTGTCCCTCCCGCTTCTGAGTGATGTAATCCTTCTTTGCTGGGTCTTTTTTCTTCTTACATACGTCCCAATTGAATAGTAAATGTCAGCTGCTGTGCACCGTGGACTTCTATTCTTGCTTTTTTCAGCAGACCATTGCGGGAGGATGTCTCCTGCTGATCCAGCCGGATTACCGCCCCTGCATCATGCGCCGTAGATTCAACGTATGCTCCGCGGTATTCCGTACGCACACCCTGTCCGGTTTGCGTAATTACGGCCTGTTCCTGACCATCGCTGTACATGAGGGGAATCAAAGCCCCCGCCGCCTCAATCTCACCTTCGAAAACATAGGTTACCGTCAGCTGATCTGCCCGCTGCACATATCGGGAACATACAGAACGTATTCCAGGTAAAGGCCCCATCCAAGTCATATCAAATGCATTCTCCACAGTGTCCCCCGCAGCACGATCACCAGCCTTCGCATCAGCCGCCGGCACGGTATCACCTGTTTTGTTCGCTGCCCTAACCTTATTCGTCGGAGCAGCTGATTCAAATACAACCGAACCGCCGCCGCTGGCTGGATCAATCCCTGCATCGCGGTCATATACACTGCCGGGCGGGATACCTTCCGCAAGACTGTGCCATATCCCGTCTGCTGTCTTCCAGGCGGGGCAGTAACTCAAGGGCTGCACGATCCCCTCTGCAAATTCGGTAAACCCGGCCTGTACATGACTGGCTGCAGACGGACCAATCAACCCCGGGAGTTCTGCCTGCTGTATTCGTACCAGTCCCGGAATCGTATATGGATCATTCAATGCGGTGTGCAGGACCAGCTGCTGGCCTGGCACGGAAGCCAGCACGGTTTCAAACCATCCATCCGCCTGCAGTACCCTGCTCCCAATCTCGGAAGGAAGACTGTACTGGATGATATCTTCGCCCGGATCACGAAGACAGGCATGAGCCAGTGCGGCTGCCGTCCACAGATTGTAGCAGGTATGATTGGTGTAAATTTCATATCCGTGGCGTTTCTCCGGTGCATATTCATTGCGCACGATTTTCAAACGCCCGTCAGGCATCAGCCAGCGCTCCACTGCTTCAAAACAACGGTCCGCCGCTCTTGCAAATGCTCCGGCAAGCACCGAATCCCCTGCCTGCATTGCCAGTGAAGCATGCAGTGAGCATACGTATGCCGCGGCAGCTTCATTCCATTGATGCTGAGAGCTTCGACCACGCGGCGGTATTTCTCCAAGGGGAGACAGCATCAGCAGCGTGCTGAATGCACCGCTGCGCAGCTTCTCGCGCAATGCGTCGGCGACTGCCCCTTCATATCCTGCATCAAGCATTACTCCAAGGTGATAGCGGGTAGCAATGTCATAGGAAAACGGACAATTAGGGCGGTCCAGTGGACCATCCTGATACAAACCAAGCGCGGTAAACCGCGGCAGATGATAAGCTTCCAGATAACGATCCATCCATGCTGTATCTTCACTCGCCAGCTGTTCACCCCACCTCAGATACTCACCTGAGATCATAATGGCGTTCCAGTTAATCATGCGATTTGGGTTATTCATTCGGGTCATTGTAAATACATAATCCTGCTCAGGATGAATGGTTTTGAGTGCCTCAGCCCAGATCGCTGCCTGCTCAGGCAGATGAGGCTTCAGCAGCATATACGCCCGCATCATCAGCACAGGGTAAAAATCAGGATGATTGTCCGGTGCACTTCCTTTCACCACAGCATCAATGCTCTGTGACAGAGCATTCGATGCGGAATCCAGCAGTTCCATGTGCCCTGCATCCACCAACACAGCTGCCGCCATCGCATAAGCTGGTGTGGAATAGTAGCGTTCTGTACCGGAGTATGGATCGATAATGGCCCCGTCACCATGCTGATGCTTTTTGTAAGCGCAAACAATTTGTTTGACAAGTGTCAGCTTGCGCTCTATATTCCAGCCATCCGCAGGTACGGGACCCGCCTGCACTGCCGCAGTGCGATATCGATCAAGCTCATTTCTCCATGGATACGTCGCTGCAGCTGTATAACTATTCACGGGGACTCACCTCGGTTTCTCCTATACGCGGTTCAACAATAAAATCGACTTGGCACACGATCTCCAGCGGGACAGAATTACCTGCTCCATCCGTCTCGACACCTGCAGGGTACACAGCATCTCCATGATTCCTGCTTTCCTTTTTCCCAAGAAGTTTAAAATGATCTGGAGTTTCCGTGTTCTCAAGTTTCAGAGATTTCAGGGGTTCTGATAATTCTAACTTCTCTGTTCCCCTTCCATTCTCGTACTTCGTTACGGTCTTTTCCGTTCCCTTCCATATAAGTGATGTACGATAAAAGGTGACAGGCATCTCATCGTGATCCACGGCATGCACAGACTCCACCTGCGCCTCCCACTGGACTGCATCATATGTCATGTACATGTTGGCGCGTGAAGCCCGCCATTGAACAAGTCCCTCCTCTTTCACAACCGGACATATCCGGCTGATCCAGCGCTCAACAACTGGTGAAGGGACAGCATACCGCTCATCCGCCGAGAACTTCACAGCATCAGCACCTGGGTTCATATCCCATTGAAACCTGTCTGTGATTCGTAATGCTGCGACGTCCACATCCGCATTGATGATCCCGTTCATGCCGATGAATCCGAATTCGTGAATCCCGGCGTCATTCGTTTCAGCCCTCCAACATAGATGACGTGTATATCGCTGCAGGGATACAGCCTCAGGGTATGCACGTGTCAGGTCCAGAATGGCCTGCATTTCACTTCCGTCTTCTGCAAGTCTGAACTCCAGCACTTTGGCTTCGGCCTCTCTGCCAGGGCTCTGCTCACACCCTTCAATCAGCGGCACGTTATGCCCGGAGGACGAAATATGAAACAGCTGCTCACGTCCGGGAGCAAAATAGGCCTGGGTGTACAATCCTGCTCCGGGGTCACACAGTATATTTTCGCCGCCGCAGTGGATAATCACTTGTCCCAGATCAAGATGGTTATGAGGCTCATCGTTATGACCGCCTTTGAATGAACAAGCCGCTTGAACCCATTTACTGCCCGAACGCGGATGGTCTGTCTCCTCACGTTCATCCAGCCTTTGGAGAGCACTCTTGGCAACCATCCAACCGAGCTGATGAAAAATACCCCCCCTACTCGCCTGCACAGCTGCTTCGCCCCGCCCATGTCCAACCACTGCCGGATCGCTCCACATCACGTTCCGCAGCAGATGGGCCCACCTGCGGCAGGGATCGTCTGTCAGCCGGGGAACTCGCAGCGGCAGCTCCATCTGCAGCCCGAACCGGGCGGCTAAGCGGGACAGCAGCCCTGATGGGATCTCTTCCTGCTCTGCACTGTCCGAGTAATTGACATATGTACCTTCCGACAGATGAATACGCAGCGGGAAGGCCGCTATTGCCGCCGCTTTGGAGTCCGTCAGCAGATTCAACGCTCCCTCGCTGTAATCCAATAACATCTCGGCATAATAGATGAAGTAACCGAATCCATATACCCAGTACCCGATGCCTTCAGCACAGCCGCCGTCCTCGCCATAACCGCTCAGAAACGCCTCCATACAGTGGATTGTCTGCCGAGTGGACTCGCGCAGAACAGCTTCATCTTTCACCAGCAGCAGGGCAGCCATGCCGCAGCATCCTCCGCAGACTGCGGACCAGTTATGATCTGCAGTCTGCCAGTGATATGCCCGCTGTTCCCGATATAACGGGGTAAAAATACGCCGCTCTGCCTCCATCCCAATTCGTTCGACAATCAGAGGGTCCAGATGCTGACCGTGAAGGGTGGCAATCTCAGCGAGCATATGGACTGTCTCTGCGGCGAAGAGATCAATATGAGCTTCTACCTGTTCCGCTTCTCCTGTTCCCAGATGGGCCGGGAGACACCACGTATATTCATCACATACAGCCCACAGCATCTCTTCAAGCACGTGAAGTACATCGGGGCTGTTGTCATCAAGAGCGAGCAGGGAAACTGCTGCTAATCTCCCACGTCGGTCGAAGTACACGCGCTCGTAGGATTTGCGGTTCCCAGTTTTGCTGAATTGTCGAAACAGGTTGAATGTTAGAGGCGGCATTGGTTCACTTACTGCCTGTTCTCCATAAGCATTCAGGTCCGCAAGCAGCTCTCTCCATTCCGGCCTGTGAAGCTTCTCCCGAAGTCGGTCAACCTTGAATACCTTGTTTTCTTGATTGTGGTACTGGTTGTTAATATGCAGCTGATGAATAAGCCGTTCATCCGGCCATTGAATTACCCGAGCATCGTCTTCAACACTGCTTGTATACAGATTCGTATGCTCATTTCCCATTTCGTGATTAGAGCCTTGCACAGGATTCACCACGTTCCCTTATGAAATGAATGATACAAGTTCAACAAAATGTGAACTCTCTGCTTTTTTTACTCAATAACAAGTGGAGATTGCTGTACAACAGACAGCCACTGACGTGCAATTAACTCATGGCCTGCGGCAGTTGGATGAACGCCATCCCATAACCAATACGAAGCATCCGCCTTCTGCAAAGCCGCATTGAACGTTTGCTGCAGCGGTACCCATACTGCCCCGAACTGCTCAGCCATGTCACGAACCTGTTCCTGATAATCTGTCATAAGCTTTTCCCATTCATCCCATTTATCCAGCGTCGCTCCGGTCTTCAGAATAAACGGTTCCATCAGCACCAGCCCGGTCTCCGGCACGACTTCTCGTGTCTCCTCCAGCAGGTGACGATATGCCCTCGCAAAACGATCCGTATACCCTTTAGCCTCACCATTCATGGAACGCCAGGCATCGTTAACTCCGATCAGGATACTGATCAGATCCGGCTGCAGACTCAACGTGTCTTCGTTCCAGCGTGCATACAGATCGGAAGCCCGATCCCCGCTGATCCCCCGGTTATAGAACTTTTTTTGTCTATCTGCCAGTTCCATGCCAAGTCTGCTTGAGATCAAATATGCATACCCGTGACCGAGAACATGATTCAGATCGTCATTGCGTGACCTTCCTCCGTCTGTAATGGAATCTCCTTGAAACAAGATCGTAGATGGACTTGGTTTCATCTTGAACATCATTCCCTTCTATCAGAATATACGATGAAATACCGCTTACTCTGTCTCTAGATTGGACTGCTGCATACTGCTGTTTCCATCTTATCCCTTTCTGCATCATTAGAAAATAGCACCTGCAAAGAAGCTGCATCTCTCTACCTATCCCATAAGGTAACGTAATATCATCATCGATACAATACCAACCAGCACCGTACCGAGCAGACTGCGTGTCCAGATAGCAACAACAGCTGTAGGCAGCGCGGCCCACAAGGCAGCATTCTCTGTAATGGGTACGAGGCGACTGCCTGACATAAACAATTCCTGACCAATGAGTGAGGCCATAACAGCAACCGGCACATATTCAAGCCAGCGCATCAGCCACACCGGAATCTGTATTTTACTGAAGAGCATAAGCGGCAGCACCCGCGGGATAAACGTGAGCAGCGCCGAGCCCATAATAATCCAGAATACATCCCATCTTACTTCCATCGTTCCATAAACACTCCCATCGTTGCTGCGACCACTGCTGCTATGATAATGCTTAGACTGCCGAGTGAAGCCATGCTTGCTAAGATGACACAAATGACCGCAATGATTGCCACATTGATATGTATTTTTTTGTTTTTGCGATGTACCAGTTGAAGTACGATCAGACCGATAAACATGGCTGGTAAAGCATAATCAAGACCAAAACGATCGGGGTCCGTTATCCAGCGTCCAAAGTAGGCCCCTGCCATGTTAGCGGCAAACCAGTTCAAGTATGCGGTAATATTCAGACCGTGCATCCAGCGTTCACTGAGTGTTTTTCTGCCTATGGCACGGGTCATTGCCACGCCGAATGACTCGTCTGTAAGCAGGGAGCCAATCCACATATTTTTAAGCGGTGTCAGATGCCTGAAATAAGGGGATACCGCTGCACTCAGCAGCAGATGGCGCAGATTCACAAAAAATATAGTGAAGATGATCGCTAATGCCGATCCATTGGAAGCCAGCATACCTGCTGCTATGAACTGCGCTGAACCTGCATACAAAACAAGACTCAGCAGCGCTGTTTCGGCAAAACTCAGACCTGCCGTCATCTCGATAACCCCTGCCGCAAAGCCAATACTTAAATATCCGAGCAGTGTAGGTACACAATCACGGACTCCCTGCATAAATGAGGCATCGTCCCGAATCTCTTCATTTTTTTCGTGTCCGGGTAATCTTATTGCATTTTGATTCAAATCGGGTGCAGCTCCTCTCTAATTTTAAACAATGCCAGCCGATATATATCGATACATACCATTCTGAATCAGAAACTTATTCCGAGTGCAGAATCGGTTCGCATTAACTTAGAAATATACCACATTTTATGTCAGTTCGGGAGAGCTGACAGGGGGAGATTGGATCATGGAGAAAATAAAGCAGCCAAAGGGGAAACGAACACTGCAGATGAGAGAGAAGCTGATACTGTCATTTGCTATCGTGCTGCTGATCCCGACGATCAGTTTAGGCATTATTTCATTCCAGACAGCAGCTGCCAAGGTCGAAGAGAAAATGTTTGAGAATGCTAACAGCAGTGTGAGCGTGCTGAATCAGACCATCGACCAGATCATCGGGGCTTCGCGTAAAAATGTCGATTTCCTGGCAAGCCAACTCGACGCTGGCAATGTCGGTCCTGTTCAAGGGGACGAAACGAAAACCATTCGTACCTTACTTGATGCATATAAGGACACCCACAGTGATGTGGAATTGGCTTCTGTCGGAACAGACAAAGGCATCTATATTAATTCCCCCATTACCGCTGTGAACAAGCCAGGGTATGATCCCCGTGAACGCCCTTGGTTTAAAGCTGCTTCCGAGAACAAAGACGTACCTACGGTAATTACACCTTATATCTCAAGCAATACGGGTAATGTCGTTGCTTCAGTCGCTCAGACAACCGGTGACGGTCATGGTGTCGTTTCGGTCAGCCTGTCCCTTGAGGCTCTTTCCCAGACGGTAAATTCCACGAAAATCGGGCAAAGAGGATATATCTATATTATTGATAATGCGAACAAAATCATCGTACATCCAACCGAGAAACCAGGTACTGAAGGCACGATGGAACCCTACAAACAAATTTTTGACCAAAAGAATGGTGATCTGCAGTATACGTTGAACGGAAAAAACGAGCATGCCTTCTTCGTTACCAATGAAACGACAGGCTGGACAGTCGTCGGTGTTATCGATAACGACGAAGTTACGCAAACCGTTCGTCCTATCCTGTACACTACTTTGATCGTGATCGCAGTTGCCATCGTCATCAGTTCCATCATTATTTACTGGATTGTACAAGCCATTACGAGACCGCTTAATCGACTTGTCAAAGCCTCCAACGAAATCAGCGATGGAAACCTGACGATTGAAGTTGCCGTGAACGGGCAGGATGAATTCGGTAAACTCAGCAACAGTTTTAATAAAATGAGTCAATCTCTGCGTACGGTTATTCAGGATGTGCGTCATACCGCTGACGAACTCACCTCCTCTTCCGCACAGCTTGCCATTAACTCATCAGAGACAACCAAAGCTACGGAGCAGGTAGCTCTCATTACGGAGCAGTCTGCAGCCGGAATTGAAAAACAGGCCAGCAGCCTGAAGCATACTGCACAGCAGATGAATGAACTTGCTGGAGGGGTTGGACAAGTAACCAACAGCACACAGCAAGTATCCGAAGCGGCTATGCAGGCCAGTGAACTTGCACAACAGGGGAATTCGACTATCAAAACGGCTGTATCCGAAATGAGTTCCATCCAGCATTTTGTACAGGGCATCGCAGAGACCGCTGCACGTCTTGATCAGCATTCCAGCTCGATCGGTGAGATGGTTTCTGTCATTACAGATATTGCAGCCCAAACCAATCTGCTTGCGCTTAATGCTTCTATAGAAGCAGCCCGTGCAGGTGAGCATGGACGCGGCTTCTCCGTCGTTGCAAGCGAAGTCCGCAAACTGGCGGAGCAATCCAGCGAGTCTGGTCAGAAGATCGTCGAGATGGTTGCATCCATCCAGAACGAAATCTCGAAGGCCAATGAGAATGTACGTCTGGGGCAAAAAGACGTGGATAACGGCATCCGGGCTGTGCAGTTTGCCGATGATGCGTTTGTGCAAATCAGCGAAGCTGTTGGCACGGTTAATCAGCAGCTTGAGAACATCGCAGCTGCTTCAGAGCAGATGTCTGCCAGCACTGCCGAAGTGGTGCAGTCAATTGACCAAATTCATACGATCTCGGAAACTAATGCAGACGGCACCGAGAATATCTCTGCGGCTACAGAAGAACAGGTAGCCTCGATGCAGGAAATCTCCTCCTCTGCTGACTCCCTTGCTCATTTGGCTCACAAGCTGCAGAAGCTGGTCGAACAATTTAAGCTGTAGCCGATACAAAGTACCAAATTACTCGCCTGAATCGGACGATTCACGCGGGTGCACCACAATGAAAAGTCCCTTTGCCAACTCTTTGGCAAAGGGACTTTTCATTTGGTTCGGTTTGGTTTGGTTTTGATCCCACAGATCAATCAGGATCGGGAGCAGGGTTCTTTTCTATTCGCCAGATGGTTTTGGGTCTCCATGATAACCACGATCTCCATAAGGTTCAAGCTTCTCAAACCAGCGATTCAGACATTTGGCGAGTGCATCTTTCGCATTAAAGAAAGGATTATCCTCTTTTTTCAATATCTCCAACACCTCGATTACAAAGGCACTCTCACCGTATTCATTCCACTCCGCCTGCAAACGGCGGTTCAAATGGCTTCCCATCTGCAGCATAAACTGCTGTCCGTTAATTGTTTTTAAATTCAGCGTACTATCAATATACACTTTGCCATTACGTTCGTTACGTATTTGATAGACCCCCGCTTCGGTTTTGACCTCTTTGGCCTGCTCCTGTAACTCTTTGCGCCGATTCATATTCTTCTCTCCTTTATCTGCGTTTCCGATCAGATCCTGCTGTTTCACTTCCTGCCCTGTTTTCCGCTCCGCCAAAGATTGCCGGACGGATTCTTCTGTCTGCTCCTCCTGCTTGTGGCCGTTACCCTGTTCCGCAGCAGCACTGCCCAACCAGTATCGGCTTCCATCCTCATCCCGTTCTAACAGACCGTAATCGACCAGGTACCTTCGGATTTCCACATAGTCATCATGTACTTTTTCCAAAATGGTGTTCACCTGTTTTTCGGTATAATGACGCTGTGGTTCGAATCGTTTGGCGATCTCCGTGAGCACGATGTACTTATGCTTTTGCTGCATATGGAACGTAGTCATAGGCCCGCTTGTACCTTCCGGGAAATATTTCTGCAGTACGATTTCCCGTTCCTCTTCCGATATATCGAATGATTGATGATGAATCGTATGCCCTTGTTTCATGACCGGCGATACCCATGCTGCCGGAGCATGAAGGTCCTTATTCTTCAACAGCTCCATTAAAGCCAAAAAAATCTTGGCCTGCCTCTCCTTTTCCTTCAATACAAACCGGTGGTTTCGAATGGTGGATGCACTGCCGATGCCGAGCGCCTTTTGTACTTCCGCATCCTTCTTCCCTTCATAGAACTGGGCCAGCAGGCCTCGCTGCACATCGGACAGTCCTGTCACACTTTTGTCCAGCTCCAGCAAATATTCAAATACGGACCCATGCACCTTTTCAATATGGACACGCATGTAACGGACAGCCTCATAAAGAACGCCCTCTTCGGGATAAATTATCCCCCCTTCCGTCGTATACCCGCAGCAGATGCACGTATAGACCGTGCCTTCCTCCACATATCCGCGTTTGATCTCTTCCAGGGAAGCTGTCTGAAGTCTTGAATCCGAAGTTTTCATGATTTAATCTCCTTTTGGTATTCGTCCAATCCGCATGGGATAAACCGCATCTTAAACATTATGTTTATTTATTTATAGATATTTTATTATTTTGTTTGTTTATTGTCAAACCGCTTGACTGTGTTTGTAATTAAACATTATGTAAGATACATAAAATGCATATCTTTGAGCAAAAGAAAAAGACTGCGGGTTCACTAACCCGACAGTCCTCCTATATACACCGTTACAGTTTAAAACGTTCAATTATGTGCTGCAGATCCTCTGCCATCTGCGATAAAGCCGCCGAAGACGCGGCAACTTCTTCCATTGCTGCAAGCTGCTCCTGAGCGGCAGCCGAGCCATCCTCGGTTCCGGCAGCAATCCGGTTGGATAGTACCATCGTATCGTTTACCGCTTTGTTCACATACCCCATGCCTTGATCGATCTGACGGGAAGCTGAAGCAGCTTCTTCGGCTTGTGCCGCTACCATCTGTACCGCATCACGGATCGTCTGGAAGGCTTCTCCTGCCTCCGTGATCATCTGTGAACTTTTTATCATACCTTCACCTGTGCGTGCAAAGGTAGACTCTACCGCATGCGTCTTCTCATACATCTCCCGCATCAGCTCATTAATTCGCTCCGCCGAAGCCCCTGAACTGTTCGCAAGCGATTTGACTTCATTTGCCACCACAGCAAATCCTCGCCCATGCTCCCCTGCTCTGGAAGCCTCGATCGAGGCATTCAATGCCAGAATGTTGGTCTGTTTGGCGATGGCTGTAATCTCCGCCACGATCTCCAGAATCTCTTCATTTTTTGCACGCAGATCGTCGATCACAGTTTCCATTGCCCTGCTCTCTTCATTCACCTGCTGAATATGGGATACGGCCTCCTGCATGGTTACCATTCCCGCTTCCGATTTCGTAGATGCTTCGATCGCAATACGCTCCGCTTCTCCTGCTCTTGAAGAAATCTCTTTAACTCCAACTGACATCTCACCAACAAGCTGCTCAGTCGCAGCCAGACTTTCATTCTGCATGGTCGTTCCTGCGGCTGCATCCTGCATCAGTTCAGCCACCTGCTCGGTGGCTTTCGAGGTCTGCTCGGAGCTTGCCATCAGCTCTTCCGATGAGGCTGCCAGCTGGCTGGATGTATCATGTACCTCGCCAAGCACATTGCGCAGTGAAGTTGTCATTGTATCAAAGCTCTCTCCAAGCTGACCGAACTCATCCTTACGCTGCAGCCCTACACGAACCGTTAGGTCTCCTGCGCTTACTTGCGATGCAGCCTGTGTTAACTGCTGTAATGGCCGATGAATGCTGCGGATAATAAAGATCAGCAGTATGATCCCTACAACTACCGCTACCCCTACAAGCGTAATCGCACGGATCATGATCGGCTGTACAGCCTCCGCTGCTTCGCCAGGAATCATCTCACCCACAATTTTCCAGCCTGTTGCAGGATTGGTGTAGAACACAGCCTCCATTGTCTGACCATCATATGTATACTTCACTGTTCCTCGATCCTTCGTATACATTTCGTTAATGTAACTTTGATCGGACTGTGTACCGGATTCAATCTTATAATGGAATAAAAATTTCCCGCCATTATCCAACATATACAGTTTTCCCGCCTTACCGATATGTATCTGGTCCACTGTTTCCTTCAAATGATTCAGACTTACATTGGCGCCAAAAACACCATTCCCATCTGCCAGTTTGGCTGCTGCCGTTACGACCCACTCTCCTGTGGTTACAGACTGGAAGGTATCCGAGATGATCGGTTCGGATTGTGACATCGCCATTTTATACCATGTGCGTTCACGAGGATCATAGATCTGGTTCCCAGGATCGGGAGATTTCATCCAGCTGCCGTCTTCGGCTCCGGCAGTAAGGATACCCAGCTCTTTATGGTTCTGTGACATCCGATCCAGCTGTGCTTGAAGTGCAGGAGATTTGTTAATGATCTCCTCTGAAGTAATGCCCGCCGCCATCTGCGCAGCGTTATCCTTCTCCATACTAAGCATCTGATCAATCTGCAGACTAAGCATTTCCGTTTTGGCCTGTGCAGAACGAACAATCTCCAGTTTAACCTGATCTGCCGCCTTGAGATACGCCAGCCACCCTACACTGAGACTGGGTACAATCAGGAATAAAAGCAATGCGGCAATCAGCCGTTTTTTTACCGTCAACGTAAACCAGCTCTGCAATTTTGTCTTCACTCTAGATTCTGTTCGAGACTTTTTCTTCATCAGCTACCTATCCCCCATCATCAAGTTCAACTCTTTTTATCGGAAAATGGTTCTCGAATCATTATGTAAACAATCTAAATAATCGCAATTTTAATAATCTGATCTTCTTCCGTGAGGGGGCGCGGTTTTGACCCCCCAGTTGAGATCGTTTACAATGCTCATATGCTGGTTTTACATGAAACACTTGGAAGGAGAGGGTTCAGATCTTACGCAAGGCCCCTACGCAGCAAACTATTTCTACGGTTAACTCATCCATGCTTCGCATCCTTTTGGCACTTATTCTATGTGCTGGCGCGGTTTTCGGGCTGGCTGGCAGTTTCACAGCTTCTGCAGCGCAGCATACGCAAACCGTCCACATTGAAGTCAATGGGGAGCAGCAATTCTGGCAGCATGCTCCGCTTAATTTTAAAGGCACCACGTATGTTCCCTTACGGGATGTTGTTCAATCTGTCAAAGGAAATCTGAAATGGGACGCACGCAGCAAAACAGCCACCATTATTGTTGGCAGGGACACGCTGGTGCATCAAGCCGGCAGTGACACCATCCGAGTAAATCAGGTCTCTCTATCTATTCCTGCAAGTTCACGCACCGTAAATGGTACATTGATGGTTCCGGTACGGGCTGTGGCGAACGCGCTAAAAGCTGATATCAAGGTGGAGCGGACTGCTTCAGGCCAGATGAATGTCGGTATACTTACGGATCAAGTAAGTGTTCTGCGTCCTGAAGCTTCTGTTGTTGATACATATCTGCGCGAGATCAACTATCCCGGTATGGCTCTGATTGCACGAGATGGGAAAGTAGTACTAAAGCAGGGTTATGGCCTTGCCGATAAACAGACACTGAATCGTCCGGATCAGAAGACCCGTATTGCCTCCTTGAGCAAATCATTCACAGCAGCTTCCATTCTGAGCTTGGCAGAAGCAGGCAAGCTGGATGTGCAGGACCCGATCTCCAAGTATATTTCGGGCATTCCAAAGGGGGACGAAATTACACTGCATATGCTGTTGTCCCAGACTTCGGGGCTGCCTTCAGCCTTTGGCCGTGGTGAAGGCGCTGCACTTGAAGAGACGGTGGAAGAAATTCGCCACAAAACGTTGAAGTTTGATCCCGGCAGTGCATATCTTTACAGCAACAGCGGTTATGTTTTACTTGCCTACGTCGTGGAGCAGGTGTCCGGCATGAGCTATGCCGATTATGTGCAGCAGACTATTCTGGAGCCGCTCGGCATGAAAGACTCGGGAGAAGCATCTCGCAAAGTGCATACGAACAGCGGTTTTGTTCAACAGGGTAAAGGATGGGAACCTGCACCTTACTATGTTTCACAATCCGGGTCTGGAACGATCTATTCTACCGTGGATGATCTGCTCAAATGGGATCGTGCGTTATACACGGACCAGATTCTAAGTCAGGAAACGATTGAAACGATGTATAAGCCTTACTCTGATAAAAATTACGGTTATGCCTGGATTCTCAAGGAAAACGGAACAAAACGCACCGTCTTCCATAACGGAAGCGGCGGGGGTTTTGCTACAGCATTCTCACGTAATCTGTCCGACGATGTGACCATTATTCTACTCGGCAACCATGCAGGCATGGATATGACCTCGCTTCTGAATGAGGTAGAGGCTCGTACAGCCAAAGCTTTGAACCTGCAATGATCTCGGGGTGTGAGGATACTCGGTTTGGCGGTCACCCAGAGCATGGTGACTTAAGTTGGTGGACTGAGCGGAGGTTGCGGTGGCGACTTAGGTTGGAGGACTGAGCTGGGGCTGCAGTGGTAACTTGAGTTGGAGGACTGAGCGGAGGTTGCAGTGGCGACTTAGGTTGGAGGTTGGTTTCGATGTAAAGTTTTAAGCGTTCCTCCATCTCCTATTTATTCTAACGATCTCAGATGAGCTTATTTGAGCGATATAACGCTCTCTGGAATTGTAACGATCCCCAGAAACCTTATTTCGCTTAAAACATAAGTTCAACACCTATTCTCACTTAAAATACCCTAAATAAGGTCCCCTGAGATCGTTAAAAAATAAAACTAAGTGATATGACCCAAATAGCGTTTGTGGGAATCGTTAGAAAAGCATTCAGCTGAATTAAGGGAGCCTTACAGGCTTGCGGCTGAAATGAAGCTGCATGACTTTCAAATGTGTTCGTCAGCATCACTCTGGATCGTTGGCATCATCTGTGTTCGTCAGCATCATCCTGAATTGTTGTCACCAATTAAATAGTTATCAATATCAACACTCTCTACACGCGCAGCAATGAGCGTGTAAAAGAACACAAAGGGACAAAGCATAATAAGCTTTGTCCCTTTTGTTCCTTATACCCATTTGCTGATTCTTTCTCAGCCTATGACATATTGTTATCATTCGTACAACCACTGCACTGCATCACACTATGCCGTGCCACACCACTTTATATCATATCGAGCTGAACCATCGTCATCCCCGATGCTGCCGTTTTATAATGTTACTTTATATTCAATCGACCTCAAGGGAAACGGGAAGCTTGCCCTTAAATGTGATCTGTCCCATCATCGCTTTTGCCACACTGTTCATGGCAAGCGGCCGACTTTCATATGCTGCGATATAGGTCTGCACATTGGGAAGCTTCAGAAGGTCATAGGGGCTGCGGAGTGCGGCCACAGCCAGGGGTTTGCCAAGCTGCTGAAGCCAACCGATTAGTCGGCACTGCGGATCACCCGAGGGACTACCTGCATTATACGTGCCGATCACGATCTGTTTAATGTCCTCCGCTTCTGCAGCCTGGAGCAGACGGGCTGAGGAAATAGCAACCTCGTCCGCTGCGACCACCAGATCAACGACATCCAGACCTTGAGCCAACAAAGCGGCTCCAAGTGCTGCGCCGTCCAACTGCTCATCTGCAATACTTGTCACTGCTGCCCCAACGGTGATTACAAGTGTCCGCTCTCTTTTCAAAGGCAGCATATGCTGCGTGTCCCTGACCAATGTAATGCTCTTCTCGCTAATCCGCCGGGCTGTCTTCTGATGCAGCGGACTGTTACGCTGAAACAGAACAGTTGATGGCTCGATAGCGTTCATAGCAGTCGGAATAGCGGGATCTATGCTGCGACCCTCCGCACCAAACCTCCCGCTTATGCTGACAGATTCCCCTTCTGCCGCGCCGCTCTCTACTTCCATCTCCATCAGTCCACGTTTTACTTTATACATCAGCAGACGTTTAACCGATTCGTCGATCCTCCGTTCACTGATGCGCCCACTGCTCACAGCATTCATTAATGCTTCAAAAGCTTCCTTCTGCAGCTGTGCCGTATGACTGATCAGCACTAGATCTGCTCCAGCCTCAACCGCCATGACAGCAGCCTGAACCGTGCCGTAGTGATTCGCGATAGCCTTCATCTCCATGCAATCGGTCACGATCATGCCTTCATATCCAAGTTCTTTCCGCAGCAGCCCGGTCAGCACGGAATGGGATAACGTTACGGGAAGACGCTCTGTCTCCAGTGCCGGAAAATAAATATGAGCAGACATCACGGCATCCACGCCTGCTGCTATAGCTGCACGAAACGGTACAAGTTCAATCTGATTGACCCGCGCTCTGTCATGAGGGATCACGGGAAGATCCAGATGGGAATCTGTATCCGTATCGCCATGGCCAGGGAAATGTTTGGCAGTAGCCGCAATGCCCGCATTCTGAAATCCGGTAATTGCTGCTGTACCGAATTCGGCAGCGGATTCCGGGGATTCTCCGAAGGAACGTACACCGATAACCGGATTGTTTGCGTTGTTGTTTACATCGAGCACGGGTGCAAAGTTCATATTGATGCCCATTGATTTTAGTTCCATTCCACTGATGCGTGCTGCATCATAAGCATCCTGCACCGACCCTGCTGCTGCAGTGGCCATCTGTCCCGGCATCAGCGTAACACCCTGCGTAATCCGGGCCACCATGCCGCCTTCCTGATCAATCGCAATCCACAGCGGCACGTTACCGCCTGCTCGTGCAGTATGCTGCAGTCCATCCGACAGCCGCTCCACCTGCTCAGGTGAAACGACATTTCTTGTGAAATAAATGACGCCGCCAACCGGATAATCCCGAAGCAGCGTCTGTACCTCACCCTCCGGCTCGGTTCCGTGGAACCCGCATAACAGCATCTGTCCAATCTTGTCTCGCAGACTCATCCGCCCAAGTCTCTGCTTCACCCTGTCTTTCAAGCTGCGCATACATTCCCTCCTCCCACAAACATCAAATCTTCACCTCAAGCAGCAGCATGGTTGTACACATTGTTTTTCCCTCTTCCATCCCTGCTCGTACCCTTAATCCATTCATTAATCATACATCAAAAAGGAGCTGCGCCGTTCCTGCCACTCCTGCTCCTGCTCACGCCAAATCTCCATTAAACCGGACAAGCGGTCGCCATCACCAATGACTTTGCGAACCTCCACACTGCCAGTGAGCAAATCAATAAAATATCTGGATCCTTTACGCGGAGGCTCAAGCCACTTAAAATGCTCAGGATATGCAGCAGCTGCTTCGTGCAAAAGCAGCAAACCTGTTTCCACCGAACGAAATTCCTTCTCATTCGTCACAAAAATTCGCACCCCCCCGCACAGCTCACCTGCGTATTTCGAGAAGGATGGCGTCATATATACCGGGTGAAAACGAACTCCGCGCAATCCATGTGCCTGCATCGCTTCTGCCAACTGCTCGCCGTTGATCCATGGAGCACCAATCCATTCAAAGGGCCTCGTCGTACCGCGGCCTTCCGACACATTGGTGCCTTCAAACAGACAGGTTCCCGCATATGCCCGCACAGTATCTACGGTTGGCATATTCGGTGAAGGCATCATCCAGGGCAGTCCGGTTTCTGAAAACGCCATGCTGCGCTGCCATCCTACCATAGCAATCACTTCTAATGAACAGGATACGGGAGACTCGGCATTGACGAGCAGGGCCAGCTCACCAATGGTCATACCCGTGCGGATGGGGGTAGTCCAGGCACCTACGAAAGATTTAAATCCCTCATGCAGCAAACCACCCTCTACCTCCTTACCGCCAAGCGGATTGGGCCGATCCAGCACCAGCAGACGTTTCCCCGCTTCGCCGCACGCCTCTATCATCTGAAATAACGTTGAAGCATACGTATAATACCGCACACCCACATCCTGAATATCAAAAACGATCGTATCCACCTCGGCCAGCATGAAAGGCAGCGGCTTTTTATGTGCACCGTACAGGCTGTATACCGGTATGCCGTACTTGGGATGTACTGAATCCGCAAAAGCTGCACCTGCCTGCAGTTCTCCAGTCAGCCCATGCTCACATGCGAACAGTGCTGTAAGCCGTGTATCCGCAAGACCAGCACATACATCCACCGTAGACACGAAATCTGATGTGATCCCTGTCGGATTCGTCACCAAGCCAATGCGTGCACCACCGGATAACCAGGGATGAGCGCCTCCCCCAGCCAGCACATCCGCTCCCGTTTTCACTTTCATGACACATGACCCTCGCTCAGCCAGCCCGTCTGCTGGTGATCGTTCCCGCTGGACGACGAAACAGCTTCCTCCTCAGGTTCGATCAGATTGAGTGTGACCTTATGCTGATAGATGGCAAACATGCCTGCAAATAGAGCACCGAAACCCACGACCGTCAGCATCAGCAGTGCCATAAAACACAACGCCTGGAAACAGGCAGCGATTGTATACCCCGGATAACGGAAGAACAGCTTCACACTTTCACCCATCGCCTGAAGGATACCCATCCCCTTTTGCAGGATAAGCTGCCAGGTGTAGAACTGCGAGATCACCGCCAAGATGACAAAGAACGTTTGGAACATGCCTACCGCCATGCCCGTCATGCTGCCTTGTCCGCCGTAATACCACCAGGTCGACCAGAGGATGAAACCGAGCAGCGCAAACAGCAGCCCCGTGACACCACCCGGAAGCAGTCCCTTTAACGCACCTTCCCACAGATCACGCAGCCCATTCCGGCGCTCTTTCCGCTCCAGCCGGTGATGTACTGCATAACAAACACCGAACAAAAGCGGCATATAGATGACGGCAAGCAGCAGTACGGCCACCGGTATCGGTGCAAACATGAGAATCGGAATGAGCAGCACGGAGCTGCCTGCACTGAACAGCGCCACCGGAATAATATCCCGGTAGATCTCCACCCCTGACTTGACCAGCACTTCACTCAGTTTACGCATCGGTGTTGTTCTCCCTTCTGTCATTCAGCATCTATTCTCGTCCAATCGCCATCTCCGTCTCCGGGTCAAAAAAATGCGCTTTGCGCATATCCAGCACAAAGGTCTTATCCATACCGACATATGCATGGGTCTCAGGATGAACCTTGGCTGTTACGGTTCGGCTTCCCAGATGGAAGTAAATCAGGTTCTCCGACCCGAGGTGTTCCACCACCTGAACACGCGCCTGAAGCATGTGATCTTTCGGAATATTAAAGGCTGCATCGTCGCCAAAAATATGTTCCGGACGCAGTCCGAGAATGACTCGTTTACCCTGATATGCACTTAACCGGCGCAGCGCATCATCAGGCAGCGTAAAGGAGGCACCTTCCACCTTAACTTCTGTGCCTTCAATATGAGCATCAATAAAGTTCATGGCAGGCGAGCCAATAAATCCGGCTACAAACATATTGCGCGGGCTGGCATACAGCTCCTTCGGTGATGCAACCTGCTGGATATCCCCATGATTCATAACAACGATCCGTTCCCCAAGCGTCATGGCCTCCACCTGATCATGCGTAACATAAACGATCGTTGCACCCAACCTTTTATGCAGCTCACCCAGCTCTACACGCATCTGTACACGCAGCTTCGCATCCAGGTTCGAGAGCGGCTCATCGAACAGAAACACCTGCGGATCACGGACAATCGCCCGTCCTACGGCGACACGCTGGCGCTGTCCTCCGGACAATTCACGCGGCTTACGCTCCAGCATGGCCTCAAGACCCAGAATGGAGGCAGCGTTCTGTACCTGCTCATCGATATAGCTCTTCGGTTTCTTCAGATTCTTCAGGCCGAAGGACAGATTTTCCCGAATGGTCATATGCGGATATAAGGCATAATCCTGAAAGACCATAGCGATATCGCGATCCTTGGGATGCAGATCATTCACGATCCGATCCCCGATAACGATATCTCCGCTGGTTTGTTTCTCAAGCCCTGCGATCATGCGCAGTGAGGTTGTTTTACCGCAGCCCGAAGGACCGACAAACACGACAAATTCCTTATCCTCTATAACAAAGTCCGAACCGGCGACTGCCGTGAACGTTCCTTTATGGTCGTCTTTGAACTCTTTGCGCACTTGGCGAAACTCCACGCGTGCCATAGGTTGATCCCCCTTTACATTGTCACTTTCCCAGAAAGGCATGCACTATATAAGTTGAACTAAAGATTTTACACAATCCACTCCGATGACATAACAACCTACCAATCACCGTGATTCCCGTTACCCCTTCTGCCTTTACCCCTTCACCGCACCAATCGTAATACCTTGAAGGAAGTAACGCTGCAGCGAGAAGAACAATATGATCATCGGTAATGCACCAATGGTAGCCCCTGCCATCATGGCACCGAAGTCGGTGGATTCAGCAAAAACAAAGGATGCCAGTCCAACCTGAACCGTACGCATTTCATTGGAATTGGTAATCAGGAAAGGCCAGAAAAACTCATTCCACGAGGCGACAAAAGTGAAAATCGCCAGCACCGCGATTCCCGGTTTTGCCATCGGCAGAATCACCTTCCAGAAGATGCCGAACTCACTGCAGGCATCAATTCGGGCAGCATGAATGAGTGAGGTCGGCAGCGTGGACATGAATTGTTTCATCAGAAAAATATTGCCCACACTCACCGCCGCTGGCAGAATAATCGCCGTATACGTATCTCCGAGATCAAAAACGTTGACCATCAAAATGTAAAGCGGGATCAATGTCACTTGTGCCGGAATCATCATCGTTCCAAGCAGCACCCAGAATACAGCCTGGCTGCCGGGGAATTTTAATTTAGCAAATGCATATCCCGCCAGAGAGGCGAAGAACACATTGGTTACCGTCAAAATAACGGAGATCAGCAGCGAATTGTAGAGCCAGCGCCATGCATCCGTTTTGGCAAAAAATCGCTCATACGGCGACATCGACAGCTGCTCTGGAATCATCTGTGGTTTGAACGAAGCCGACATTGTTGTATCCTGAACGGACCCCACCAGCATCCAGTACATCGGAATAATGGTGATCAGCGCCCAACCTGCCAATAGAACGGATGCGGTCACGAGCAGCATCTTTTTTCGTGTTGATTTCATACGTTGCATTCACCCCCGGATGCCTAATGAAAGCCTTGGTTAATACCTAATACTCGATATCGCTGGAGAAATATTTGAATTGAATAACGGAGATGACGATAATAATGACCGCGAGTACAAAGGACTGCGCCGAAGCAAGTCCAAACTCGTAGAACTTGAAGGCCGTCTCATAGATCAGGTAAGCAATCGTTGTGGTTGCAAAGTTTGGTCCGCCCTGTGTCATCAGATATACGGAGATAAACACCTGAAAGGACGTTATGACTCCAGTCACAAGCAGATAGAGCGTGGTTGGCTTTAGGAGGGGCCACGTAATCCTGCTAAACTGTGTCCATCCGCTTGCGTGGTCGATATCTGCAGCCTCATACAATGACTTCGGGATCCCCCCCATAGCCGCGAGATACAGAATAATGCCCGCACCGTGCGACCCGAGCCAGTTCATCAGAATCAGTGAAAAAAGGGCCGTGCCCGACTGGCCAAGCCAGATGACGGGGTCAAGACCGAAGAAACCGAGGAAGCGATTAAGCAGGCCTGAATCCGTCGGATCAAAGATCGCCAGCCATACGATCGAGATCGTCACTCCCGATGCTACCGCAGGCAGATAAAGTGTGGCCTTGAAGAACGTCTGCCATTTGCTTTTCATCTGAAAGATGAAATACGAGAGCACAAACGTAATCAGGATGTTAACCGGCACTGTTCCCACCGTGAAAATGACCGTATTTTTGATCGACTTCCAGAAGGTTTCGTCCTTCACCAGGCGTTCGTAATTATCCAGCCCCACCCACGTGGAGTTCATAATGTTGTATTTTTGGAAACTCATCACAAGAGCCGTCAATACGGGATACAGTGTGAAAATGAGAAACAGCAGGACAGGCGCCAAAATAAACAAATACGCCCACCCGTAATCTCGCCAGAACCGGACAACCCGGGAATGCCGGGGCGCAGGCTCCGGCGCAAGGGCGGTCTGCATGGCGAATCCTCCTCTCCGAATCAATGTGTCACTGCGTAGTTGGTTATTGTCCGAACATCTGCTGACCTTTGCCTTTAAAATCTTCCGCAATCTGCTCCGGTGTCTTCTCACCCGAGAACAGAGCCTGAATGTTAGGTTTCACGACCTGTTCCTTGAACTGTTTCTGCTGTGAAGCCTTGTCGATATCCAGCTTGAGCACGACTGGCATTGCGATGTGCTTCGCCATCTCTTTGGCTGCATCCAGATTGACCTGCTGTCCCAGTTCCTTGCCTTTGAACAGATCGGCTTGAGATTGTCTTACAAAAGGAAGCGCCAGCTCATTAGCCGAGTTACCCGCTTTGGCACCACTCAGTGCCTCCATCACGAGGAAGGTATTTTTGGCATGCTGCTCACCTTTGTCCTTCTTCTGTTTGAAAGCCACATAACCCTCGCCACCCATAGTCGTGGCCGCAGGTTGATTGTCATTGTGCGGTACAGGCAGCAGTACAAAATCAATTTTCTCCCCCTGCACCTTACCGTCGTCAATATCTTTGTTGCGGTTCTGGATCATGACATCATAATAAGGAATCGCCTTCGAGATCATTGCCGTTTCACCTGCATAGAACATGTCTGTACGCTTGGCCGGAGCAAGTGCAGCCGTTTCCTTCGGCATATATCCCTGATCCATCAGATTTTTGATAAAAGAGAGCGTGTCCAGAATGCGCCCATCGTTCCACTGGAACTTTCCGGTTTCGTCCAGCACATCAATCATGCCATTGTTACGGGACAGCATTTCGATAAAATCAAGCGAAGTACCGTCTGTCACCAAGGCATATTGTTTACTCCCGTTATCCAGCGCTTTCGTCAACTTGGCAGCGGCTTCGTTAAACTCGGACCAGGTCCAGCCATTCTTCTGGATGGTCTTCCAATCAATGCCCGCTTCATCGAGAATACGTTTGTTACCGCCCCATGCCCACTGGAATTGATAGAGAGGCAGTCCGTATTGTTTCCCTTGAATCTGCCCCAGTTCCAATGTGCCAGGCAGATAGTCATCTTTGATCTCAGGAGTCAGATAACTGTCCAGTTCCAGTGCCAGTCCGGTATTCACATACGTACCGTCCACACTATGGAAGTACAGATCCGGCGGATTACCTGCGTTCAAAGCCACATCGAACTTTTTGGGGCCCTCGGCCCAGGAGAGCATTTCCGTTTTCACGGTAATATTCGGGTGTTCCTTATTGAAATCGGCAATCAAGTCCTTCAGTTCATCCTCATACGTGCCATGCACCGGATATGTCCACACCGTTACTGTGTCATTCGCATTGGGATCATTCGATGCCGCTCCGCCGCTATTGCCGCAGGCTGTGATCCAGACCATCATTAAAACCACTGCCAAAACTAGACCCTTCCTCTTCATACCCTTCATCTCCTTTGCGTGTCGTCTTCTCTCATTCCATGACCCCTGCCTTAAAAGTGGAACTAAAGGTTATACAAAGTCCAATCTGATGACACGAATCCGAAATCCGCCCCCTTTAAAGATCGACCTGCTTGGCAAGGCCTAATCTTATTGAATGCAACGTTGACGTTAGCTTAAATAACATCAATCGTATCGAATCCTTCCAAAATTGTTGATTGAATTCATTATATGAGGTGTAAAATAAAAATTCAACAATAATTTTTGTTATAAAATTTAATTTTACTTTTTCATTTTCAGCCTCTATACTATGAAAAAAAGAAAATAAGTCCTAACGAGGTGAGCACGCTTGCGAGTATACGCAGGAATTGATGGAGGCGGTACCAAAACTGATGCAGCAATCATTTCTGAATTCGGGGACATTCTCGGAACAGCCCACGGCGGTGCAACGAACCCACATAGCGTGCCGCCTCAAGAAGCTGTAACGGAGTTAAAACGCATCTTGGATCTTCTATTTTCATCCAACATGAATTTTTTGTCGTATTGTGAAGGTATATGTCTTGGTATGTCAGGTATTGCCGATGATCAAGAGCGGCAGTGGATTGCTTCTCACGTTCACGACTATATGAGAAATAAGAAATATAAGTTGGACTCCAGCAGTAATGCTTGTGCGGTCTGGGTTGTCACGGAGGGTGAGATCGCGCTGATGGCTTCAATCGGGCAGCCGCACGGACTACTTGCCATTTCAGGAACCGGCTCCATCATATATGGCATCACGCCGGAAGGTGAAGTGTACAGAGCAGGCGGGTGGGGACATCTGCTCGGAGACGAGGGGAGCGGCTATCGGATCGGTCAGCGAACACTGCAGGCAATCATGCAGAGTTATGATGGCGTACTGCCTCCGACGATGCTGACCTCGCTCGTGCAGCAGGAGCTTCATGTAAAGCATGCACCTGACTTGAAACAGCTTGTCTATAAGCCTGACTGGACCAAATCCAGCACCGCTGCAATTGCTCGCCTGACTATAGAAGCCGCTTCCGCAGGGGATGAAGCGGCCCGTGTACTTCTTATGGATGAAGCTCGGCTGCTGGCAGATGCAGCCAAAGCACTCATTCGGCGGCATGTTTCATTTACCAATGCACCTATGGCACTCTCGGGGTCCATCTTCCGCTTCTCTTCCCTGTTTCGGGATACGTATGTGCGCCACCTTACCGAAATATACAACCCACAGCGGATCATTTTCCAGGAAAACACTCCTGCTCCGGCAGTGGGTGCGGCACAGCTGGCAGCACAAAAATGCCGTCTGGCGGAATCATGCTAAACAAGAAAAAGGAGGGCTCACGGATGAATCATACGCTTAACTCGTTAGTAACGGAACAGCCTAACCCCCAGACAGACCATATCGATCAGCTGCCTTCAGCAGAGATCATGGAACTCATTAACCGCGAGGACCGGCGGATTGGCGAACTTATTCAGCCGCTGATTCCAGTCATTGCCCAAGCGGCCGATCTCATTGTAGCCCGTTTTCAATCCGGTGGAAGATTGTTTTATGTAGGTGCAGGCACAAGCGGTCGTCTGGGCATTCTCGATGCTTCGGAGTGCCCGCCTACCTATGGCACCCCGCCTTCTATGGTGCAGGGTATTATCGCGGGAGGATTTCGGGCAGTCAAAGATCCGGTAGAAGGAGCGGAAGACAGTGAGCAGGCCGGAGGAACCGATCTGGAGAATCATGGACTGAATGCTAACGACGTTGTGGTCGGCATTGCAGCCAGCGGGCGTACCCCATATGTCATTGGAGCCATGAAGTATGCTCGTCAGATTGGGGCTGTAGTGATTGGGCTGAGCAACAATTCAGATACGCCTATGAGCTCACTGTCGAATGTGAGCATTGAAGCGGTCATGGGACCGGAAGTGGTGATGGGGTCTACCCGCATGAAAGCGGGCACCGCACAAAAAATGATTCTGAACATGCTGACAACCACGGCAATGATTCGCCTAGGCAAAGTCTACCGTAATTTCATGGTAGACTTGAATCCATCCAATGAAAAGCTTGTGCACCGCGCAAAACGCATGATCCAACTGGCAACCGGAGCGAAGGAAAACGAGATTGAACAAGCCTTCACCGAAGCCGATGGCCATGTCAAAACAGCCATCGTCATGCTGATGGCTGATGTCGATGCAGCAGAAGCAGCGCGACGCCTGGAGCAGGCAGACGGTTTTGTCCGCCATGCAATCACCGGCTCAGGCTGATAAATCGCCAGCACGTATGTATATGTAGGTTATGTATGCATGTGGGTGTGGGTTAAGAATTGCACATAATAAGCCTGTAAGACAATCCTGCTGGCAGACAGCGGTAAGCATGGATAACGAATGCGACTGTCCAGCAGGATGAATAGATAAAAATGGCTTGGACGGACGTAACGATTATCGAGCGCCGACAAGCTGCATTCAGTATAGAATGAGAGGGGCCACGCCAGAAGGCAGGGCTTCTCTTTGTTTTATTTTCCTATATTAATTCTGTGATTCTCATCAAAAAAATCCCTATGCTTGTAACCGCAAGGGATTCTCATCATTTTAAGTTTATGCATAGCACAAGTAACAAGTAACCCGGCACTCATTTATGCTCCAGAATAGCCTGTCTGCTCTTCTCCAGATACTGCACCGAATGTTTATAATCCCGGCTCGCAATCGCCAGATACAGAATATCAATAACATTGAGCTGCGCAATTCGTGAAGAGGTGGCTCCGCTGCGAATATCACTCTCGGTGGACGTAATCATCAAAGGAACATCCGCGAGACTGCTGAGCGTATTGCTGCCCCACTTGGTAATACTGATGGTCGCTGCGCCGCCTTCACGAGCATGCTTCAGGCAGGAAATCACATTGGAGGTCTCACCCGAATACGAGATGCAGACGACTGCATCATCCTCCCGAAGAGTCGTTGCAGAAGAGATCTGCATATGAGGATCGGCGAATGAAAAGCTGGTACGGTTAATCCGCATGAACTTGTAGTGTGCATCGAGTGCAATCAGATTAGACGCCCCCACGCCGTAAAAAAAGATCCGTTTGGCCTCATGCAGCAGGTTAACTGCCTGTTCCACAAGCCTCGGGTCCAAAATATGAACCGTGTCCTTAATCGATTGTATATTGTTAGTGGACACATGCTGGATAATACTCTCTACCGAGTCCTGAGGGCGAATCTCCGTATATTGATACGGGTCATTCGTCTGTAAATCTCCGGCAATCTTAAGCTTCAGCTCCTGAAACCCTGCTACGCCAAGTGATTTGCACAGACGAATGATAGCCGCCGGACTGCCCCCGCTTCGCTCGGACAGCTGGGCAACGGACGACTGCACCGTTTCTTGGGGATGTTCAAGAATGTAAGCTCCGATCTTTCGTTCCGACGGAGTCAGATCATCCAGTAATGCGCGTAAACGTACAAGTCCACCTTTCATGCCTTCCATCCGCTCCTCCTTTCCGTACTGTTATCTTGTACAAGCATTTTATCACTATATTTCCTGCCGCGTCTAATCTGAAATACGGCTTAAATGGGCAATTCAATAGCCACTACAGGGTCAGATGGCCCGAGATCACCGCGTGTTTCGCCCCGGTTACCCCAGAAAGTGTATTCGTTCTTCCCATCAATGCCTCATGTCCAAGCAGGGCAAATCCCATCGCTTCTCTCGCATCATCCGGAACACCGTAGTCTGCTGTACGCTCCAGGCGAATGGATTCAGGCAGTCTCTGCCGGATCATCCTCATTAGTGTGTCATTAGACGTACCGCCACCGCAGGTAAGCATTGCCGAAATTGACGTTCGGGGCAGTATAAAATCCTCCACAGCACGCACAATCGTCTCGGCTGTGAGCCAGGTTGCGGAAGCCAGCATATCTTCCAGCGGAAGAGAACGAGCTGCCGCAAATTCCATAAGCCGCTTGGCATAATCCGCACCATAGACTTCACGTCCGGTGCTCTTGGGAGGCTGCCGCCGGAAATATTCATCATTCAGACCGTATTCCACCAGCTCCGGGTGCACGGTTCCCTTGGCAGCCATGCTTCCCTCTGGATCATAGTGCTGTCTTCCTTCAGTGGCATGCCGAACCAGCGCATCGATCACCATGTTCCCCGGTCCTGTGTCAAAAGCCGACACCCCGGCCTCCGATGATCCTGCCGGGAGCACGGTTACATTGCCAATACCGCCGATATTCTGCACCAGACGTCCTTCTGTATCACTGCGGAACATCAATGCATCTGCGTAAGGAGTCAGCGGGGCGCCTTCCCCACCTGCTGCCATATCCCGTGCACGCAGATTACCAATTACCGGAAGACCGGTGCGTTCTCTCACCACAGCACTTTCGCCAATCTGCAGGGTAGAGCTTACATTCCAATTTCCGCTACCAGACGGGCTTGGAAAAGCAGAAGGTACAGGAGCATGCCAGATCGTCTGTCCGTGCATGCTGATCACATCCACCTGCTGAGGGGATATACCAGCCGAATCCAGCAGCTGCCTTACACTGTGTGCGTACCATTCCGATACACCGAAATGGGCTGTTGTCAGCTCATCTACACGTGCTGTTTCAGGGGAGCACAGACGAATCAGCACCTCTTTAAGCTCATTCGTATATGGAGTACAGATAAAATCAATCAGTTCCATCCGCTGCAACGCTCCGTGCGCATCTGTCTGTATATGTACCAGCGCAGCATCCGTTCCATCCAGCGATGTGCCGGACATTAATCCGACCACCAGATGCTCCCGTTTCGAACGGTACCTCTCCCACATCGGAAAACTGCCGATATCCCTACGTGTATCCATACGGTTACTCCCCCCTAGAACGGATGCTTTTCCAGCCCATCCTGTCCATATTTCAATCAGTATATGATATAAAATTTCACAAGTCAATTATATTATGAAACTTAATTACAAAACCATATACATCCCCTACCTCGAAATGCGTCAGATTTAATCCACTACATCCCGAAGCCTTACAAATAATCCAGCAAATTGAAAATGAGCATAAGTCCTGTAATGCACAAGACCTAGGACAGCACAGATCCGAAATGCTCAGCCTTCTTTAATCACGTAGAGAGTATCCATCGTTGGAATCAGGACTTCTGTACGTTGATACCTATCAATCCATGTGGAGAATAATGCTGATATATAACTACATAACATAACGTCGAATAAAAACAAATAGTTAATTCACTGTTAAATTATTAAAATAAAACGTAAAAAAAGTCGCCACATTGGCGACTTTTGGTCTGGTAATATTCCCCAGCCAATTTCTCATGAAAAATCCGTTCTGTTATTTCGTTTGTTTTTTCGCAGCATGACGGTGATATCGTATTACTTTGCGATACATCGTCTTGTCCTTTAATTGATTGAATATGAAGGGGTCAGGTTTGACATTCACCTCAATAATCCAGGGTTTTAAACTGTGGTCCAGTCCGATATCTACACCAATTTGATTAAGATACGGGTACTTTTTCTTCATATGACGAGCTATGCGCAGGCTAAGTTCGTTCATCTCCTGAACCAGTTCATTCCTGCGTTTTGTGGATGCATGAGAGTTTAGCAGTTTGTGAATATCCATCGGTGTACCACCACTATGATAATTGGTTACGATTTTCTTTGGATGACCCAGTCGGCCGATGACTCCGGTAGCTTCCCACTGCTTGTTCGGGCTCAGCTGTATCATGACTCGGATGTCAAAACGTCTCTTGTTGTGCTTAAGAAGATGGATCCCTCTCTGAATCAGATAGCTTCTTTTATGCACCAAACGTGTCAGACTGGTATAGAACGATTCAAAGCTGTTAAAAGTCAGACGTTTTTGATCATGCTGATAGACAAAATGTTGATGATCTTCCATCTCGGCCTTAATGACACCCATCCCGAAAGTACCTCTCTCGGGTTTGACATAGACCATTCCATATTTGCTTATCATGGATTTCAGATTCGCTTTGTTATATTTCTGTGTGTCTGGGATAAACGGTTTAATAGATTCATTATTAATGATCAATTTTGTTTTTAACCACTTGCTTCTTAATGGCTGCAATTTATCAAATCCCATGTCGTACATTCTCCCTTCAGCAACCGTATCAAAGCCTGCTGTTTGATCAAGATCCTGCATGCATTATATGTAATACCGATATAGGAACCCTCTACAAAAGCCCCTATTCGTAAAAAATGTATATTAGCACATGCCCTGACCAAAACACTTTTGCACACATACCATGAAGAAGTCATAACGATTTGTGCAAGGAGTTGAGAAGATGTCCATTCAGCGTGGAATGCAGTTGAATACTGCGACAAAGATTGATGTTCTTATACCAGCGATCGAGAAAGATCTGGCTACCCTCCCCCACGTCATTGATAACATTCGCCGTTATGTAACACATCCCATCGGAAGCATATATATTGTTTCTCCGGTCAGCACCAAAATCAGAAAACTTTGCTCCCGTAAAAACTGCATTTTTGTTAATGAGCGATCCGTCCTGCCTCTAACCAAAAACGAGATACACTACCAGTCCTCCCGTTGGAATCGCTCAGGCTGGTTATATCAGCAACTGCTCAAAATGAACGGAGATTCCATTGTGAAGGCAAAGTACTTTCTAGTCATGGATGCGGATACTGTACTGATTAAACCTCATTCATTTATTGTAGAAGGCAAAACGGTATTTTACTGCCGTGATTGGAGCCAGCCAGAATATTTCAATACCTACCGTAAGTTGTTAGGCATGAAAGCTCCGCGTCCCCGTTCTTTTGTCACCCATTATATGCTGTTCGAAAAATCGAAACTCTCTGCCCTAAAACAGAAAATTGAAGCGGTTCATAAGATGCCATGGTACAAAGCGATCATCTCCAGTATCAATAAGAAGAAACAGTTTGGTTTCTCCGAGTATGAAACGTATGCCAATTTTATGTATACGAAGAACCCGGGCAGCTTGGTCCTTAGAAGTTCGATGAATAAAAGTCTGAATATGAATGCTTCTTCGCTAAAAGAGCAACAAATCCGTAATCTGGCTCTTAAATATCGTTCTCTTTCCTTTCATAAACGTAAAATCTATAGTAAAGCTCCCTGAGCTTAAGGAGGAAGCCCATGCATATCGTACTGCTGTGCGGCGGCTCTGGCAAAAGGCTCTGGCCGTTATCCAATGAGCTCCGCTCCAAGCTGTTCGTAGATATACTTCCATCACCCGCTGGAGGTAGGGAATCCATGATCAGCAGAGTATGCCGCCAGCTTGAAAGTTCATGCTTAACGGATTCAACGCTCATTATTTCACATCAGGATCAGGCTAACATTACGGCTCGACATACTCAAGGCAAAATACCAGTCATCGGGGAACCTTATAAGCGAGGTACTTTTACTGCCGCAGCCTTAGCAACTTTATATCTTCGATCCTTTCGAATGGCTAAAAATGACGATGTAATCTGTATCGCGCCTGCCGATGTGTTCGCAGGTGAAGATTTTTTCAGCAACTTTCAATTACTGCCGGACATATTGAAACAGTCTCAAGCCGATATTGCTTTAATTGGGACAAGGCCTACACATGCATCAGACCAGTATGGATACATCCTGCCGGGTAGGGAAGAACGTAATGCTTATGCGCCAATAACACAATTTATAGAAAAACCCGAAACCGCCATTGCTGAAACTCTACTACAGCGTGGGGCACTATGGAACTGCGGCGTATACGCGTTCACCGTCGAATTTATGATATCCCATATTCAAAAAATGGGACTTCCCGTTCATTATGACCAATTGTCATCCCTGTATGAAGTACTGCCTGAACGAAGTTTTGACAAGCATGTTGCAGAAAAGGCGCAGCGGGCCGTAGTAATGCCTTATAAGGGAATATGGCAGGATATCGGAAGCTGGGATACGCTATGCGCTCAGTTAGGTTCCCATGTATTCGGACATGGTGGAATCTCGGGATCTTCCTTCGATTCCTATATTATTAATGAGCTTCCCTACCCCGTGCAAATCATTGGTGTGCCAGGTATTATCGCTGCCGCAAGTCCTGACGGCATTCTCATTGCCAACAAAAATAATTCAAATGAAATTAAAGCACAATTAGGCAGCTTGCCACTAAAACCAATGTATGGCGAAGCATTCTGGGGCAGTTATCGTGTCATAGAGAGCTCGACAGAAGATGAAAATACAACCGTAACCACACTGAACACAACGGTTCTACCGGGCAAACATATCGGACTGCACTGGCACCGGGCAGGATGTAGAGCGTGGACGGTACTAGCAGGCAGCGGTCACTTGCTTATCAACGGACAGGTCACTCAGGTGACAATCGGCAATCAGTTCAAGATCACCTCGGAGAGCGTCTATTCTATTCTCGCTGAAACCAGAATGGTCATCCTTGAAGTGCGGATCGGCAAACCCGAGGATGAAAACAACATCCTTTTTGAGAATGAAGATTGGAATATAATTGTAGAACGTGCAGGATCGTACGAAACCAAATAGGAATCATCTCAACTCAATCTAAAATTCTGACTGTAGGCTCGGGAACAACAAGTGAAACCCGATCACATAAAAAAGAGGTTCTTGCGTTCAGGCAAGGACCTCTTCAATTTCATGTGGAGATAGATGCTGAAATGGTCCTTGTGACTTGGAACATCAACAACTGTATATTCATTCACCTTGCTGTCACGCGCTTTGCAGCACCCGATTAGATAAGGGAGGGTCGTATTGGTTGTGAATGGATAGAATCGAATGCAAAGACAGCTCCACGTTCTTACTGTGATCTGGAACATGAATCTCCAGCAGCATGGAAAGTGCGGCTTGTTCAATGCTGCAGGCCGGGAGAGACGGAACTGGCTAATTGAGGTATAGTTAATTGATGCTGCACTGCGGCTAAATCTCAAAAACGAATACGCTAAAAGGCCTACTAAGTGCCATTTTCACTCAGTTCGAACTATCCATGCAGCAAAGTGGGCGTTATTTTTCAAGCCACCCTTCAAAAGATTAATTCATCACCAGGAGACAGAAGATCAATATCTGCTTCTGGTCGAAAAAGTCCACCCAGCAGACCCTGCCTCAGCCGTTCTGTCTCGGCCAGATCTGTATGCACAAGCACGCTATGCCGGGCAGATATCTGATTAAACATGTGCTCAACATTCTGCCAGCCTTGATGCACCTTATAACGAACCTTTTCCACCCTGCATACACCGTATTGCTCCGGGGTTTCGAGCAGTTGATAGGCAAATGTGCCAGCCGAAGTATGCCCGGTGAGCAGAATCAGATTGTTCGCATCAGATGCCCACACTTTGTAATACCATTGTGCCAGTGAAGACTGCATCATTCCGTCTGGAATAAACCAGAGCGAAGCTTCATATTTTGTGAGCAACCTTGTTCGCTCTTCGGTTGTACCAACTCTTTCCCAACCTTCCCCGCTCAGAAATCTTGCAATACTGTCAGCAGGCGTACGCTTGAGGATCTCACCCTCCTGCTCTCTAAGCCAGAAGGGTGCGCGGTTCAATTGCCCCATACCTTCCGCTAGTTTCTGCTCCACAATCAGCGGCATATCTGGAAAGCACTGCTGTGCCCACAGAATCAGCTCCTGTCCTCGGCCTACTGCAGGCATCGGCAAAAGCACCTTGCCACCGCAGCCAAGCGCCTTACTGATGGCATGCTCCAACTGCTGCAGCTTGTCTGCCTGTGTGTCCCTATCCGTTCCATATGCGGCATCTATGATTGCCAGATCAAGGCTGACTCTCGTTGGAGAAGGTATAACCGTGTTTTCTTTCGTTCGTTCACCCCTGGGCCTCTGGTCTGCAATGGCTTTGTCATCCGTGGACACGGAGGGATATAGACGTGATTCCGTCTTCAAACCAAGAGAAGCAGCGAGAGAACCTACAGAAGAATCAACCATTGCTTCTTCAGCTCTGGTAGCCCCAAGAGCATGAGCCTGAACATATGCTGCCTGTTGAATCATTTTTTTATCAGCCACATTATACTTCTCTTGTAGACCTTGAGTCCCCCCTATCGAAATCGGAATGGACTCCGCCCACGTTCTATGCTGACGCTCCAGATCTGCACGCTGGAACCCATCGTTCACATCATCTGCCTGCAGCAGCATAGACTCTGATGTGTAATCACCGGAGTATAGAATTCGCTTCCCTTCCATCTCAATCCCGAGCCAGACGGATCCAGCCAGATGTCCGCTTCGACCCCAGATCACTGACACACCAGGCAGCAGTTCAAACCAGCATTCACGCTCGGCTTCATCCTCCAAAAACCGATAGCGAATAAGCCGCTCATCCGCTTCACCATAGGGCAGGGGTTGACCTGCATGTTCCATGTTACGACGCCAAGCTTTAAAATACGTTGTTAACTGCTCCTTTGTCTCGCGTGTTGTCCACACTTCCCCTGTATACCCCAGCTTGTAGAGCAGCGGAATGGCAGCAGAGTGATCCTCATGCGCATGGGACAACAGCAGGGCATCCAGCTGCGGCACGACCTCCGGTTCGATGAGCGGATACTCGCCGCTTCCCTCTTTTTTCACACCACAATCCAGCAGTAAACGCTGACGGCTCCCGCTAAGTAGATAGGCGGAACGTCCGTGCTCGCCCGCACCGCCCCATACATTCAGTTTGATCATGAAGCATTCCACTTTCTCTTTGAATTCAGCATCTCTATCCCCAGCAGCATCAGCACTGTCATCCCGACGGTTACCACAGCCATTGCCATTCCAAGCGATACCTGGCCCTGTTCAAATTGGGCAAAAATATACGTCGCCGACGTCTGCATCGACGGCGGAAGAATAAGCAGCGAGCCGACCAATTCCCTAGTCGCAATCGTAAATGTCATCATCCAGCCGGCCAGCATGCCGGGCAGGATCAGTGGCACAAGGATACGCCGCAAAATGTACAGCGGCCTGCCGCCAAACACCTGACCCGCCTGAAACAGCGTGCCGTCGATCTGGGTAAAGCTTGATTTAACATACTGCACGGTGTACGGCAGGAACAGTACAACATAGGTGAGCACCACCATACCGTAGGTGTTGTACAGCGTCATAGGCATCCACGGGGAGTTCCAGAACAGAATCAGACCAACCACCATAACGATACCTGGCACGGTGTTTGGCAGTAGACTGAACAGGTCGATAACCCGCTGCATGAACGAAGATGATTTGCCAATTGCCAGCGCAAACCCGGTGCCTATGATGACTGCCACCGTAGAAGCCGCCAGCGACAATCCCAGACTGTTCCCGATCGCCTTCATACTCACAGAACCCCAGGATAACAATTCCCGGTAGTGCTCCAATGTCAGATTATCCAGAGCCAGTCCGGTTCCCCGCAGCTTCATCGTGGAAGCCGCGATGATCGAAAAGTATGGAATGCCGATCGATAGAATCAACAGGATGGCCAGATATGTACCGCACAACCATCCTGCCCAGCCTCGCAGGGAGTAACGCTTCGAGCGCTGTCCTCTGCCACCTACGAGACGATACGTGAACTTCCGGCTGATCGCGGACTGCATATACCACATCACCAGGCAGACGGACAGCAGCACAGATGCCAGCGAAGTCGCCTTCCCGAAATCAATGGGCCAGCTGGAGATGTATTTATGGATTTCAGAGGTCATGACATAATATCCGATCTTGCGTCCAAAAGTCGCGGGTGTGCCGAATTCTGCAATCGTCTTGACAAAAACAAGCATAATCCCCATCCCGTAAGACGACAGCAGCAGGGGTAAAATAATACGTCTGAACCGATATCCTGCACGTGCACCGTGCACGGCTCCCGCTTCTTCCAGATTGCCCCCGATGCGAATCAATGCATCCCGCAGCAGCAAATACAGGAATGGGAACAGGTGCAGACTCATGATCATCACCATGCCCCAAAAGCTGAAGAACAGCTCACTCCAGTTTGCAGATGAGGGCGCCCACTGCTGGAGGTATCCCCCTTTTTGCATAAACAGAATCCAGCCCATCGAGCCGATATACGGCGGGGTCATGAATGGAATCATCAGAATGACATCGACCCAGCGATGCTCACCCATTCCGGTTTTGGCCATCATCCAGGCGAGCGGCAGTGCGAGCAGCGTTGTTAACGCCACCACGCAGATGCCCAGCCATACTGAATTCAGCAGCACACCGGACAGATGATGACCGGTAATTGTTCGAATCGGAGCCATCCAGTCCCACTGCCCATTCGGGTATACACTTTGCCAGAAGATCAGCAAGAGCGGCATCCCAATACTGATTGTCAGCAGAAAGAGGGCCAGCACCACGCCCACTCTCCGAAAAATACGGTTGTTATCCGTTACAACAGGTTTCACTACGCTCACCTCACATGAATTTCCACGTCAAGACAGCAGCATCTCCTGTTGTCCACCGTTTCTGTATTTGTGTTCACTTATTTAAAAGTTTCGGAGAAACGGGCTGCGGTCTCATCCCCATGCTCGCTCATCCATGTCCAATCCACTTTCAACTGCGGGATATCCTTTACGTTGGCGCGGTTCGCTGCTTCAATGTCTTCGCGGCCTGGAATCAGATATGCATCTGCAACCAGCTTTTGTGCCTCATCCGATAACAGGTAATCGATAAATGCTTTGGCATTCTCTACATTAGGACTGGATTTCAGAATGGCTGCCGGTCTTGGGCTAATCACTGTACCTTCTTCAGGGTAGACGATATCGAGTGGTTCGCCTTTGGCTTTGGCGGAATAGGCCATGTAGTCTACACCTGCTGCTACAATGCTTTTTGCGCCCGTAATCACTGGATCAAGGGCTTCCTGATTGGCTCCTGCCATAGCGACACCGTTTGCTTTATAGGCATTCAGCAGATCCCATCCTTTTTCACCATTGGCACTCAGGTAACCTGTGATGAAATCAAGTGCGGAGCCTGACAATGTCGGATCAGGAATATTCACCGCATCTTTCCATGCTGGTGCTGCCAGGTCAGCCCAGCTCTTTGGCGGTGCAGTTACCAGCTTGCTGTTATACACAATGCCCAGTGCAGAAGCACTGCTGCTGAAATAGTTACCCTCTGCATCCGACCAATCTTTGTTCAGCTTGTCCGCATGAGCTGCTTCCGGATACGGCAGGGTGAGTCCATCTGCTTTCAGTGCTTGTGCCGAAGGCAAGGAAGCCAGAATAACAACGTCTGCGACTGGATTCGCTTTCTCTGCTTCCATACGAGCGAGAATTTTACCTGTCGTGCCTTGGAACATCTCCACTTCAATACCTGTCTTGGCTGTAAATCCATTCACGATATTGTCTGCCAGCTTCTGCGGCCCTGCACTGTACAAGACCAGTTTGCCACCTGCTGCCTTGCTCGCCGTGTCCGCTGCGGCTGCTGCATTTCCTTCTCCCGCGGGCTTCGCTGCATTTCCAGTTGTTGTGTTCCCGGTGCTGCATCCGAACAGACTCAGACTCATCACTGCTGTTAATAGAAGTGCTGCGCTCTTTTTACGTGTTTTCATACCGAACATATCATGACATCTCCCTTAGATTAGTATAAGAACAACTGCTAATGTTGTTTCTATATAAGTTGAACTATAGTTTGTATACATTCCATTCCGATGACAAAGTTCGTTTCGGCGATACCGTCTAGTTGGCGGCGGCGATCACTTCCCGCTGCTTTCTACCCGGCTTTTGATCCAAATGCTGCCCATTCAGCCCAGAATGGCTATCGCTCTCCTGCTGATCAAACATCCGGCAGATTCGGTCCGGCGATACATAGAGCTGTACTCTCTCGCCAATGCTTACTCTTTGGTTCGCATATGCCGTCCACACGTCCAGCCCTTCCATCTGCACACGTACCTCGTAGCGTTCTCCTACATAACTGACGCTGCGGATGATTCCGGGATAGCCCAAATCGTCATGCTCTGTTTTGCTCCAGGTCACATGTTCCGGACGAACCATGGATTCATTCGGCGTAAGCCAGTTAGACTTTCCGATAAACGACGCGACATAAGGGCCACTTGGTGCGGAGTAGATCGTTTCCGGGGTACCTTTTTGCAAAATCCGCCCCTTCTGCATCACCACAATCTCATCCGACATTGACATTGCCTCGATCTGATCATGCGTCACATACAGGGCAGTTAGCCCCATATCACGCACCAGTGACATCATCTCAATCCGCATCTCTTCCCGAAGCACCGCATCCAGTGCGCTCAGCGGCTCATCAAACAAGATAACACCCGGCTTCACGGCTACCGCTCTGGCAAAAGCAACCCGCTGCTGCTGTCCACCCGACAGCTGATGTGGGTACCGATCCTCCATGCCTTGCAGGCGAACCATGCCGAGGGCTTCATTCACCTTTTGCCGCAGATCAGACTTCTGTTTGCCGGCTTTCAGACCAAAAGCCACGTTCTCATATACCGTCATATGCGGCCATAGTGCAAAATCCTGAAACACCATCCCCAGATTGCGCTTGTGTGTCGGTGTATCGATCCGCTTGGCTGCAGAGTAGATATATTCACCATCTGCACGAATCTCCCCCGCATCCGGCTGTTCCAGCCCGGCAATCATGCGGAGCAGCGTCGTTTTACCGCAGCCCGAAGGGCCGAGCAGCGTTGTGAATTTTCCATGTTCAAGCGTCAGATCAGTGGGCAGTAGTGCAGGAATTTGATGAAATGATTTTTGAACTCCCGTTAACTCCAGTTTCATGAGCATCCCTGCCTGTCTTTTGTACTTATCTTCTGTGTTAAATCTTTGTACTTATTTCTTGGATTGATCTCTTGTGCTTATTTCAGATGGTTTCTTGATATATTGACCTCTCGCGTTCCTCTTTTGCACTGGTCTCGTTAGGCTGCCTGACCTATTTAGGCTTATTCCCTGTGTACTTCTCTGGTACTGAACAGCTTCCTTTCTGCTTCTTTCCTGCATTCTTTGCTGTACTGTTCTCAGTCTAACGCTCGCCTTCGAGAGTTGTTTGTTATGTTTGTAAAATGGGAATTAACTTTTTGGATGAATTCTGTTGATCTTCATAGATTAAATCTATAGATATGACATCATTTTTTCTCATCGAAAGCATCGTATTGTCATGAACACCAAAGAGGTGTATGGAAACGAGAGGAGTGCGGAGAGGTTGAATCTGATTAAATTGCAAATTGTCGAGCTGATCGACAAGCATCATCATATGACAAGTGTGGCAGAATTACTGGGGATTAAACAGCCGACCGTCACCTTTCATATGAAGTCGCTGGAGGAAGAGATGGGAGTACGTTTATTCGAATCACGTAGTGGAAAGACATTTCTAACCGAGGCTGGACAAGCTTTGCTTCATTATTCTGTCAAAATCAATGCACTGACCCAGGAGGCACGCCGTGTAGTCAAAGAATACGGCAGTCTGTACCGGGGTACGCTCCATATTGGAGCAAGTTATGTACCCGCTACGTATCTGCTTCCTGCGATGCTGCATTCCTTCTCTCAGGTGTTTCCCGGCATTGGATTGGTGTTGTCGATTAAACCGGCCCCGGTCATCCGCGAGATGGTCATCCGACATCAGCTTGATCTCGGTATCATCTCGTCAGAGCCGTTTGTTGGACCCACATTACACTCAGAGACGCTGTGTGAGGATGATCTCGTGCTTATCTGCTCTCCCAAGCATGGGTTAGCGCATAAAGAATTGCTGCATCCTGAAGATATCGTACAAGTCCCCTTCGCGTTACATGGTGATGAGTCAAGTACACGAAAGCTGACCAACCAATGGCTTGAACAGCATGATATCCGGCTGCGGAGTACAGTTGAGATGGATTCTCTGGAGGCGATCAAACAGCTCGTATTAATCGGTGGTCATATCTCGTTCATGTCACGGATGGCAGTACAGTGGGAAGAACGACAAGGAATCATTCACGTGCTCCCTATTCCGGGAGAGCAGGCACCGCGTCATATCTATATGATACATAACAAGGACCGCCATCCTTCTGTTCAAGTCGATCGCTTCCAAACCGTGCTGCGCGAGGTTATCGGTATGAGGACCGCTGCTATGCCGTCTGAGCCTGTCAGTTGAACCGTTATAAACTATGGCTGACCATTCATGAAATCTATGCAGGGTTAACGTAATGTGCGCTTCCCTTTAATCGCCCTCACATTCTCTGACGTTAAAGTGAGGACTGTACGTTAATTCCGATTAGGAGAGTGATTGGTCTTGAAAAAATGGAAAAAGGCAGCCGTCTCTTTGATGCTGAGCATTGTCACTATGGGAAGTGGACTGACATTTCTGGAAACGCCGCAGGCTTCCGCCGCTGCCAACGCCGTTCCCGCATATGAAGTGAAGTTTCTAGCGAAGCCGGAGCTTGTATTAAATAACGACGGGACACCCCGAAGTGAAACCATTCAGACCCTTGGGCTGAATGCTGCACCACGACATATCAATGTAGAATACTTTGATACCCATGCTCTCGGATTGGATGCAGAAGGCTGGAATGTCCGTTTTCGCAAAAAGGATGATAAAAACAACTACGAGTTAACCTATAAAAAGCGTTATCCTGTCATTAACGGGGACATCGATGCAGCGTTGACACTTGCAAACCAGGAAGGTTTTGATTCATCAGATGATAACTATGAGGCAGAGATTGACTGGGGATATGGCAAACAGACCTTGAGCTTCTCCAATACAAAGAAAGTAGATAGCAGAATAACTGGCACACAGCTGCCTTCCGAGAAAGATGCCCTGAACCTGCTGCTGGACAAACTCCCCGGTAAATTGAAAAACTGGTCTGCCTCTAACTGGGGCAAACAACAGCTGACACAGGCCCGTGCTTTTGGCCCCATCACCTTCCAGCGGTATGAAGGCACATGGAACGGTCAGGAGCTTACCCTGGAGGTATGGCCAATCCGCAGCGTCACAGGCACAGGTACGGAGAATATCGTCGAGGTTTCATTCAAAACAGACGACCCGGCAGCCGTCACTGGTCTACGCAGCCAGCTGCTGCAATTGCTTCAAAACAAGAATTGGTTAATCCCTGCCGATGGGCTGAAGACGCAGACCATTCTGGAAAGATATTAAAGTTGTATGAAACTGGATTGAATCGTAAACAGATTTCAGGATCTAATCCATAATGAGAGCTCCTTTCCTGTGCGTACTGATGCAGGAAAAGGAGCTCTTTTTTTATAATCTCATTATGAATTTAATTCGAGACATTTTATGCCAGGCGGGAGGTAAGCTGTGACCATATGCATATCCAACTACAACAAAAAAACACCTGCAATCTGCAGGTGTTCCTTATTAAAGAAGAAAGCGGGTGATGGGAATCGAACCCACGCTATTAGCTTGGAAGGCTAAAGTTCTACCATTGAACTACACCCGCATAAACAAAAATCGGGATGACACGATTTGAACATGCGACCCCCTGGTCCCAAACCAGGTGCTCTACCAAGCTGAGCTACATCCCGATATGAAAGGAAATAATGGCGCGCCCTGAGAGATTCGAACTCCCGGCCTTTTGATTCGTAGTCAAACGCTCTATCCAGCTGAGCTAAGGGCGCAAATATTGGAGCGGAAGACGGGAATCGAACCCGCGACCCTCGCCTTGGCAAGGCGATGCTCTACCGCTGAGCCACTTCCGCAAAACAATTGGTGCGGTCGAGAGGACTCGAACCTCCACGGGGGGTTAGCCCACACGGACCTGAACCGTGCGCGTCTGCCAATTCCGCCACGACCGCATAATATGAAAGTGAGTCATGAAGGATTCGAACCTTCGACACCCTGATTAAAAGTCAGGTGCTCTACCAGCTGAGCTAATGACTCATAGTAAATGGCTGGGGATATAGGATTTGAACCTATGCATGACGGAGTCAAAGTCCGTTGCCTTACCGCTTGGCTAATCCCCATTAAGAAAATTGATGGGGCGATCGAGGGGAATTGAACCCCCGAATGCCGGATCCACAAACCGGTGCGTTAACCACTTCGCCACGATCGCCATAACAGTTAAACATCATTGCATGAGTTTTTAGTATTACCCTCAGAATATATATTATACTCTTTATAACCTTCTGAATGCAAAATACTAAAATGGTGCCGGCGAGAGGACTTGAACCCCCAACCTACTGATTACAAGTCAGTTGCTCTACCAGTTGAGCTACACCGGCACGGTGTAAAAAATTAAAGATGGCGGAACCGACGGGATTCGAACCCGCGATCTCCTGCGTGACAGGCAGGCATGTTAGGCCAACTACACCACGGTTCCAGATCACTTTCGGTTAGGAAAGCTGCAATTGCGGGGGCAGGATTTGAACCTGCGGCCTTCGGGTTATGAGCCCGACGAGCTACCGGGCTGCTCCACCCCGCGTCATTAATAAAAATATATGGTGGAGGCTGAGGGGATCGAACCCCCGACCCTCTGCTTGTAAGGCAGATGCTCTCCCAGCTGAGCTAAGCCTCCATATATATGACCCGTAGGGGATTCGAACCCCTGTTACCTCCGTGAAAGGGAGGTGTCTTAACCCCTTGACCAACGGGCCCTGCTAAAATAATTGTGGCGGAGAGAGAGGGATTCGAACCCTCGAGACGCTTGTGACGCCTACACGATTTCCAATCGTGCTCCTTCGGCCAGCTCGGACACCTCTCCATGGCTCCCCGAACAGGACTCGAACCTGTGACAACTCGATTAACAGTCGAGTGCTCTACCAACTGAGCTATCAGGGAATGGTGGAGCCAAGCGGGATCGAACCGCTGACCTCCTGCTTGCAAGGCAGGCGCTCTCCCAGCTGAGCTATGGCCCCATTCATGTACTTCTTATTTAGTTACTATGGGCCTTGGTGGACTCGAACCACCGGCCTCACCCTTATCAGAGGTGCGCTCTAACCAACTGAGCTAAAGGCCCGCATGTTTATCCCATTTCCCTAACAAGGGAGGCAAAAAAAATATCCCAAAGGGAATCGCTTGGCGGCGTCCTACTCTCCCAGGACCCTGCGGTCCAAGTACCATCGGCGCTAGAGGGCTTAACGGTCGTGTTCGGGATGGGTACGTGTGGAACCCCTCCGCCATCGCCACCAAACGCGATTGGATCGAAGTTGTACTTCTTTCCATTCAGTTGAAACTGAAAACCAACCACACCTTAAGGGATGTACCGATTTTCATGTCATTCAGAGTGTTGTTCTCTGAAAACTAGATTCGAAACGAAACTCACGCGACTTAAAACCTGCTATTGGATAAGCCCTCGACCGATTAGTACTGGTCAGCTCCATGCATTGCTGCACTTCCACCCCCAGCCTATCTACCTCGTCGTCTTCAAGGGGTCTTACATACTGGGAAATCTCATCTTGAGGGGGGCTTCACGCTTAGATGCTTTCAGCGCTTATCCCGTCCGTACATAGCTACCCAGCGGTGCTCCTGGCGGAACAACTGGTACACCAGCGGTACGTCCATCCCGGTCCTCTCGTACTAAGGACAGCTCCTCTCAAATTTCCTACGCCCACGACAGATAGGGACCGAACTGTCTCACGACGTTCTGAACCCAGCTCGCGTACCGCTTTAATGGGCGAACAGCCCAACCCTTGGGACCTACTTCAGCCCCAGGATGCGATGAGCCGACATCGAGGTGCCAAACCTCCCCGTCGATGTGGACTCTTGGGGGAGATAAGCCTGTTATCCCCAGGGTAGCTTTTATCCGTTGAGCGATGGCCCTTCCATGCGGTACCACCGGATCACTAAGCCCGACTTTCGTCCCTGCTCGACTTGTAGGTCTCGCAGTCAAGCTCCCTTATGCCTTTGCACTCTTCGAATGATTTCCAACCATTCTGAGGGAACCTTTGGGCGCCTCCGTTACTCTTTAGGAGGCGACCGCCCCAGTCAAACTGCCCACCTGACACTGTCCCCGTACCCGCTAAGGGCACCAGGTTAGAACCTAGATACGATCAGGGTGGTATCCCAACGGTGCCTCCACACAAGCTGGCGCTCATGCTTCAAAGGCTCCCACCTATCCTGTACAGATCGTACCCAAATTCAATATCAAGCTGCAGTAAAGCTCCATGGGGTCTTTCCGTCTTGTCGCGGGTAACCTGCATCTTCACAGGTATTAAAATTTCACCGGATCTCTCGTTGAGACAGCGCCCAAGTCGTTACGCCATTCGTGCGGGTCAGAATTTACCTGACAAGGAATTTCGCTACCTTAGGACCGTTATAGTTACGGCCGCCGTTTACTGGGGCTTCGGTTCACAGCTTCGGGATTACTCCCTAACCACTCCCCTTAACCTTCCAGCACCGGGCAGGCGTCAGCCCGTATACTTCGCCTTACGGCTTCGCACAGACCTGTGTTTTTGCTAAACAGTCGCTTGGGCCTTTTCACTGCGGCCCCCTCGTGCTATTCACACTACCGGGGCACCCCTTCTCCCGAAGTTACGGGGTCATTTTGCCGAGTTCCTTAACGAGAGTTCTTCCGCGCGCCTTAGAATTCTCTTCTCGCCTACCTGTGTCGGTTTGCGGTACGGGCACCTTCATCTGGCTAGAGGCTTTTCTTGGCAGTGTGAGATCATGACCTTCGCTACTGTAATTTTCACTCCCCATCACAGCTCAGCCTTATGATGTGCGGATTTGCCTACACATCAGCCTTACTGCTTGGACAGGCATCCATCAGCCTGCGTCACTACCCTACTGCGTCCCCCCATCGCTCGTAACGATTTACGGTGGTACAGGAATTTCGACCTGTTGTCCTTCGACTACGCCTTTCGGCCTCGCCTTAGGTCCCGACTTACCCTGAGCGGACGAGCCTTCCTCAGGAACCCTTAGGCTTTCGGCGGATCAGATTCTCACTGATCTTTTCGTTACTCATACCGGCATTCTCACTTGTATAATGTCCAGCGCTCCTTACGGTACACCTTCAACCCTTATACAACGCTCCCCTACCCCTGATGCAAAGCATCAAGCCATAGCTTCGGTGGTGTGTTTAGCCCCGTTACATTTTCGGCGCAGAGTCACTCGACCAGTGAGCTATTACGCACTCTTTCAATGATGGCTGCTTCTAAGCCAACATCCTGGTTGTCTGTGCAACTCCACATCCTTTCCCACTTAACACACACTTGGGGACCTTAGCTGATGGTCTGGGCTGTTTCCCTTTTGACAATGGATCTTAGCACTCACTGTCTGACTCCCGGAAGTAAGTCTATGGCATTCGGAGTTTGACTGAGCTTGGTAACCCTTGCGGGCCCCGCACCCAATCAGTGCTCTACCTCCACGACTCTGTTTTCCGAGGCTAGCCCTAAAGCTATTTCGGGGAGAACCAGCTATCTCCGAGTTCGATTGGAATTTCTCCGCTACCCCCACCTCATCCCCGCACTTTTCAACGTGCGTGGGTTCGGGCCTCCAGTGCGTGTTACCGCACCTTCACCCTGGACAGGGGTAGATCACCCGGTTTCGGGTCTACGTCCACGTACTACATCGCCCTATTCAGACTCGCTTTCGCTGCGGCTCCGGCTCTTCACCTTAACCTTGCACGGGAACGTAACTCGCCGGTTCATTCTACAAAAGGCACGCCATCACCCTGTTGACGAACAAGTTCGCAACATAGGGCTCTGACTTTTTGTAAGCACACGGTTTCAGGTTCTATTTCACTCCCCTTCCGGGGTGCTTTTCACCTTTCCCTCACGGTACTGCTTCACTATCGGTCGCTAGGAAGTATTTAGCCTTGGCAGATGGTCCTGCCGGATTCATACGGGGTTTCACGTGCCCCGCACTACTCGGGATCCGTCTCGGAGGGAACAGACTTTCAATTACAGGGCTTTTACCTTCTTTGGCGGGCCTTTCCAGACCTCTTCGCTTAACCGGTTCCTTTGTAACTCCATGTGAGACGTCCCACAACCCCAAAGAGCAAGCTCTTTGGTTTGGGCTTCTCCGCGTTCGCTCGCCGCTACTGACGGAATCACTATTGTTTTCTCTTCCTCAGGGTACTTAGATGTTTCAGTTCCCCTGGTATGCCTCTGCACAACCTATGTATTCAGTTGTGAGTAACTGGATATTACCCCAGCTGGGTTTCCCCATTCGGACATCCCCGGATCAAAGCTTGCTTACAGCTCCCCGAGGCAGTATCGTTGTTCGCCACGTCCTTCATCGGCTCCTAGCGCCTAGGCATCCTCCGTGTGCTCTTAGCAGCTTAACCAGTTCGCTCGTGTTCGAGCTGTCGCTTCCCTTGTTTTGAACTTCGTTCAAAGCCAAAAGTCGCTCCATTTCGATCACTCGCTCCAGCAATCTACCTTATAAACACTTCACTTGTTGACACAAGTTCAGCTCGGATGATTGTTGTTCGGTTACTTGAACCGAGCCAGCATTCATCCTTAAAAGGAATGTTCTAATTCGCGTTTGTTTCGTTTCGATATCTAGTTTTCAAAGAACAAATCGGTTTCTTCGGTCCGTTCACCATAAGTGTCGGTCGAAAAAATGAGATGATTGAGAGTTTGAGCTCTCAAAACTGAGCAACGAGTGAGCAACTAGCCGACCTGGCTAGATTTTAGTTTTGAATGTCTTCATTGCAGAAGACGATTCTCCATAGAAAGGAGGTGATCCAGCCGCACCTTCCGATACGGCTACCTTGTTACGACTTCACCCCAATCATCTATCCCACCTTCGGCGGCTGGCTCCTTGCGGTTACCCCACCGACTTCGGGTGTTATAAACTCTCGTGGTGTGACGGGCGGTGTGTACAAGACCCGGGAACGTATTCACCGCGGCATGCTGATCCGCGATTACTAGCAATTCCGACTTCATGCAGGCGAGTTGCAGCCTGCAATCCGAACTGAGACCGGCTTTTTAGGATTGGTTCCACCTCGCGGCTTCACTGCCCGTTGTACCGGCCATTGTAGTACGTGTGTAGCCCAGGTCATAAGGGGCATGATGATTTGACGTCATCCCCACCTTCCTCCGGTTTGTCACCGGCAGT